>CAKZKQ010000677.1 GCA_937123825.1 uncultured Pseudomonadota bacterium
GAGCGCCTACGGCCCCGCCGCTGCACGGTTGGGGACGGTCGTGCGCGCCAAACGGGACCCCGAAGTCGCCATGCCGCGCGCCCACGGCCTGCACAAGACCGACGAAGCCCACCACGAAGGCAGGCAGTGGCTGGCCTCAAGCGACCACCCCACCATCGCGGACATCGCCTTTTACAGCTATGTCTCCAGCGCGCCCGAGGGCAACGTGGATTTGAGCGGTTACCCCCGCGTCCTGGCGCTCCTGGCCCGCGTGGAGGCGCTGCCAGACTTTCACCCCTTCCCCACGACCCAGGCAGGGCTGCGCGCATCATGAAAGACCTCAAATCTCCCTGGCATAACGGCGAGCTGGCGCTGCAACGGCGACTGGGCGTGGACGAGCGGATGGCGCGGGTGGGACCGATGGTGATCCGCCCGTTTATGCCAGACCAGCACCGGCTCTTTTTTGAACAACTGCCCTTTGTGGTCGCCGCCACCGTGGACGACGCAGGGGAGATCTGGGCCTCCCTCTGGTCTGGCCCTGCGGGCTTTGCCCGGTCCCCAGACCCACGGCACCTGGACCTCGATGTGACGCTGGAGAGCAGCGACCCAACTCGCCATGGCGCCAAAGACGGCGCTGCGGTGGGTTTGCTGGGCATCGAGCTTGAAACCCGGCGCCGCAACCGCATGAACGGCCACATCCTCTCCCAAAACGGCGGCCTGCGCGTTGAGGTCCAGCACAGCTTCGGCAACTGCCCCAAATACATCACGCGCCGCGCCCTTGAGCCCGTAACGCCGACCTCGCCCGTGGAAGTCCACACCCACGCAGGGCTGCCCCAGCAAGCCCGAGACCACATCGCCAGCGCCGACACCTTCTACGTGGCCTCCTACGTGGACCGCCCCGCACAAGAGGGCGGGCGTCAGATCGACATCTCCCACCGCGGCGGCCGCCCAGGGTTTGTCCACGTCGCCGACGATGGCACCCTGACCATCCCCGACTTTCTGGGCAACAAGTTCTTCAACACCCTGGGCAACTTCATGCTCAACCCCCGCGCAGCCCTGGTCTTCACCGACTTCTCCACCGGCACCCTCATCCACCTCACCGGCCGCGCCGAGGTGCTGCTGGAAGACCCCAGAACCCAGGCCTTCAAGGGCGCCGAGCGGCTGTGGCGCTTTAAACCCACACAAACCATCGTCCGACACGGCGCGTTTTGCGTGCGCGCAAAGCTCCTCGACCCTTCGCCCAACAACGCCAGAACAGGCACCTGGGCAGAGGCCGCGTCACAAACCGCCGAGCAAGACAACACAGAGAGGATGAAACCTCCGGCCGCATGACCGCCGCAAACGCAGGCGCACCGCAAACTCCAAACCCAGGTTGGGTTGGCGGCAAGGACATCAAAGCTGACGATGCTGGAAGTGGATGCCGACAGGCCCTCAAGCGCCTGCGGCCTGCACATCGGGCGCCGAGAGCGCGGCGGTCTTGGCCCACTGCCGGGGCGACTTGCCAAATTGGCGGCGGAACTCACGGCTGAACTGCGACGGGCTGGTGTATCCGACGGCCTCGGCGGCCTGACTGACACCTTTGCCACCCACGATCTGCATGGCGGCGTGACTCAGCCGCAGCGCCTTGATGAACTGCAGCGGTGAAAAGCTCGTGGCGGCCTTGAAGCGCCGATGAAAAACCGCCCGGCTCATCCCGGCCTTCCGGGCCAGCTCGTCCACAGAGAGCGGCTCGTGGAGGTTCTCTCGCAGGTGAACGAGCGCCCGTGTGATGTCATGCGAGTTGCCAAAGGTCTGGCGCATCAAAGGACCGGCCTCTCCCTCAATGATCGCAAACAAGACCTCCCGCAGCCGACTGCTGGCCAACACCCGCAGCGCCACCGGGTCGTCCAAAAGCTCAAGCAGCCGCCCCAAAGCGTGCAGAAAGCCGTCGTCCACCTCCACCAGGACCATCCCCAGGTTCAACCCCTTGATCGCGGTCTCCTCGTACGGGCGCGCGGCGGCCTCATACGCCACCAACATCTCCGCCATCGCGGGGGTATCGAGCGCAAGCGACACCCCCAACACCGGCTCATCCGGCGTCGCAAAGGGCACCTCGGCCTCCACCGGCATCGGCATCGACGCACACAAATAGCGGGTCTCATCGTAGGTGTACGCGGTGTCTCTCAGATAAGACCGCTTGCGGCCCTGCACCACACAGCACATGCTGGCCGGATAAATCCCAGGCAGCCGCTCAATGGGCTCGCTGATCCGAAAGACCCGCAGCCCCTCAATGGCCGTCTCCGAGACCCCGTCCTGCACCGCGTGTCGAGCCACCAACTCTCTAAGCGCCTGTCGATCCATCTCTCCCTCCACATCCAAGCGTCGCCGTCAAAGATAATCTGGTGAGACAATCAGGCAAGTCTCCAAGACAAATTCAGGCTGTTTACGAATGCTGTAGAGAGCTATATTCAAGCCAGCAACAAAAACCGCAGGGCCAACACGACACAAGCCGGCCTGCAGGCATCTTACGGACCCATCAAACGCAGGGAGCACACATGTCTGGATTTCGCATCTTTGGGATCGTCCTGGCGGTGGTCGGCGTCGTCGCCTCCATCTTCCCCGAGTGGTTTGGCCCGCTGACCGGCGGCCCCGAGCCGCCCGTCGACACCCACGAAGGCATCGAGCGCCGCGTTCGAGGGGGCATGGTCCTGGGCTTTGGCCTGGCCTTCATCGCCATCACCGCGCTGCGCCCCTGGTCGGTCAGCATCCCCTCGGTGATCTTCTACTTCATGACCGGCGCGCTGGCGGCCCGCATTCTGGGCATCGTCGTCGACGGCTCCGTGCCCAAGCAATGGCTCCTGGTCGGCGTCGAGGTCGTCGCCATGGCCATCTGCGCCTTCTGGCTGTGGCGCACCGGCGCCGCCACCCCGCCAACCCCCTGAACCCCTCGCCATCAACCCCACAACCAGCGGATGCGACGAGCCGCGCCAGTCAAAAACCTCCTGACCGGCGAGTGCTCATAACAGTGAGGGTGTGGCCATCTACCTACAGACCGCTCCCAGACTCTCGGATGCGTAGGTCGCGCCCATGGCGTCGGTGATGGCGCGCAGCGCCGGGCTGCAGTCACCAAAGACCGTAATCGACGACACCTCCACCAAGGCCGCGTAGCGCGGCCCAAACTTTGGCCCAAAGCCCATCAGGTGTTTCATCGCGGCGTCGCTGTCCTGGTAATGCTCATGAAGCAAGACCGTGGTGCCGTCCGCGGCAAGCTGAACGTCATAAAAGAGGGTGCCGGGCTCTTCGGCCTCGATGTGGGCGATCACTTCGCCAATGAGCGCGCGATACGCCTCCAGATTCTGCGCCTCGACCTTCCCAACTCCGTACCAATAAACTCGCTGACTCATGTTGCGCCTCCTTTTGTTGTGGCGTTGTTTGCCTTTGCAACTTCAGGCAGCGAC
>CAKZKQ010000678.1 GCA_937123825.1 uncultured Pseudomonadota bacterium
TCACAATGGGCTTCTGGTTGAAGCAGGTGTTCTGGTTCGAGCGCTGGAACTTGGTCAGGTTGTAGATGTCGGGGCGCACCGACAGATCATCGTCGTCGGTCACCGTGCGGCGCACAACAATGCGGCCCGCATCGACTGACTCAACGATGCCGTTGTGCCGCGCAACCGTGGCCACACCACTGTCGCGCGCCACGATCTTCTCAACACCGGTGCCGACCAGCGGCGCACGGGTCTTGAGCAGCGGCACCGCCTGGCGCTGCATGTTCGAGCCCATCAACGCGCGGTTGGCGTCATCGTTCTCCAAGAACGGGATCAGAGACGCCGCCACCGACACCAACTGGTTCGGCGACACGTCCATCAGCGTCACCTGCTCTGGGGGAACGCGGATGAACTCACCCTTCTCGCGGCACGCCACCTGGGGGCTGACCAGACGACCGTTGCCGTCGACCTGCTCGTTGGCCTGCGCGATGATGTGACGCTCTTCTTCGAGCGCCGAGTAGTAGTCCACTTCGTCGGTCACGATGCCATCGACGACGCGGCGGTAGGGCGTCTCCACGAAGCCGTACTCGTTGACCCGCGCGTAGCTCGACAGCGAGGCGATCAGACCGATGTTGGGACCTTCAGGGGTCTCAATCGGGCAGATGCGGCCGTAGTGCGTGGTGTGCACGTCGCGAACCTCGAAGCCCGCACGGTCACGGGTCAGACCACCGGGGCCAAGCGCCGAGAGGCGACGCTTGTGGGTGACTTCACCCAGCGGGTTGGTCTGGTCCATGAACTGGCTCAACTGGCTGGAGCCGAAGTACTCTTTGACAACGGCGCTGACCGGCTTGGCGTTGATCAGGTCGTGCGGCATGAGCGTCTCGATCTCCTGGCTCATGCTCATGCGCTCTTTGATGGCGCGCTCCATGCGGACCAGACCAATGCGGTACTGGTTCTCAAGCAGCTCACCAACGGCGCGAACACGACGGTTGCCCAGGTGGTCGATGTCGTCGATGATGCCCTTGTTGTTCTTCAGGTCCAGCAGGTAGCGCACCACCTCCATGATGTCCTGAATCGTCAACGTCGTCTTCTCAAGCGGCACGTCGAGGTTGAACTTGTGGTTGAGCTTCAGGCGGCCAACCTTGGACAAGTCGTAGCGCTCGGGGTTGAAGAAGAGGTTGTTGAAGAGCGCGTCGGCCTGCTCCTTCGAGGGCGGATCACCCGGGCGAAGGCGCTGGTAGATCTCCATGATCGCCTGCTCGCCAGACTCGACCTTGTCGGTCAAGAGCGTGTCGCGCAGGTACGACCCGACATTGATGCCGTCAATGAAGAGGACCTTGAACTCGTCAATGCCTTCGGTCTTCAGACGCACCATGTGCTCGTCGTTGAGCTCATCGTTGCAGTTGAGCAGCACCTCGCCGGTCTCCATCGAGAAGACGTCTTCGGCGATGACCTTGCCCACCAGATCGGACTCAAGGATCGGGATGCGCGTCACACCGGCGGCCACGATCTTGCGCACCGCGCGCTGCGAGAACTTCTTGCCCGCGCGCACCAGCGCACGACCACCCTCGGGGTTGGGCACCTCGACGCTGGCCACCTGACCAGGCAGCAGCGCAGGCTCAACGCTCTTGTACCACTGGCCGTCTTCGTAGCTGACCGTCTCGGTGTCGTAGTAGTACCGCAGCAGCTCCTCGGCCGAGTACCCCAACGCACGCAAGAGCACCGTCGCCGGCATCTTGCGACGGCGGTCGATCCGCACATGCAGAATGTCCTTGGCGTCGAACTCAAAGTCCAACCAGGAGCCGCGGTACGGGATCACGCGCGCCGAGTAGAGCAGCTGGCCGCTGCTGCGGCTCTTGCCCTTGTCGTGATCAAAGAACGCACCCGGCGAGCGGTGCAACTGGCTGACCACGACACGCTCGGTGCCGTTGATGATGAACGTACCATGGTGCGTCATCAGCGGAATCTCACCAAAGAACACAGACTGCTCTTTGACGTCGCGGATCGTGCTGACGTCCGAATCCTCCGAGACGTCCCACACCACCAGACGAATCACCACCTTGATCGGCGCGGCATACGTCATGCCCCGACTGCGACACTCCTGCACATCATACTTGGGCTTCTCAAGCGTGTACGACACAAACTCCAACGAGCTGGTCCCGTTGAAGTCCTTGATCGGAAACACGCTCTTGAACACACCCTGCAAGCCGATGTCCGACCGTTGGGTCTGCTCCCAATCACTGACGGCATCCAGACCCTGCTCCTTGATGCGCTGCGGCGCAGGCTGCAGGAAGGCCTCGTAGGACCTCTTCTGGATGTCGATGAGGTTGGGCACCTCGATCACTTTCTTGATCGAAGCAAAGCTCTTGCGCAGTCGGAAGTTGTCCTGGATCACAGAAGACACGGTGCGCTCTCCTCTTTACATCGCGTTACACGAACGCTGGCTCCTTGTGCCGTGGGGTTCTCCTGCCCACTGCAAAATCACCTGCGCTCGCTGACCTGGCGGATCGTCCTCAAAATCTCTCTTGCACAAACGTGCGCCGAACCCATCTTCATCGCGCCCCGGACATACACCCGGGCACACCATTAAGACGCTCGTGGTGGCGCCCCTCTGCGCAACAAGGCCCTGCGGTCGATCCACACAACCTCTGGCCTCTTGAAACTCTCTCTATAGACTCACTGACTAGAATAAACCCTGCGCCATCATGGCAAACTGACCGTCACACCCTCTCAAAACGAGCGTCATCTCAACGCCGCGCACCTCCGTCGGCGCGCGCGGATAGACCACGACCCACTCCGGGGACAACTCGGCCCCCAGGTCACAGAATTTGACTGGATCAAGCGTATCTTCGCGTCGAAGCGGTCCGGTCGGACGCCCCAGTGCTCTTCGATCATGTCACACCATGGTGGTTTATGCCCCCTTGACTTTTGGCAGATAGGGGACAAGGCGCATATCCTATGCACCATAACCAGGGGTGTCAAGAAGAATATTTGATTTTTGGCATGAAACTTGGTGGGGCATTCAGATCATCTCTGCACACTGGCCCCATATATAATGGATGCAATCGAGGCGCGCAAAGGGCCCCGCCAGCCACACTCAACACAAAAAACCAACGCCAACACAAACCAAATCAACGCCGCAAGAGCCTCGGCAAGACCTCCTGGCCGTGCTCCAACATCGCCAAAATCGCCGTGCCCAGGCTCGGCATCATCTCCGCCATCGCCCACATCCCCAGGCCCATCGTCAAAATAAACCCAATCATGAAGACGTTGACCTGCGGCACAAACCTCACGATCACACCCAAAATCAGGTTGATCACCAACATCACCAACACAAACGGAAACGCCAGCCGCACCGCGCTCCCAAAAATACCGTAGACCAACTCCAAAAAAACCTCGGCCTCAATCCCCCCCACCGACGCCCCGCCAACCGGCATATACTCATAGCTGCTCGCCAGCGCCAGCAGCACCTGGTGGTGACCGTCGATGGCCAAAAACAAGAGCACCGAGACCGTGTAGAGCAACCGCGTCGGCGGCGAGATCGACGCCCCCGTCGTTGGATCAAAAACCGCCGCCGCCGCAAAGCCCATCTGAAATGAGACAAACTCGCCGGCCATCTCCACAGCCGCAAAAATCAGCCGCACACCAAAGCCCATCGCCACACCGACGACAAACTCCAACGGCACCACACCCATCAGCAACAAGGGATCGGCCCCGGACCACTGACCCGGACCCAGCGACACATAGAGCGCCAGCGCCAACGCCAGCACCACAAAGACCTTTGGACCCGCTGGCACGTTCTTGACGTTCAAGCCCGGCGTCGACACCACCACGCCGCCAAGCCTGGCGGCATAAAGCAGCACCGGCACCACCGCCTCCAAGACCATCGCCGTCAACATCGCCCAAGGCCCCCACGCCCACAAAAACCACATAAAGCTCGCCGTCAGCGAGCCAACACACCCGGCGCGCTGATGGCAGCGCCGCACCCATGATTCCAGGCCAACGACGGTGCTAAGCCCCCACCAAAAGCGGGATGCGTTCAAAGAGCCGCGTGGTGAATATCACCAACTGCTCCAACATCCACACCCCCGCCAGGAGCAACACCACGAACATCGCCACGATCTTGGGGACAAACGAAAGGGTCGCCTCGTTGATCTGGGTGGCGGCCTGCATGATCGACACCCCCAGGCCCGTCACCAGCGCCGCCGCCATCGCCGGAGCCGCGCACATCAGTGTCGTCAACACCGCCTCACGTGCGATCTCCATCACCGCCACAACGTCCATGCCCCTGCCCTCCTTTCACAACCCCCTAAACAGGCACCAAACACCAGAGACTCAAGCCGCCCGCGTGATCATCCGAGCGCCGCGCAGTTTGCGCATCACGGGAAGCTCCTCGTCGTAAATCCGCTTGCAACCATCGCCCAGCGCCGACTCCACCGCGCGCACGTCGCGCACCAGCTTGGCCAGGCCGCCCGGCTCCAGGCTCGCGGCGTGATCCGAGCCCTTCATGGTCCGATCGAGCGTAAAGTGACGCTCAATGACCGTGGCCCCAAGCGCCACCGCCGCCACATCGATCGCCACACCACGGTGGTGGCCCGAGAAACCGATCGACGCCTCCGGGTAGCGCTCGGCGTAGAAGGGGATCACATTGAGGTTGATGGTCTCAAACGAGGATGGATAGGAGCTGGTGCACTGAAGGAGGTAGACCTCGGCGCCCTGGACGATCTCCATGGCCGCGTCGATCTGCTCCACGCTGCTCATCCCCGTTGAGAGGATGATCGGCTTGCCAAAAGACACCAGCGTCTCCAAAAGCGCGTGGTGGGTCAGACAGGCCGAAGGCACCTTGAAGAAAGGCATGCCGATGTCGTCGAGGAGCTGGGCCGAGGGAATGTCCCAGGGGCTTGAGAAGAAGGTGATGTCATACTTGCGGGCAAAGGTGGCCAGCTCCAGATACTGCTCGCGGCTCAACTCAAGCGCCTCGCGATGTTTGCCGTACGTGGGGGCAAAAGCGTTGGGCGAGTTGTAGGGGCGGTGGTATTCTTCGGGGGTCAGCAGAGTGTTGATGTCGCGCTTTTGACTCTTGACCGCGTCCACACCGCAGGCCGCGGCGGCCAGAATGAGCTCTTTGGCGATCTCCATGTCCCCCTGGTGGTTCTGGCCGATCTCAGCGATGATGAAGGTGCGCTTCTTGGTGATGGTTCCGATGTTCACTTCGGGGCCTCCTGGGATGATCCAAAGATCCGCGCCAAAGATGTGGGCGTCGGACCGAGTGCTTCGCTTTGCGTGACACTGTTCCCATCGTCACCTATGGCCGATGACTTGAAATGGATCTGCGCCGAAAACCCACAAACGCCCTCACCGCTCCCCAAACGGGGCAACAAAGGTCCTCATCGCCGGGATCTTTGAAAAGCCAGGGGCAACATACGGCGCACCGCCTGGAGCGATCATGACCGATCCCCGCACTGGCATCAGACACCTCACCGCGACGCGCGCCTGCGCCCGGCAACCTCAGACCATCGGCGCCATAGACCCACAGGAGCTGGCAGCGCTCCAGTGCGTGTTCTTTGACTGCGACGGCGTCATGACCGACGGGCGCGTCTGGGTGGACGCCTCGGGCAACGAGACCAAGGCGTTTAGCGTCATCGACGGTCACGGCGTGGCCATGCTGCGCCAGTCCGGCGTCATGGTCGCCATGGTGACGCGCTCACCGGCGGGGATCTCCACCGCGCGCGCCCAGAAGCTGCGCTTTGATGTGGTGCGCACCTCCATCCTGGACAAGGCCACGGCGGTGGCCGAGGTGATCGCAGAGCACAACCTGGATCCGGCGCGCTGCGCCTTTATGGGGGACGATCTGCCCGATCTGGAGGCTTTTGCCGTCGTCGGGCTGCAAATCGCCCCGCCGACCGCTCGCCCCGAGGTCCTCAATCAGGCCCGCGCCACCACCACCGCGCTCGCTGGCAACGGCGCCGTGCGTGAAGTCTGTGATGCCATCGCCGTCGCGCGAGCACGCCTTGCGGATCATTTGCCTTCCATTTGACTCACCGCACTCACACTGATACTTTCGTGCCCTGCGGCGAGAAGAAGCAACATCGTCTATGACGGACTCAAACAGACTCCAAGGCACGTGGATCAGGGCGCGCGGGCATGGTGAAAAAACTCAGCTCCTTGCTGGTTCGGGATAACATCGTCTCCATTGAAAAAATGGAGGAGGCTCTTCAAAGACAGGTGATCTTTGGCGGAAGGCTGGGGACAAACCTCTTGGAGATGGGCGTCATCGCCGAAAAGGAACTCAGCGCGTATCTGGCCACCGCCAGAGAGCTGAATCCTGCCGATGACCAGCTTTACCGATCAGTGGATCCCAGCGCCCTGGAGTTGCTGGACATCAACGCGGTCGAGCACCTTGGCGTGCTGCCGGTGAAGCTCCACCCCGATGGGCGCACTGATGCGGTGGTCCTCGATGGCCTCTCTGGCGATCAACTGGAGCAGCTTCAGGCCCGCACCGGGTTTCATTTCATCCAGCACATCATCCCCGAGTTCCGCTTCCATCAGCTCTTGCAGCGCTTCTTCAACCGGCCCTGTTCAAGCCGGACGCTGCGGCTCCTGGAGCGCTTCCCCCAGGTCATCGAAGCCACCTCCCCTTCCGGCATCCGCCCCGGCGGGTCCAAACCTGCGCCTCCATCCACTCGCCCCAAATCCTCCGCCTCAGCGCGTCGAGAGATCACCCTGGGGCTGGGTTGGACGCTGGAGGAGGTCTCGGCCTACTTGCGCGACTGCTATGTGCGCGATGTGATCCTGGCGGTCTTGCTGGGCTTTGCGGGAGGGTTTGCCCGCAGGCGCATGATCCTTGTCGTCCAGCGCCAGCGCTTGCAGGGTTACGCCGCTGCGGGTGAGGACATCCCTGGCGATGAGCTGCGCAAGGTCCGCCTGAGGATTCACCACGACGGCGCCATTGAGCGCGTGTGTCGCGGCGACACTTACTACCAGGGACCACCAGAAGACGGCGGCCTCCACCCCCTCTTTGAAAACCTGGAGCTGGCCAGCCCCGGAAACTGCCTGCTGCTGCCGGTCCCCGTGGGCCCCCGGGCGGCGCTGGTCCTTTTGATGGACCACGGCTCGCAGAGCTTTGACACCGCCGATCTCGAACCCCTCTTCATGATCATCAACGACGTGTCCGAGGCACTCGAGAGGATCATTCGGCTGACCAAGGCAGGCACGCTGCCGCCCGAAGAGCTTCGCCTGCCGCCGCTGCCCGAGCGCTTTCAGCGCACCGACAGGCAGCGCTCCCCGGAGTTGGAGCCCGCCGACAAGCCAGCCCCCGAGGCCGTCGCGACAAGCGCGCCGCCGCAGCCGAGCCAACCTGCCGCTGCTGACCCGCCCCAGGACTTCGACACGAGCAACCTCGTCGATGCCATCGCTGAGGCCATGTCTGCGCCGGTCAAAGCGCTTCAGGACGAGGAAGAGACAGCGGCCGCTCACGCCCCCGAGCCCCCCACAGCGCGCCCCACCCAGGCGCTCAACTGGGATGAGCTCAACGACATGCTTGAGGAAGACGGCGCCGCCGCCCAGCCAATGGCTGAGCCAGCCCCCGTCGAACCTGAGCCGAATCCCTCTGAGGCTCAACACACCGCGGCCTCCAATGAAGCCACCAACCCTGTGCTTCAACCGGTCGAGCGCCCCACTCAGCAGGTGCGCGTCATCCAGCCCCAGGATCTGTCGCCGCAAACCGGCGATGACACCCACGAGCATGGCCGCGTGCGCGAGAGCGGAGATGACATACCGCTGCCCACCGCCGAAGGCCACTCGGTCATCGAGTCCCCAGACATCGTCAGTGTTCCGGTGGCGGCCTTTGCAGAAGAGGGCATGAACCTCTCCCCCAGCCAGGACTCACACGAGCCCCCTTCCGAGGCTCCCGTGGAGGGCAAGACCTCACGTCCCACGCTGATGGAGATCCCCAAGCTGACCCAGGAGATCCTCGATCACGCCGAAGCCCAGGCCCTCAAAGAAGAACTCGTCTCCAGTGACACTGACGCGTTGGGCGACGATCTCTTGACCGACGGCTGGGATTTGCCCGACCTCTTTGACAGCCCTCCGGATCTGAACTTCGAGGTCAAGGCTGCCCCTCGCAGCACCCAGAAGCTCGCCAGCGTCTCTCTGCTCCAACTCCACAACCCGTTGGAAGAAGACGTCGAAGACATGCCGCCGTCTGTGGTCGAAGAAACCCCCGAAGAGGAAGAACCCCACAGCGCCGCAGCGCCCACAACGCAGAGCGCCGCCGAGGCCCTTGACCCGCAAGCGTCAGGGCAGGCTGCTGCCACTGTGCAGATGACCGCCCCCGACATTGACGCCATGTTGGCCCCGGCCGACGCCGAGCCTCAAGCCTCCATTGAGTCCCTCTCTTCTGCGGAACTCGACAACCTCTCCGAAGACGACGCCCAGCCTCAACAAGAGGACGCTGAGGACGAGCAGTTCGACGCTGTCCAGGCAGAGGCTGCCGCTGCACACTCTGCGGATGAAGACGCCAGCGTTCAGGTTGAGGACGCCGAGCCCCAGGCCGCTGACGAAACCCCTGAAGCTCCCCCTGAACCCGAAGAAGAAGCCGCCGCTGAACCCGACGACGCCCCCCGCGCCCTGCCACAAGAGCGCCAGGACTATGTCGTTGAAGAGCCCCCCAGTGACCAGCCGGTGTTGACCATCGAGCCAACGGCCCAAGACACTGAGGACGGCGGCCGAGAACTCTTCTTTGACTTTGGCCCGGCAGACGAAGGCCTCCCAGCCGCTCAGCAACCTGAAGACCAAGATCATCAGGACGTCGAGGCCGATGAAGCGAGCGATGAGCCAGAGGCCCCAATCGAACCGGAAGAAGATGCTTCCAAAGACGCGGCCGCGGAAGAAGACGGTTCCAAAAACATTGAACAGGAAGACACCGCCTCCCAGGACAACAGCGTTCAGGCCATCGAAGACGGCGAACCCGACGCTGACGAGGTCGTTGCCGACGAGGTCGTTGATTCGGACGATGAGGCTGAGCAAGCGTCAGAAGATGAGGTCGAAGCTCCCGGCGACGCCAATGAAGAAGCGTCGCTGACCGGTGAGGAGGCGTCGGCAGAAGACGCCGAGCCGCCCATGGACGATGACCTCGCCCAAGTGCCCGCGCTGGAGCCTGTGGCAGACGAAGAAGGCGCAGTGCCCGAGGACGTCTTGCCGGCAGACTCGCTGGCATCGTTGGGACTGAGCGCTGACATGCTCTCGTTTGAGAACGACGTCGTAGACCTTAGCGCGGTCCAGCAAGAGGACATCAACTCTTTGTCCTGGTCCGCGCCAGACTTGAGCGAACTGCCCGACGCGAGCAAGGCCCCCGCACAAGACGAAGAAGACATCGACATTGAGCAGGACCTGGCGGAGTTGGCCCAGATGGGCATGGACATCGCCGATGACGCAGGCGACGGCAAAGAAGAAGAAGCAGCTCCGGCAGGGGCGCTGCCCGAATCGTTCCAAGGTGATTTGTCCTGGGACGATGATGAGGACAGCGACGATGTCATGGAGGTCTTCTTTGAAGAGGACGGCAGCGAAGACGAAGAGGGCGAGCCTGCCGAAGAAGCCGCTGCGGTGATTGAGCAGGAGCCTGAAGCCAGCGACGACTCAGACACCGCGCAGAGCGCCCAGGATGCAGGTGAACCTGAAGCCGAACCGGAGCCGGTGGTCGAGCCTGAGCCGGTGGCAGAACCCGTCGCGGCGCTCGACATCGACTTGGAGCCCGTTGAGGAGCCAGAAGAAGACGACGAGCCCGAGGCGGTCATCGAAGGCTCTCCCATCAAGATCAACCCAGACACCCCGCTGCTGGACACCAGCACCTTGGAGTTGGAGATCATCCGCGACGATCTTGTTCTGGACATGCCGCTTGAAGAGCAGGAGCTTGAAGAAGTGCCCTCCATGCTGGCACCCGAGACCCAGCTCGCGCTCGATGCCTACCGCAACCACGTTGAGCAACTCTTTAGCCTGCGCCGATTGGAGGTCGAGGAGGCCAAGCGTTCGTTGGTGGCCGTTGGAGAGCGGGCGCTGCCCGCCTTGTTGGAGCGCTTCCCCGGTCCGCTTCAGGTCGACCGCTTTGCCCACTCCCCCCAGCACATGCCCCCCATCCAGGCCCACGGGCCTTTGCTGGCCACACTCCTTGAGATGGGCGATCTGGCAGCCCCAGCCATCGTCGGCTTGATGGGCGTGCCCAGCGCAGAGGTGCGCTTCTACGCCACCTTCTACTTTGCGCGCGTGCGTTATGAACCCATGCTGCCGGCGCTCTCCGACCGGCTCTTTGACCGTGACAACCCCACGCGCTCCATCGCGCGCCACATCATGCGCGGTTACCGCAACGCTGAAGGGTACCGCCACGTGCGCGACGAGCTGCGCCGCAACCTCAGCCACGGCGACAACTGGCACATTGAACAAGCCGCCTCCGCTGCCGGCATGCTGACCGAACCGCTCCTCATCCCCAACCTCATTGAGGTGCTCGACGTCAGCAATCGGCGTGTGGTGGAGGTCGCCCTGCGCTCGCTGTCTCAGATCACTTTTGAGGACTTTGGATACAACAAACGACGTTGGATGAGGTGGTGGGAGCGCAACGCGTCCCAGGACCGGACCACGTGGCTCATTGAAGCGCTCAACCACAGCACCCGCGAAATTCGCATTCTGGCGGCGCAGGAAGTGCGCCAGATCCCAGGGCTGCTGGTCAACTACTCCCCCGACGCTTCTCGTCGGGATCGCCTGCGTGCTCAGCAGGTCGTTGCGCAGTTCTTCCGCTCAGTTTGAACCCCATCGGGGCTCATTTTGGTGCGCAAGGGCCGATTGACTTGCCTACAGGGCATGCTTATCCTCCCAATCCATATCGGGAACAGGTGAACACACTTCCCCTCCTTCCCGCGGACAATCATTGCCGTGGAGGTCTCCAATGAGTCGTGCATATTGGGTCAAACTGTCTTCTTCCGTGGTGGAAACGATCGAAGCCAGTGACAAAGCCACCCACAGAATTGAACTCGAAGCGGTCGTGCCGGAAGGCGAAATGCAGGAGATCCTCGACTCTGCCCTGGAAGACTCCGATTGGCAGAAGGATCCCGATGGCAAGACCTTTCGCAAGCAAATCGGCGAGGTGACCCTGGTCTGGGACACCGAAGAGAACGTCGTCGAGGCCAGCATCGAGTCCAGCCAGCAAGCGTCCCGCGACGTTCGCGTCGAGGGCCGCGCCTACAGCCAGTCCGGTGCCCAGCAGGACGCCGAGCGCAAGCTCAAGCAGCGCGAAAAAGCCGCCCAGGATGCCATCGCCGGTGAGGCCGAGCAGCTTCAGAAGAAGCTGACCAAGGAGCTGGGCGAGAACGAAGCCGATCGCGTGCGCGAGATCAACGGCGTGCTCCAAAAGGCTTACGCCGAAGCCATCAAGCGCAAAGCCCGTCGCCTGGGCAACATCACTTCCGTCCAGGAAGGGACCAGCGACAACGGCGAGTACGAGCTGACGATCACCATCTCCGAGTGACGCAACCCACAACCCCGGACACAACGACGGCATGGACGCAGCAGTTCAGCAATTCAATGTCCGGGCCCACCTGATCCCGTTTGTCACGCACCTGCTCTATCGCGGCGCCCAGAAGTCTCACCAGCCGCAGCAGTGGCCGATCCCGGTCGGCACCATGGACCTCTACACCGAAGAGGACATGGAGGCGTTTAAAGACATTCTGCCTCAGGGGGTCCTTTACGCCTTTTGTCACCGCGCCGGTGGCTGGCACAAACGCCCCGTTCTGATTGGCTCCAAGGAGGCCTGGGCCTCCAAAGGGTCCGACGCCAGGATGTGGCAAGCGCTGGGCAAGGACCTGAAGCTGGACTTCGGGCCCCAGAGCATGGCTTTGCTCGAAGGGCTCTACAATGCCGTCGCCAAACGCCCACAGAACAAAAAAGAGCAGGATCACAAGGCCCACACCGACCAGGCCGAGATCAAGCGCCTCAAAGCGCTCAAACTCGACGGTCACGGGGATCTGGCGCTGAGCTACTGGGCGTTGTGCGCGCTGTGGCCACAGCTAAGCACCCAGCGCCTGCGCTCGACGAGCCAGTCGCGCAAAAAAGGCCGCGACGCGCTCACCCAGGGCACCCTGCCTGCCGCGTCTTCCAACGCCGACAACACCTGGCAGGGGTTGCTGCGCCACTTTGTGCGCCACCACCCCATGCTCCAACTGCGCTACGGCCCCTGGAGCAACATCCCCCAGCCCATGGGCGCCGACATTGAGGGGCTCATCAAGTCCCCGCTGCGCGGACTGCTGCCCTGGTGGATCAGCCACGCGCTCTCCCACTGGCAGGCCATGGAGGCGTCCATATGGACTCGCCCCGCCGAGGTCTTCACCCGCGTGCGTGAGCAACAACACGCGCTGATTCAGCAGTGGACCAAGGCCATTGACGCCACCGGGTGGTACCACCTGACGCCGCCGCTGGTGCGTTTCTTCCAAATCCAGTTGCGCTGGCTGATGGCGCTGACCGGCGAGCGCAACCCCATGACGGTCCCGTCGATGGCGTGGCACCGCATGGCGCTTGATGCGCCCATCTCCAACGACGACATCGCGGCCGCTGGTCTGCGCCGCCTGGATGCCTCTTACAGCAGCCTGCGCCACTCCGAGCGCGAAGCGCTGCGCCACGCCTGGGCCGTGATGCTGGAGTCCGTCAAGGACGTTTCGGAGATCCACCGCAAGCGCCTGCGCATCCACCACGCCGATCGTGAAGCCAATGACGTCTACATGGTCGACTGGGCCTCTCAGAACGATCTGGACGGGCTGACCCACCGCCTGCGCGAGATTGCGCGCACCATCGAAGGCCGTCTGGGCTGACGCAACAGACTGTTTTGGCGCAAAAGGCCAGCGCTTTGACGCCTTTGGCTGCCAGTCGTCATCCATAATCAGGTACAATCTCGCGTCGGGCACGATGGTTTCTTTGGAAACCACAGAACCGGTGTGACCAGAAACCGCCAGCGCATTTCCAGCAGGGCCCTCCAGGCAGTAGGACCCCACGCGATGTGTCTTGGGCGAGGTGTTGAACTGAAGCCACAAGGAGACTGCCCAATGATTTCATTCATCCTCAACGGCGTCCCAAAAGAGGTGGACGTCGAGCCCGAGATGCCGCTGCTGTGGGTCTTGCGCGAAGAGCTTGGCATGCGCGGCACCAAGTTTGGTTGCGGCATCGCCCAGTGCGGAGCTTGCACGGTGCACGTTGATGGCAGCCCGGTGCGCTCCTGCGTGATGCCCGTCACCGCGATCGCAGGCAAGAAGATCAAAACCATCGAGGCGCTGGGCGACGCCCAGAACCCCCATCCCATCCAGCAAGCCTGGTTGGACCATCAGGTCCCTCAGTGTGGTTACTGCCAGTCCGGCATGCAGATGACCGCTGCGGCGCTGCTTGAGGAGAAACCCTCTCCCACCGACGAAGACATCAACAAGGCCATCACCAACATCTGCCGCTGTGGCTGCTATGAGCGCATCCGCGCCGCCATCCACGACGCGGCCAAGGTCCAGCGCGCCAAGGCGCCCAAGGTGGTCCCCACCGGGGAAACCCAGGATGGGGCCGCGCCCGAGGGCTCGGCTGAACCTCAGAAGCAGGACGCGGAGGAGAAACCATGAAGATCACACGTCGCGCGCTGCTCATTTCGGGCGGCATCGCCGGTGGCGGACTGCTGCTGGGTATGGTGGGCCTTGGCGGGTATGTATCGACCTACGACCGGCGCGAACAACAGCGCAGCGCCCTGCCCGGCAAGGGCAAGCTCCTGTCCCACTGGATCACCATCGACAACGACGGCAACGTCACCATCCTCTCGCCCCACACCGAGATGGGCCAGGGCGCCAACACAGGGCTCTTGCAGATCGTCCTTGATGAGTTGGACGCCGATCCCGCCAAGACGACCATCCAACAGGCCCCTGCCGCGCCCGAGTTTGCCAACAGTGTGGTGCTCGACGGCTTTGTGCTGGGCGAAAGCGAGATGGAGGGGTGGACCCGAGAGTTTATCGGCAAGGCCTTTGGACGCGGGGCACAGTTTGGCAACCTCCAGATCACCGGCGGCAGCGCCTCGGTGCGCTTTACCGGATGGATCGGGATGCGCAAAGCCGCCGCCACCGCCCGTCAGATGCTCGCCCAGGTCGGCGCCGTGAAGTTGGGCGTGCCCTTTGACGCCGTGCACACCCAGGACGGCAAGGTCATCGCCACCAAAACGGGCAAGAGCGTTGGTTACGGCGAGCTGGCCGAGGTGGCCGCGGGGCTGGAGTTGCCCGAAAACCCGCCGTTTAAAGACCCGGCCAAGTGGAAGTACATCGGCAAACCCTTTGCCCGTGTTGACCTACCCGACAAAATCTTTGCCAAGGCCGTCTACGCCATCGACGTCGACGTCCCCAACATGCGCTACGCGGCCGTGGCGCCGCCTCCGATGGCGCTGGCCAGGGTCACCGGCGTGGAGAACGAAGCGGAGCTTAAGAAGCGCCGGGGCGTCGAAGCGGTGGTGGTGCTGGACGATGTGGTGGCGGTGGTGGCCGACAACCCCTGGCGCGCCGAACAGGCCGTGCGCGAGGCCAAGGTCACCTACGAAGCCAACCCCGACGTGCCCGCCGACAGCGAGACCGCCTTCAAGGCCAAGCGCGACGCCATCGCCGCCGGGAGCTTCAAGACCATCCACGAGACCGGCGACGCCGCCTCGGCGCTAAGTTCCGGGGAGGTGATCGAGGCCGAGTACGTGGCGCCGTATCTGTCCCACTCGACCATGGAGCCGCTCAGCGCCACGCTCTGGGTCGAAGACGGCAAGACCCACGTGGCCACCGGCAGCCAGGACCCGCTCAGCGCCCGCGCCAAAGTGGCCGACGTGCTGGGCAAGGACCTGGAAGAGGTCATCATGCACGCCAAGACGATGGGAGGCGGTTTTGGGCGCCGCAACACGCTCTCTGACGACTACGCCAACTGGCTCACCCACGCCGCCAAGATCCACCAGAAGGTCGGCGGCGCGGTGAAGATGACGTGGTCCCGCGAGGCGGACACGCGCCTGAGCACCTATCGCCCTGGCGACGTGGCCAGGATGCGGGCGGTGCTCGACGACAAGGGCCGCCCTTTGGCCTGGCACTCCCAGTCCTACGCCAACATCGGCGCCGCCCCCGAGGCCACACCCCACTACAAGATCCCCAACATCACCGTCGAGACCGTCGCCGGAGACCCCACGTTGCCCTACGCCTACTGGCGCAGCGTCGATGCCTCCACCCACGGCTTCTTCATTGAGTCTTTCATCGATGAGCTGGCCCGCAAAGCCAAGGCCGACCCGATTGAGTACCGCCTGTCCTTGATGGACGACGGCAGCCGGCACGCCCGTTTGCTCAAGCACGTCGCCAAGATGTCGGGCTGGAAAGAGCGCGACAAGCTCAAAGGCTCGGCCCAGGGCGTGGCCATCTTCAAGTCCTTTGGCAGCATCGTGGCGCAGGTGGCGCAGGTCACCCGGCGCGACGGCAAGCCCCACGTAGAGAAGGTCTGGTGCGCGGTCGACTGCGGCGTGGCCATCAACCCCAACAGCGTCGAGGCGCAGATGCAGGGCGGCATCTTCTACGGCCTCTCGGCAGCGCTCTACGGTCAGGTGACCCTCAAAGAGGGGGCGCTGGTGCAGAGCAACTTCCACAATTACCCGATTGTGCGCTTTGGCGACGGCCCGCGCATCGAGGTGGCCATCCTCAACAGCCCCGAGGCCAAGGTCGGCGGCGCGGGAGAGCCCGGCACGCCCCCCATCGCCCCGGCGGTCGCCAACGCCCTGGCCGCCCTTGACGAGCGTCCTCGTCAGATGCCCTTTGCGCCGATGGTTTAAACAACAGGCCATCAAGACCAGCGGGCGAGCTGGCGCCGCCCTGCCCTTTCCATCACACGCCGCTCAAGAGCACAAAGTTCGGCGCCCTTGGGGCCGGGCGAGCTGGCGCCGCCCTGCCCCTGGACGCCGGTTGTGGGGGCGCA
>CAKZKQ010000679.1 GCA_937123825.1 uncultured Pseudomonadota bacterium
GTTCACTAGCAAATAGCCCTCACCTCACATCCCTCTCCACGCTCAACTTTAATCAAAATGATGTTGGAGATGAGGGAGTCAGAGCACTGGTAAGCAACCCTCATCTCACATCCCTCTCCACGTTCTGCCTTTGGGCCAATAACATAGGAAAAGAAGGGGTCAAAGCACTAGCGAATAGCCCTCACCTCACATCCCTCTCCACGCTCGAACTCTCATACAGCAGCATTGGAGATGAAGGGACAAAGGCACTCGCCAATAGCCCTTACCTCACATCCCTCTCTACGCTCTGCATCTCGGGCAGCAGTATCGGAGATGAGGGAGCCAAAGCACTGGCAAAGAACCCTCACCTCACATCACTCTCCACACTCGACCTCTCATACAACAGCATTGGAGACGAAGGCGCCAAGGCCCTGGCCAATAGTCCACACCTTCAATCCCTCTCCACGCTCGACCTCTCACGCAACAGAATAGAAGATGAAGGGGCTAAAGCACTGGCCAATAGCCCCCACCTACAATCCCTCTCTACGCTCGACATCTCACAGAATCTACACATCCTGGGACTAACAAATATGAACTCGTAGAACACAAAACATCAAAAGCAGCTTGATGACCATGTTGAATGGAACCAGTCTCCACCGCCTAAATCAGGATTGTGCACCCGGACCCACGGTTTATTGGAGGCCGAGCAGCGCGTTGTAGGCCTTTTGGATGTGGGCTTGGTGGGTGGCGCCCCAGGCCGCTTCGGCGTCGTGGCGCTGGGAGAGCTGGATGAGGGTGTCGGCGATGCCGGGCAGTGGGCGCGCGTCGGCGGCGGGGAGCTGGCCGCTGTCGAGTTCGCTGGCGACCTGCTTGTAGGCGTCGCGGAAGGGCGTCCCGGCCACGACAAGCTCAAGGGCCCGGTGGGTAGCGTAGATCTCGGGGGTGCAGGCCGCGTTGGCCTGCGCGGTGACCACCTCCACCCCGGGGATGACGTGGGCCACCATGCGCATCATTGACCGCGCCGCCTTGACCCCGCGCATCAACGGCGCCTTCAAGAGCTGAAAGTCACGGTGGTATCCCGCTGGCACCGAGCACGCCAACGAAAAGACCTCCATCAACGCCCCCTGCACCACCTGAGCGTGGCCGCGGACCAGCTCCATGACGTCGGGGTTGCGCTTCTGGGGCATAATCGAGCTGCCCGTCGTAAAGGCCGAAGGCAACTTCAAATAACCAAACGATGGATGCACGTAGAGCACCACGTCCCTGGCAAGGCGCGCGCACGTCGTCGCCGCCTGACACAACGCCGACAAGAGCGCCGCCTCGGGCTTTCCGCGCCCGCCCTGCACCGCCGTCACCGGCAAAAGCGGCCTGGAAAAGCCCAGCAACTGCGCCGAGAGCCCGCGATCGAGCGCCGCCAACTCCACCGGCACCCCGTACCCCGCCGCGCTGCCCAGCGGACAAGCGTCGGCGGCGTCAAAGGCCCCCTGCAGAGCGTGGGCGTCGTCCAACAAGAGCGACGCATAACCCGCCGCCCATTGACCAAAGGTCGACGGCATCGCCGGTTGCAGGTGCGTCATCCCCAGCAGCGCCGCGCCCGCGTGTTTGCTGGCAAAGTCCGACAGCGCCTTGCTGGCGGCCAACGCCTCGGCGTGGGCCTCCAGGGTCTGCTCGCGCAGCCAGAGCGCCACGTCGGTGGCCACCTGGTCGTTGCGAGAGCGCGCCGTGTGAACCCGCTTTCCAGGATCGCCCAGCGCCTCGGTCAGCTTGCGCTCCAGGGTCGAGTGGATGTCTTCATCCTGAGCCTCGGGCTTGAGCGTGCCGTCCAGCGCGGCGGGCCAAAGCTGGCGCAGGTGGTCGGTCAAGACCCCCGCGTCGGTCTGCGAGAGCAACCCTGCGGCCTCCAGCACCTGAACGTGGGCCAAATTGGTCAACACGTCCTGACGGGCCAGATGCGCGTCAATCTGGCGGTCGTCGCCCACCGTAAAATCGGCAATTTCGGCGTCCAGCGCCTGTCCTTTGTCCCAAAGCGTCTTCACGCGCCCACCTCCAACCGATGCCGCACACAACCGCTGTAAAGCTCCACCGCCGCCAACACATCGCTGACCGCCACCGACTCATTGGGCGTGTGTGACCTGGGGCTGTCCCCCGGGCCAATCTTGACCGCCTCAATCCCCGGCATAAACACCCAGTCCGACATGGTCGGCGAGCCAAACAACTCAATCTTGGGGCGCACGGACTGGAGCGACTCAATCAACGCCGCACCGTCGCCCGTCTCCACCGGCCGCAGCCGGTTGGAACGCACCCTGACCTCCGACTCCAGCAGCTCGCCGATCATCGCCGTGATCTCTTCGGCGGTGTAGCTGGGCGTGTAGCGGATGTCCAGGGTCATCCCACAACTGTCGGGCACCACGTTGTGCCGATCGCCACCTTTAAGCACCGTCACCGTCGCCGTCGAGCGCCCCAAAAAGGGATGCACGCGCTCCAACTCAAAGGCGTCCATCTTAAGCACATCGCGCGCCGCGATCGTCAGCGCGTTGATCCCCAAATGGGGCCGCGCCGCGTGCGACGTGCGCCCATGCGCGGTCGTCTCCAACAGCAACAAACCGCTCTGAGCCACCGCCCCCTCCAAGCTGGTCGGCTCGCCCACCAAAGCCGCATCAATCTGACCCAGCGAGGGCAAGACATCAGCCAGACCGCCCTTGCCGACCTCTTCAAGGCAAGTGGCGGCAAAGATCAGCGTGCCCTGATCCAAACCTTCTTTGGCAATACCGACCGTGGCGCAGGCCATCGCCGCCACCGAGGCCTTGGCATCGCCCGAACCCAGGCCCACCAGGCGCTCTTCGTCGTTGATGAAGGGCTCCCACGGGTCGCTCTCCCAGCCGTCTTTGGCGGGCACGGTGTCCAGATGAGAGTTGAGCAGGAAGGTGGGGCCGGGGCGGCGCCCTTTGACGGTGGCAATGACGTTGTCGCCCACGCGCTCGACGCTGACGCCGCGATCGGCCAGCCACTGGTGCATAAACCCAGCCAGCTTGTCTTCGTTGTGGCTGACGCTGGGGATGGCGACCATCTGCATGAGCAGATCAACAGGGTGGGTCTTTTTCACTGCTCGATCTCCTTCTTGTCGTGGACCACAAGGGTGCCGCAGCCTTCGTTGGTGAAGACCTCAAGCAAGAGCGCCGAGGGTTTGAAGGCGCTGATGATGTGGACGCGGCTGACGCCGTTGGCCAGCGCGCGCAGGGCCGCTTGGACCTTGGGCTTCATGCCGCCTGCGATGACGCCTTCGGCGATGAGCCCTTCGATCTCGGCGGCGTCGCAGTAGCTAAGGAGCGAGGCGGGGTCTTCGGGGTCGCGCATCAGGCCGTCGCGGTCGGTCATCAAAAAGAGCTTGTCGGCGCCCAGCTCGCGCGAGATCTGCTCGGCGATGGTGTCGGCGTTGACGTTGAGGACTTCTCCGGACGGCGAGGAGGCCAAAGAGCAGACGACGGGGACGTATCCGGCGCCGGTGAGGGTGCGCAGGACCTCGGGGTTGACCTTCACGATGTCACCCACGTGGCCAAAATCGACCTCCTGGCTGGAGCCGTCGGCATCTTTGACGGGGACGACGGGGCGGCGGCGCGCCTCGATGAGGCCAGCGTCGGAGCCGCTCAGGCCCACGGCCAGGGTGTTGAACTCGCGCAGGGCCGAGACGATGTTGATGTTGAGCTTGCCCCGGAAGAGCATCTTGGCCAGATCCAGGGTTTCGTCGTTGGTGACGCGTCGGCCGCCGACGACCTGCTGCGGGATGCCCAGTTTTTGCGCCATGGCGTTCATCTGGGGGCCGCCGCCGTGGACGACCACGACGTGCACGCCGACGTTGTGGAGCAGCGTGATGTCCTCGGCCAGCTTAAGCAGGTTGTGTCGGTCCTCAAGGACGCGGCCGCCGAGCTTGATGACAAAGGTCTTGCCCCGATGACGTTGAATGTAGGGCAGCGCCTGCTTGAGATTTGTGACCCGATCCATGTTGGTTCTCTCTTGTATGACTTGGCCGTCGTTGAACGGGTGTTTTTATCCGTGGCTCTGGGGGTTGCCCAGGAGGCTGACCAGCAGGGCCATCTGGGCCCACATCCGGTTGGCGGCTTGTTGTTGGATGACCGAGCGCGGCGAGTCGATGACGGCGTCGGTGACGACGACGCCCCGGCGCACGGGCAGGCAGTGCATGAAGTACGGGTCAACGCCCGCCTCCATCTGGGGGGTGTCCACGGTCCAGTGGCCAAACTGGGCGTTGCGCTCGGCGCCAGCGGCGGTGTTGCCGTAGTCCAGGTGCGAGCCCCAGGCCTTGGCGTAGACCACGTGGGTGTCCTTGCAGGCCTCGTCCATGTCGTTGGTCAGGGTCAGGCTGCCGCCGGTGGTGTCGGCCAGGTGGTTGGCCTGGGCCATGACGTCGGGGTGCAGCTCGTAGCCTTTGGGGTGGGCAAGGCGGACGTTCATGCCCAGGCGCGCGGCGCTCAACAGCGCCGAATGGGGCACAGCCACGCCGCACATCTTGGGGTGCGTGGTCCAGGTCAAGGTGAAGTTCTTGCCCTGGGGGGCACCGTCAAAGACCTCGTGGAGGGTCAGCGCGTCGGCCAGCGCCTGACAGGGGTGGTAGCAGGCCGACTCCAGGCTGATGACGGGCACCTTGGCGTGCTGGGCCAGCGCCTTGATGGGCGCGTCGGCCATGTCCACGGCAAAGTCTTCCATGGGTGAGAAGGCGCGCATGCCGATGACGTCGGCGTAGCTGGACAGGACGCCGGCGGCCTCTTTGATGTGCTCGGCTTTGTCGCCGTTCATGATGACGCCGGGCTCAAACTCCATGCCCCAGACGCCGTTGCCGGGCATGAGGGTGATCATGTGGCCGCCAAGGCGCGCCATGGCGGACTCAAAGCTGGTGCGGGTGCGCAGCGAGGGGTTCACAAAGATCGAGGCCAGGACCTTGCCCGCCAGGGGTCGCGCGGCGACGTATCGGGGCAGGTTGGATTTGATGTCGCTGGCCAGCCAGAGCAGCTCCTGGAAAAACTCGGGGCCGCCTTCAAAACCATCGATCCAGGCGTCGATGGGGGCAGCGGTGGCCGACTGGGCGGCCTGGGCGTCAATGTCTTCGTGTGAGTGCATGGTCTGCATCGTCCTGTGCAAAGCCCGTCCGGCGCCAAAATCAATGGGGTGACGCACCTGGGGCTTTGAGCGTTGTGTACTGTGCTGTGTGGCTGAACCCTGGCTTGGAGCGCATGTTTTGCGGCCAAAAGACCGCAAACGCACTCAAGGGAGGCTGGGAAGCGCCCCCAACCCTGCGTTGGGTTCAAAGCCCATCATGAGGTTCATGTTCTGGATGGCCTGACCGCCGGCGCCCTTGACCATATTGTCGATGGCGCAGGCCACCACCAGCTCTCCGTCGCCCTCCGTCAGACCGATGTCCACGTAGTTGGAACCCACGACGTGGTTGATCTGGGGCGAGCCGTCGAAGACGCGCACAAAGTGGGCGCGCTCGTAGGCGTCTCGGATGGCCTGGGCCAGCAGCGCGGGCTGGTCGGTGTGCATGTGGCAGGTGGCAAAGATGCCGTGGGTCATCGGCGCCGAGGCCGGGATGAAGGACAGGCGCGTGCTCTGCCCCAGCGACTCCAGCAGCCCCAAAATCTCGGGCACGTGCTGGTGCTTGAGGATCTTGTAGAGCTTGAAGTTGGTGGCCCGCTCGGGATGGTGGGTGCCCTGCTTGGGCTTGTGGCCCGAGCCGGTGCTGCCCGTGGCGGCAAAAACGGTCACGTTGTCCGGCAGCAGGCTCTTGTCGGCCAGCGGCGCCAGCGCCAACCCAATGGCGGTGGCAAAGCAGCCAGGGTTGGCCACAAAAGAAGCCTCAGAGACCCGCGAGCCGTTCCACTCGGTCAATCCGTAGGTGAATTTGCTCAGCAACTCGGGGCTGCCATGCATTTTCTTGTAGTGTTTTGCATAAACGTCGCCATCATCGAGTCGGAAATCCCCAGACATGTCGATAACGTGCGCTTTGCCGATGGGTTGGCCGTCGTCATCAAAGAGCGAGGCCACCGCGTCCATGCTGGCGCCGTGGGGCAGCGCCAAAAAGAGGATGTCGACGCTCTTGGCCAGCTCAAGGGCGGTGGCGTCGCTGAAGGTCAGGTCGCCGATGTGTCGCAGCGCGGGCCACACCGAGTCGACGCGCTTGCCGACGGCGCTTCGCCCCGTCACGCAGGTCAACTCGACGTTGGGGTGTGCCGCCAACAGGCGGATCAGTTCGGCGCCGACATAGCCGGTGGCGCCCAGGATGGCGACGGTCAGCTTGGCATCAGACTGCGACATGGTGTGGCTCCTTATGATGGGCCTCGGTGGTCAGCGCGGGGGCATCGCCTCCAAGCGCTGCAAAGACGGCCTGCCCAAACCCTTCGGGGTCCAGATGGGCGTTGCGGGCGGCGACGCCCAGGCCAGATTCGATGTAGGACCGCCCCACCAGGTTGTCGGTGACGGGTCCAGCAAAGACGTCCACGGTGCTCTTAAGGGTGTTTTTGAAGATCGAGGCGGCGCCAAAGGCCCCCACCGGATCGACCGCGCAGCACACGTGCACCACCTGACGGCCCAGCACATCGGGCTGCTCCAGGATGGGCAGCACGCCGTACTCTCCCAACAACCCGTCGCCAAGCTCGGCCACGATGACATCCAGCGCCTCGTCGGCGGGGCTGCACAGTGCACCCAGGACAGCGCGGGCGGCCTCGGGGGCGCTCTGGGCGTCGGTGGAGGGGTAACCCGCGTCGGTGAAGGACAAAGCGCGCGTGGCGCCGCAGTCGAGCATCGAGAGCGTATCGCGCCGCAGCGAGACCCCGGTGAGCTTGGCCACGCCGACCTTCAGGCCCTTGCGACCCGCCAGATAGCGCACAACCTCACAGGCCGCCAGCGTCTTGCCAGAGTTCATGCAGGTGCCCGAAATAAAGACCACCGGAGGGCTGGCCCCCAGCGTCTTCACGGCGGGCAGCGCGTTCATCTTGATGTGCGCGGGCACACCCTGGCGGGTGCCGATGACCGGAAAATGCAGCACTGACCCCAAAACCTCCACGCGCAGCGGCGGCCCCACCTGGGGGTTGGACGAGGTGCACTGGCCGATGACGCCGCCGAGGTTGAGCAGGTGGATGATCTGCCCTGGCGTCAGGTGCATGGGCACCACCCCGGCGTGGCCGTGCAGCGCGCGTCGGTGTCCAAGCACGCCCGCGATGACGTCTCCGGGATAAACCCGGACCATGCGCCCTTCGAGGGTTTCGATCTGGTTGTAGACGTTCTTACGGTCGAGCGCTCGGACGGCCAGGACGTAGCCCGGAGCGCTGACGATCTCGTCGGAGATCAGCGCCTGGGGCGAGATGTCGAGGCTGGCAGTGGCGCTGGCGATCTTGTCGAGGTGGATGCGCTTCATGGTTTCAGTTCACCGCCGTGCTGAGCGCCGGCGAAATCGCCTCAGCGCCCTTTTGGATGTCCACCAGACCCGCAGCGACCTCGCCGAGCGCCTTGGCGGCGGCACCCTGACGGGCCTGCATGGCCAGCAGCGACTGGGTGCCAAAGATCGTGCAGAAGCCCCGCGCCTCGGCCGCCGACCACAGCGCATTGCGCTCGCCGTAGGTCCCGGCAGCGGCGTTCATCATCGAGAACGGGGAGCGCGAACCCGCCACGCTCAAGTTGCCCTTGTGGAGCTTGATCTTGACCTCGCCGGTGACGGTCTCCTGGGACGAGTCAATAAAGGCCTCCAGGTCGCGCATGACCGGGTCAAAGTACTGGGCTTCGTGCAGGAGCATGCCGTAGAAGCTCGAAAGCTGCTCTTTCCAGTGGGACTGCCAGCGGGTCAGGACCAGCTTTTCAAGCTCGCGGTGGGCCTCCAGGAGGATGGCAGCGGCGGGCGCCTCAAAGGCGATCCGGCCCTTGATGCCCAGGATGGTGTCGCCAAGGTGCATGCCGCGGCCAACGCCGTGGGAGGCGCCCAGCGCGTTGAGGGCACGGACCAGCTCCACGCCGCCCATCTCCTTGCCGTCCAGCGCCACCGGCTGGCCCTTTTCAAAGGTCAGGGTGATGGTCTGGGCCTGCTCGGGGGCCTTTTCAAGCGGCACGGTCCAGGCGTAGGCCTCGTCGGGGGGAACCTGCCAGGAGTCGTGGGTCTCCTTGCCGCCGATGGTCACGCCCCACAGGCCCTCGTTGACCGAGTACACGCGGGTCTCGGTCGAGACAGCAATGCCGCGCTCGGTGAGGTAGGCGGCGGAGTCATCGCGGCTCCACTCCTCGTCGCGCACGGGGGTGATGATCTCCAGGTCGGGGCAGAGGGCGCGCAGGGCGACGTCAAAGCGGATCTGGTCGTTGCCCGCTCCGGTGGAGCCGTGGGCGATGGCGGTGGCGCCCATCTGGCGCGCCAGCGCGGCGACGACCTTGGCCTGGACGACGCGCTCGGCGCCGACGCACAGGGGATAGACCCCGCCGCGACGGATGTTGCCCTTGATGAGGTAGGAGATGTGGTCCTGGTAGACGGCGTCGGTGGCGTCAAAGGTGACATGGCGCACGGAGCCAAGCTCCGCAGCGCGGGTCTCGATCTCGGCCAGCGCTTCTTCGTCAAAGCCGCCGGTATCGACGGTGACGGTGATGACTTCGTAGCCGAATTTCTCCTGGAGGTAGACCAGGCAGAAGGAGGTGTCCAAGCCACCCGAAAACGCCAAAACGACTTTCTTATGCATCTCTTTCCAAGCTCCTGTACTTCTCAAAGCGCCGCCGCGGCAGCCAGCAACGAGGCCGCGGCCGGACACGACGTGTGTGTATGGGTATATTCAGTCCAGACCGGCGATGTATTTGATCCGCCGGGCGATTTCTTTGCAGGCCACCGCAGAGGTGACGGCGATGAAGACGGTATCGTCTCCGGCGATGGTGCCAGCGACCCCGGGCCACCTGGCGGCGTCGATCTCGCTGGCCAGCGCCTGTGCGGTGGCGGGGCGACTGCGGATGACGACCATGTGGTCACCGGCGGCCACGACGCTGGTGGCAAAGGCCCACATGTCCAGCCCAGAGGGACCGGCGAGCATCTCGGCAGGGGCGATGTAGATGCCGCTGCGCTTGCGCAGGCCCAGGTCGCGGATGTCGCGCGAGACGCTGGACTGGGTTACGGCCACGCCGCGCTCCTTGAGGGCTTCGACCAGGGACTCCTGGGTGGAAAACTCGCCTTCAATCACCAGCTCCAGCAGGACCTGCAGCCGCTCCTCACGCTCCATGCTCCGTCTCCCCACGGGACTGATGGCGCGGCGTTCTTGCCAGCGTCCAGCCATCGGCGCCCTGAATGTGCTCTTGTGCCGCATGGCACCCCCCTTGCGTCTCGTGCCGGAACAGCCCTGCGGCCCCGGCATCCCTCAAACACAGCCCGCATTTTCAGCGGGAGGGCCTGAATATTATGCAAGCAACCCGCATGTCAAGCATAAAATTCAGCTGCACATGACTTTTATCCATGCACACAAGGCAAGGCGGCGCCAGCTCGCCTGCCCTCCACCATCGCCCCACAACACTGCGGGTCCAGGGTCCGCGGACCCTGGCGGGGGTCCTGGGGCGCGCAGCCCCAGACTGTCGCCACAAAGACAACAAAACCCGACAAACACGGTATCCAGCAGACTAAAAAGGCGCCTAAACCAAGGCCGCACAGGGTGGGGGCTGCGCGCCCCCAAACCCCCCGCCAGGACCCGCGGGCCCTGGACCCGCCATGGCATTTAAACGGGTAAAAGCCGCCCAAAGCGCATGAATAGAAAGAGCGGCCAGCCACAAAATATGCACCAGCAAACTTTGTTTATGCAAAACGACCGGATCGACAGGGTATGGCCAGTGTGCCATCTTCGGCGCCCATGACCCGGCACCACAGGAGCCACACCGTGCTGATCGTCTCCACATGCAGAAAGCCGCCCGAATCCGTCGTCGCCCGCGCCAAGGCCGTCGCCGCGCGCTGCGGGTGCCCGCTCATCGAACGGCGCAGCACGAGCGTCTCCAAGCTCATGAAGCTCCACGGCGCCACACTGATTTACATGGTGGGCAGGCAAAGCGAAGAGATCCGCGCCGCCGGCCTCGACCCCCTCTTTGTTCACCCCGGGCGCTTCTACCTCAAGCGCGTCGATGGGCTTGAACACCCGCTGCTGCGCGCCCTGGCACCGCCCCAGGCCAAACCCGTCAACCACGTCATCGACGCCACCGTTGGCCTGGCGCAGGACGCCCTCCAGATCGCCGGCATCATGGGCGCCACCGTGCACGGCATCGAGGCCAGCGCCCCGGTCTCTTGTCTGCTTGAAGAGGGTCTGGCGCGCATGGCCGCGCAGACCCATCGCGGCTTTGCCAAAGGCGCCTCACAAATCACCGTCCAACACGGGCAAGCCGCCGAAGTGCTCGCGTCGATGGACACCCACAGCGCCCCTGTCGTCTACCTCGACCCCATGTTTGACACCCCGCTGGCGGCCGAATCGCGCTTTGATGTCTTCAGACACCTGGCCCAACACCGTCCCCTGGACAGCGCCCTGCTTGAGCAAGCACACCGGGTCGCCGAGCGTCGCGTCGTGCTCAAAGTCCCCGGCGCCAGCCCAGAACCCACCCTCAAGGCCCCAGGCCCCGGCTGGAACCGCCGCGTCAGAGGCCGCGCCGTGGACTACCTTGTCATTGAAAAAGAACTGGCGCTGCCCACTTATGAATGTCCCGATTTGGGCCAAAAAAGTCGGCGGCGCCAGCGCTCAGATGTTTCATCTTGAGAACAAAGAAACAGATCTGTGTCTCAAATGTGTACACAGAAGTGTCTAGATGAACACTGTGGTGTGTTCAATCGACCACCTTCTTGGCGTGCGCCATGACCAAAGTCGGCTCGCAGGCCTCCATCTCAACCACCGTGGGAGTCCTGAGGACCATCAGATCCTCGGGGATGTTGAGCTCATGCACATCCTCAACGCGCACCACGACCACCGTGATATTGTCGCGGCCGCCGCGCGCCACCGCCAGATTGATCAAGCGCCGCCCCAGCAGGTCCACGTCCTTGTTGCCAAGCATCGTGGACAGCTCCTCATCGCTGGCATAGGCCGTCAGCCCGTCGCTGCAAAGCAAAAAGGTGTCGTCGGGGTCGATGTCGATCACACGGGTATCAATGTCCACATCGGGCGGCCCACCCAACGAGCGCGTCAGGACGTGGCTCAGCGGATGGTCCTCAAGCTCGGCGGCAGTGCAAGCGCCGGTCCCCAGAAGCATCTCGGCGTAGGTGTGGTCGCGGCTAAGGCGCTCCAACCCTCCGTCTCTGTAGTGGTAGAGTCGGCTGTCACCGACGTGCGCCATGACGGCCTTGCCGTCGATCAACATCAACGCCGTCAAGGTCGTCCCCATCCCCCTGGCCGAGGGCTTCTGCAGCGAGAGTCGATAGAGGCGCTCGGCGGCGCTGCGCACGGCCTTGCGCAACACCCCCGCCACCAACGACCCCGACAGCTCGCCCTCGCGCTCGCCCAGCGCCATGGACTTCATATATTCATGCACCGCCAGGACCGCCTGTCGTGAGGCGACCTCGCCGTCATCGTGCCCGCCCATCCCGTCAGCCACAACATAAAGGCCCATGGCTTCGTCAATCAGGAGGCTGTCCTCGTTGTTGTCTCGAACGCGGCCCACGTCCGACAATCCTGCAGTGTGCACTTTGATCATAGCCTCGCTCCTGGTCTTCATCCGGGTCCTTCAACGCGCCGCTGTCTCCAGCGACCATCTTGCTCTACGGCCCCACAACCAAAGCAAAGAACGCGCCAAGACCCGTCACAAAGTCCCCGATGTCACAAACGCGTTACACACACGCCATCACAATTCTGGCTTGGGTCTCCAAAGACCGATGCCTTTTGGAAGCCTCAAGGACACGGGCATCGCGCGGGCAGCTTTGGCGGCCAACACCAAACGTGCTACACCCAAAATGCTTTCTCCATGAACACGACAGACACTTCAATACGGTGAAAAGACCATGGGCACCCGCAAAAGCGCAGGCTTGATGTTGATGTTGCTGGCCTTCACGGTCGCCTTCATCGGATGGATGGTGCTGACCGGCGGAGACAAGGCCGCCAGCCAGATCGCCGCCTGGCTGCCCCAGGACTGGCAGGCCTCGGCGTGGCTGGAGTCGGGGATGTGGGCGCTGGGGGCGGCGCTGGTTCTGGCCGTGCTCATCACCGCCTGGCAGCACATCAGCGCGCGCATGGCTCGCCAGGCCCCGGCCGCAGGGTTCATCACGCGCTCGGACCTGCGGGTCAATGAGCAAGAGGAGCTGGCGCGCCTGCCGGCCTACCGCGACGCGCTAAGAGAGCTTTGCCTGGTCAAGCGCCCCAGCGCCATCCAGATCGTCAATCACCTGCTGGCGACCGGTCTGAGCATCGGGGCCAGCGACATCCACCTGGCCCCCAGTGCCAGCGGCACCCGCGTCACGCTGCGCATCCACGGTCTGCTCTACGATCTGGGCAACCTGCCGCCAAACATGCACCCGGCGGTCGTCAGCCGCATCAAAGTCGTCTCGGATCTTGCCATTTTCCAGAAAAACAAGCCCCAGGACGGCCGCATCCGCCTTGAAGACGAGCGCTACACCGCGCGCGTGTCGGTCTTGCCGACCAACCACGGCGAAAAGGTTGTCATGCGCCTGGCGTCACAGTATGGGGGGCTTTATGACGTGGATCGGCTGGGCATGTCGGCGCCGATGCTCTCGCTCTACAAGGCGCTGCTCAACCGCAACCAGGGCGTCATCGTGCTGACCGGCCCCACCGGCAGCGGCAAGACCACCACCATGTACGCCAGCCTCCAGCACATCCACGCCACGCGCGGGCGCAGCGTCAACATCGTCACCCTCGAAGACCCCATCGAGTTTGATTTTCCCACGTTCAGTCAGACCCAGATTGAGGTCGCCGCAGGGCTGAGCTTCGCCATCGGGCTGCGCTCGGTGCTGCGTCAGGATCCGGACGTCATCATGCTCGGCGAGATCCGCGATGAAGAGACGGCCTCCAACGCCATGCGGGCGGCCATGACCGGGCACCTGATCTTGACCACCGTGCACGCCGACAGCGCCGCCGGGGTCTTCAACCGCATGATCCAGATCGGCATCGAGCCCAGCCACCTGGCATCGGCCATCTGCGCCGTCATCTCCCAGCGCTTGTGCCAGCGTCTGTGCCCCCACTGCCGCCAGAAAGCCCCCATCACCGACACCCAGCGGCGCCAGTTTGAGATCCTGGGCATCACCCAGCCACCCCCCGGGCCGTTTTACACCTCCACCGGGTGTGACCAGTGTCTGGGCATGGGCTTTACGGGGCTGACCTCGCTCTACGAGATGATGATCGTCTCCAACGACGTGCGCGACCTCATCACGCAGCAGGCCCCCACGCACCGCATCCACGCCGCCGCCACCGAAAAGGGCATGGCCACGTTGATGATCGACGGCCTGGACAAAGCTCGCCAGGGACTCGTCTCGCTCGATGAAGTGTTGCGCGTGGTCTCGGTCTGAGTCAGACGCTCAGGACTTGGTCTTTTTGGCGTCCTGGCGCGCCTTGAAGGCCGCCATCTGCTCGGGGGTCGCGGGGGGCTGGTGTTGGTCCTTCCACTGGGCGTAGGGCATGCCGTAGACGACCTCGCGGGCCTGATCGTAGCTGACCTCATGGCCGCGCTCCCCGGCCTCTGCGGCGTACCACTTGGCCAGACAGTTGCGGCAAAAGTCGGCCAGGATCATCAGGTCGATGTTTTGCACATCGGTGTTGTCCTGCAGGTGCTTGACCAGGCGACGGAACGCCGCCGCTTCGACTTCAAGGCGAGTTTGCTCATCCATGGGTGGTGTCGTCCTTGTGTGGGGTGCTTGTCAGGATTTGTTGTTTCGGGCGGCCAGACGCTGGGCCCGGCTGCGCATGCGCATGTTGAGAAACTCGATGCCCAGCGCAAACGCCATCGCAAAGTAGACGTAGCCCTTCTCAATGTGCTGCTCAAAGCCTTCGCCCAGCAGCAGGAACCCAATCAGGACCAGGAACGCCAGCGCCAGCACGCGCACCGAGGCGTGTTTTTGCACAAAGTCCCCAATGGGCCCGGCGCCGAGCATCATCACGATCACCGCCAGGATCACCGCCACGACCATGATGACCAACTTTGAGGCGTCGCCCACGATCCCCACCGCAGTGATGACCGAATCGAGCGAAAAGACCACATCGAGGAGAACGACCTGGACCAAAAACGAGGCAAAGAAGTTCTTGGAGGACTTTTGAGCGGCGTCTCCAAAGGCGCCCTTTTCATCCAGCTCTTGGGGTTGGTGCTCGTCGGGGCGCTCGCCGTTCTCGTAGTTCTCGTGCCCGGCCTTGCCCGTCCCCAAGAGCCCGCCGACAATCAGGATGATGTCCTTGCCCGAGATGCCCTGGTTAAGCACCGGCATGGTGAAGAGGTCCTTGGTCAGGGTCATGACCCACGAGATGGCAAAGAGCAGCGCGATGCGGCTGATGAGCGCCACCGCCAGGCCAATCTGACGGGCCGAGCGCTGCTGCTCCTGCGGCAGCTTCCCGGCCAGGATGGTGATGAAGATCACGTTGTCGATGCCCAGGACGATCTCCAAGAGCGAGAGCGTCAGCAAGCCCGGCAGGTTGGCCGGATCAAAGAGGGGCGCAAAAAACTCCATGGACACGTCTCCTTTGCACAGGCCGCCTTTTGCTCGGGCGCCCCGGTGGGAGATCCTGCATACCGGATTTGCTCATGTTGGGACAAGACCGCGGCACACAACACCCACCGACGATGCCCTCAAAAGGCAGCAAAAACCGCCAATTGTGACCCAAGAGTCGCTTTTTTGCACACCAAAGCATTAGGTTGTGTCTGACAATTGGAACCAAGCTCCGGCGAGTTCGATGGTGTCGAGATCGAGGAGGTGAGCGCAGGCGGGCCCGTAGGCCCGTTGAGCATCGCCGACGACGAGATCGGCATCATCGAACCGTCGGGCGACGGGACAATTGTCAGACACAACCTAACATCCCCACATCAACGCCGGAGCGCAGCAAACTTCTGCATCCTGGTTGACAGCACCACGACCCAACCTTCATCGTGAGTGTGGTTCAAAAAAATTTGCGGCACCCAGTGCCATAAATACGTTGTTCTCGAGAGGGGAAGTTGCATGAGAAGTTTGTGGCGCGTGGCCTCTGCCCTGGCGTTGATCCTATGGATGGGTCTGCCAGCACAAGTCCTGGCTCAGGACGTCAAAGCCGACGGCGACGCTCAAGACGACAAGACCATCGAGTTGGACGCTGAGTACCGCGTGCGCACCGTGCGCGTGGATCCTTACGAGCTAAGCGGCACCGACGTCCTCGACAGCACCTGGACCGAGCAGCGCCTGCGGCTTGACCTGACCATGAAGCACTCGCCGGTGACGTTGCGCGTCCAGGCCGACGTGCTCGACGGCGTCCTCTTTGGAGACAACGGTGTCTTTGGTCAGGACCCCTCGCCCAACTTCGGCGTCAGTCTGGCCGCCAAGCGGCCCAACAACACGCGCTGGGAGGTGGGCCTGCCTGCGGGCAACGACCCGCTTGACCCCGACGCCTACGTGCCGGTGCTGCGCAGCGCCGACATCATCCAGCTCAACCACGCCTACGCCGACGCGACCCTGCCTGGCGGCCTGCTGCGCGTGGGGCGCCAGCCCATGGCCTACGGCGCCTCCATCGCCACCCACGAGGGCACGCGCATCAACCGCTGGGGCGTAAGCTTCTTCAACGACACCGTCGACCGCGTCCTCTTTGCCACCAAACTGGACCAGGCCTACTACATCCTGACCAAGGACAACCACACCCTCGACCTGAGCCTCGACAACGGCATCTTCGTGGGCTTCTTCTACGACTGGTACCGCCAGGGCGACGTGCAGTTCTCGGGCGACAACCTGCGCCAGATTGGTCTGCCGATTCAGTTCAAGGCCCAGGAGGCCGACTGGTTTGGGCTCGACTGGCGCAACCTTGAGTTTGGCTTTGTCCTGGTCAACATCCAGAACGAGCGCTTCAACACCAACGTCAACAGCATCCCCGTGACCTTCCGGGGTCAGGTCGAAGACTTTTCCTGGAACTTCCTGTCCATCATCGTCGATGGCGAAAGCCGCGAAATCTCCGAGGGCTTCGCCGTGCTGACCGGTCGCGAGCCGGTGCAGCAGGACATTGAGGCGATGGGCTTCTACGGCGAGATGAACTATCAGGTCGGCCCGGTCCAGTTGAGCCTCATCGGGGCGTTCGCAGAAGGGGACGACGACCCTCGCCCTGACACCCCGGTGACGTCGCTCAACTTCGCGCGCGACTTCAACATCGGGCTGCTGCTCTTTGAGCAGATCCTGGCCTTTGAGTCGGCCCGCTCGGTGGCGGTCGGCATTGAGAACCTCTCAAGCCTGGACGCGGCCTCCTTCCCCATCACCGAGGTCAGCACCGAGAGCCGCTTCACCAACGCCGTCGCGCTCTTCCCGCAAGCCAAGATCGACTTTTTGCCTCCCGAATCCAACCATAAATTGCACCTGCGCCTGGGCGTGCTCTTTGCGTGGCCCGAGGCCGACGGCGGCGTCGTTGACCCCATCCTGACCTCGCTCAACGAGGACGGCAATGAGATCGCCGATGACGCGGTCAACTGGCATGGGGGTGACCCGGGCGGCTATTATGGTACGGAGTACGATCTTCAGATCGAATGGAGCATCAAAAACCGCTTCTTCTGGACCGTCGAAGGGGCCTACCTTGACCCCGGATCTTCACTTCAGGACGCCAACGGGGACGCAGTCCCGGCGTTCTTCTTTGAGAATAGGTTCACCTATGTTTTCTGATCATCTCAAGCGCACGTTGTCGTGGCTGCCGTTGACAGTGCTGGTCGGCGCAGGCCTGGTCGCCTGTGAGGATTACAACGCGCCGCCAAGCGTCACTCTGGCAGTGCCCGAAGGGGGCAACTACACCACGGGCCAGCCGGTCGTGCTGGAGTTCTCTGAGCCAGTGGCCTACGGCACGCTCTCGGTGAGCATCTGGCCCGATGAGCGCAACATCGAGCAGGAGCTGCCCGCAAGCTCCACCCCACACATCTCTCGCTGCACGCCCAGCAGCTCGCCGTGCGGTGAACTGACGCTGACGCTCTCGGAAGACCGCACCAGCGCCATCATGGAGTTTGATCCCGAAGGGCTCGGCGCTCCGGATGTGCCGCTTTTGGTGGAGGTGCATCAGGGTCTGGCCGATGGCAGCGGCGCCGACACGGGTCAGTCGTTGTGGTTTGACTTCCTCTTCAAGCCCGACCTGGAGCAGGAAGACGCCTGCGCGCCCACGGTCGCCTTCCAGAGCGGCACCTATTTGATCGTCGGCTCCATTGACCAGCCTCTGCCCGCCACGCTGCGGCTGTGGAGCGACATTGTGGTGCTCGAAGACGGCACCATGGCGATCGCCGCCGGCGAAGTGGACAACATCGATGGTGCCCCCAAGAACACGACCAACCCCGATGAGGTTGTGTTGGATGTGGACGACGATGGTTTTGCCATCCACGCCACCGGTCAGGTCTGCGCCAACCCCGAAGACGGCAGCCAGTTTTTCCGCACCGACCCCGTGGACGTCAACATCTCCATTGGGCCGATCGGCATCACTCTGGAACAGGTTCGGCTTGAGGGCGACATCCTGCCCGATCCCGACCTGCCCGGCTCCGACATGATCGACGGCCGCCTGACCTTTGAGGGCCTGCTGCTGATCTCGGGCAACCTGGAGACCCCCTATGATCCGGGCGGCACCACCTTTGTCGGCAAGGCTGTCCCGGAGGACAAAGCCATTGAGGAGGCCCCCAAAGTCTGCGGAGACACCTGCGGCGCCACCGTCCAGTGCAACCCTCCGGCCGACTTCCCTGGGGACGGCATCTGCCCCTGAGCGCTGTCGCCAGAAAACGCACAGACGCTGCGTCCCAAGCCGCGCAAAGCCAACATCGATGGCCGCGCGGCCACTTTTATCCGTCACACAACCCACACAACCCATCTGACCCAAGGGCGCCTCTTGCGGGGGCCGAGCGCAGCCACGGGCTGTGGCAGGCCAGCCCACCCACCCCGCTCTGGGGTCAGATTTGAACATCACTTGTGCCGGTGTTCGCCAGTTGGTAATCTTGAGCCCTGACGCAACATTGATGGATGTGCGCGGCGGTTTGGACCTTCACCCCAGCAAAGGGTGCTTAAAAATGACCCGATTGTTCCTTCCCATATTGGTGGTTTTGACACTGGGCGCCTGCGGTGACGGCGAGGCGTCGTTCCCCAACGTCGACTTTGACGGCGATCCGCCCAACAACGATCAGCCCAACAACGACGTCAACAACAACCCCAACAATGATCCGCCGCCCAACAACGACGTCAACAATGACGGGCCCAACAACGACGTCAACAACGATCCGCCGCCCAACAACGATCCCAACAACGACGTCAACAACGATCCTGGCGGGTTTGATTTGGACGCGTTCCAGGCCACGGTCATGCCGCCGCTGGAAGCCAAGTGCTCCACGCCCAACACGTGCCACGGCACCCCAGGGGCGTTTGGACAGCAGTTTGAGATCGCCGCTGGCGGCGACCCCCAAGCCAACCTCGATAAGATCTCGGCCATGCTGGACCTGAACAGCCCCGCCGACAGCCCGTTGCTGGTCCGCGGACAGGACGCACACCGAGGCCAGGTCCTGGTTCAAGCCGAAGCCTGCGGCATCTTTGAGTGGATCTACACCGGCATTGAAGGGCAAGACGCGCCGCCCTGCCCCTTCTGAATCGCGCTGGCGGCGCTTACCGAGCTGCTGCGGGCGCGCTTTACACCACCACAGCTTACGCGCACACCATCACGGCATGGGGATGTCCACCGAAGCGGGCAGACGCAGGTGGTGTGAGAGGATTTTGCCGTCGGGCGACATGGTCAGGTAGTGGGTCCGGCCCTCTTTTTTGAGCTTCACGCTCAAGATGTCCATCTTGGGGCCCTTCTTGCTCTCCACCTCATCGATCTCCGCGCCAGGGACCTTGGCCTCCAACGCTGCGCGCGCGGCTTCGGGGAGCGCATCGAGGGCCATCGGGCATTCGGTGTACTTGAGCGTCTTGTCGGCCAGAAAGCTCAGCTCACACTCCACACCTTCGGCGGTCTTGAACTCAACCTCGACGACATCACCGTCGCCCTCGTACCACTCCTTCTCCCAATAGAGGATCTGGGCGCCAGGGTGACGCGCTTCCACCTCGGCGGCGATCCAGTCGGGTTGGTGTGCGGGATCCTTGTGGTAAAGGGCCAGCTTTTGAGCCTCTCCATCGGCATCAAAACGCATTTTGATCTTGTAGGCCCCCTTGGCCTCCTGGGCCAGCTGCACCCACTGGGTGTCCAGGTGGGCTTTGCCCATGGGGGCTGCTTTGGCCGCCGCAGGGGCAGGAGACGGAGGCGGCGCGTTTTGAGCCGCTGGCGCACAAGCGCACACAAGGGCGCTCAACAAGACAAGAGTCCACACTTTCATACAACACTCCCACAGATGATGGTTTTGAAACGTTGTCCCAACAAAGACCACCGGCACAGGCAGACTTTGTGGGTTTTGTTGATGCACGCCGCGCTTGCTGGCCGCTCTGGTTTATACGGGTGCCGTTGTGACAGCTTGAGCTTAAAAAATCAATGATGTGCTCTTAGAGCCAATCGCCCAAAAGAATACAAAAACACAAACATCAACACACGCAAAACCCAACAAGCTGGCTCAAATGCCTTCATACCGTCAGGCACTCACGCAAAGCTCAAAAAGAGATCCAGCTTTCATAGAGAGCGGAGCTGCTTCAGGGTGCCAGCGCATCCAGGAGCACCACCCGATAGTGTGGGTCGTAGGCCTCTCGGTAGGCCTCGGAGTGGTGGACGGCCTCAAAGCCTTTGCCGACCTGTTCTTTGAGCAACGCGTCAAAGGCTTCGAGGTCAAAGACCTCACTGGCCGAGGCTGCCAGCACCTGACGCATGCCCCCCAACAACTGCGCCAGCGACTGCGCTGGTGGCTCTGCGATGATCTGCTGGGTCTTGAACATGGCCTTCACCAGGCGCTGGACGGAGCCGCCGCTGCGCAGATAGGGGCGCAGGTGGACTCTGGCCATCTCGGAGCCGGGGTGGATGATCTCAATGGGCGACTCCCACTCCAGCGGCTCCATCTCAAGGGCGCTGGCTTCGCGCGTGAGCGTCATCCGGGTGACGTCTTCATCAACCAGCAGGTGTCCGGGCCCCATGATGGCCTGATGGGCCAGCTTGTAGACGTCTTGCGGGCCACTGGCGGGGTGAACCTCAAGCACATGGACAACGAGCGCCTGAATTTCGTCGGTGGTCAGCGCGCGGGCCTCGAACTCAGATTGCTGCTCGGTCATGGTCCCTCCTGCTGCTGGTTGGGTTTGAGGTAGTGCCGAGAGAAGGCCTGCCAGTGCGACTCGTCCATCTCCCAGGCGCAGTAGAGCGCCACCCCCTGAAAGTGCGGCGGCAGCGCATCGGCATGCAACGCGCCGTGCACGCCTGTCAAGGCCGTGGGGATGTTTTCGACTTCGGCCAGATGGTAGCCCCCTTCATCGGGATAGGTGGGCACCCCGATGAGCACGTCGGTGGTTTGGGGCACCGCCTGGAGGATGTCCCAGGTCCACAGCTTCATCTGGGCTTGATAGGCTTTTTGCTGCCGCAGGCCGGTGTTGTAGGCCATGACGGCGATTTGGTCGCTGTGTTTGGCCACTTTGGCGTAGTACTCCAGCGACCAGTCGGTTTTGGGCAGCGGCACCCACAGCGGCGGGGGGTGGGCAGAGACAGAGAGGACCTTTCCGGGGGGAAGCTCGGCCCGAAGCGCCTCCAAAACCTTCAAAAACGCCTCGCTCTGGTCCGGGATGGGCTCGATGTTGATGTGCACGCCGGCAAAACGGGGGTGGCGCCGCAACAAATCGGCCGCCGAACGTGCAAAAGTCTGACGCCATCGGGGGTCATCGGGCTTGGCCTGATAATCCCAGGCCCCACCAATCCAGGGCATGACCCGAAAGCCCTCAAAACCGTCCAGAAACCGCTCGACCTGCGCCTCATCAACCGCCGCCACCTGACCATCCATGAGCGTCGGGCACAGGTGGGGGAAGACATCGGCGATGCGGTGCTCCCGCAGGCGCTGTGCCATGGCTTTGATGGCCTGCGGCGAGCGGAATTTCTCCTTCTGAGCGGTCTTGTTGTAGCGCTCAAACCAGCCGTCGTCTCCCAACCAGCCGTGGCCCATCCAAATGGCGTTTTTGCCTCTGTCGTGGCGCCCATCGCGCAAGTCGGCCCCCGGCTCCCACAGCACCCAGGCCGCCGCCCCCAACGCCGCCACTCCCAGAATCACCGACCACGCAATGCACCGGCGTCGGGATACCCCTGCTGCACCTTCACTCGAAGACATCGCGCCCCTCTCCCCCTCCCACACACTCACAATCGAGCGCAAACAAGCCCATCTTCCCAAAAGCGCATTCAAAAAGGCAGCGCCAAAGCCCACCCCCCCTCAAAAAATGCCTGCCTCGCCCATCCAAAGGGCACCGCAAGCCGTATGAAGGTGTGGCAGGGGCTTGCCGGCAAGCGGCTCCTTTTGCCTCACGGTGTGATGTTGTAAAAGCATGTCTGTATGCTGCCTTGACGGCGGCCGCGCTTGTTGACGGATGTTTGAGGTTCCAAACGATGAAGTCCCTGTCTCGCTGTGTGTTCCTAATGGTTGTGCTCTTGTCGCTGGCCGCCTGCGGCGATGAAAAGGGCGGCGCTGCGGGGGAGCAGGACCCTGTGCCCGATGCCGGGGCAGACACCCAGGAGCCCTCTGAAGATTTGCCCCCTGAGCAAGAAGACGCAGAGCCACAAGACGCGGACGAACCTGACCCCGAAGACACCGATGGCCCCGACGAGCCGGACATGGATGAAGTCGATACGGGTCAGCCCGACGCCGACGAGCCGGATTTGCCGCCCGATGACCAGTGTGACCTCAGCGCCAAGGGCGATGAGAACAAGGACAGGGTGGTGTTGATCGGGCACCCCTTTGCCCAGGAAGTCGGCCAGCAAGGCACGACGCTGACAAGCATGACACTGCGGGCCACAGGAGAGTTGGTCAGGGACGGGGTACGGCTGGATGTGGGGGTCCGCGTTGGGCGGATTGAGTTTGTGCCTTCGGGCCAGTTTGCGCTGGTCCTGGGAGAGCGCGATGAACTGATCTCGTTGCGCGTTGATGGCGCTGGGGCCTTGACCGAGGTGGGGCGCGTGGAGTTGCCCGGGGCCGACTACGGCGACATCGTCATGATGGACAACGGGCGCACGGCCTTCATCGTGGGCAGCAACGTCAACGAGACCAGCGGCATCTCGGTGGTCAACATCGGCTGCGATGGCAGCATCGAGTTGCTCTCGGAGGCCTTCTTCAACCTGCGCCTGACCCGCTCGATGGCGCTGCGGCCCGGCCAACAAAGCGCGGTGTTGCTCGGCGGCCAGACCGCCTTTGAGCCCATCGACGACGACGACTTGCGCCTTCTGGAACGCGACGGCGACGGTTGGCGCCAGACGGGGGCCTTTGACATCTTTGGGGACTTCATCGACGCCGAGCGCATTGGCCTGAGCCCCGACGGGCAGCTCCTGCTCATCCCCAACGGCTCGGTCTTCTCGGAAGAAGGCAGTCAGGTCTCGGTGGTGGCCATTGAGGGCGACGGGGCCCGGGAGGTGAACCGCCTGACAGACCTGCCCGACGCCCGAGAGGCCCGCTTTAGCCCCGATGGACAGAGCGCCATCGTGACGCTCCTGGAGCCGGGACGCGTGGCGGTGCTGCGCCGCGATGGCCTGAACATGGTGCTTGTCGAAGAAATCCGCGGCATCGGGCTGCCCGAGCAGATTGCGGCGGTCGAGCGCGGGGATCTCTCTGGGCTGGTGCTGCTCTCCTCGGTGGATCCCCAGGGCGGCCCCAACATCGCCATGCTGCGCTTTGAAGGGCCTGGACAAGTCGTCGACATGGGTCAGGTCGATCTCTCTGAAGACTTTGAAGACATCCCTGGACCCATCACCGTCCAGCCCTGAAAAGGCGACCTCAAATTGAGGGACGTCACATGGTTTCAACACCCGTTTCTTCCCAAAAGCCGCCAACACCACCTATAACCGCAATGGGCCTCACGGCGTGCGGGGCCCTTCGACACGACGCACAACCAGAGTTCCATTGTGTCTTCCAAAGTGTCGCCCGACCTGCCAAAAAATCTGGAGGCCGGCACCCTCATCGATGAACGGTATGAAATTGTGGAGTTGCTCGGCTCGGGAGGCATCGCTCAGGTCTACCGCGCCATCCAATTGGACCTCCACCGAGAGGTGGCGCTGAAGATCGTCGCCCCCAACAACAGCCGCCGCCTGCGGCGCATGAATGAAGAGCGCCTGATCAACGAAGCGCTGACCACAGCCCGCGTACAACACCCCAACATCATCAACATCAGAGCACTGGGCCGCCGCCTGACCATGCGCACCACCGCAGGTCCCCCAACGACAATCAAGCGCCCCTACATGGTCATGGACTGCCTACAGGGGCACACGCTGGCCGAACACCTCTTTCACTTCGGCCCCATGACCCCCAGCCGCGCGCTGCCGCTCTTTTTGAACATCCTCGACGCGCTGGCGGTCTGCCATGACCAGGACATCGTCCACAAGGACATCAAGCCCGACAACATCTTTGTCTCCAACCCCGACCAGCCCTCAGAGGCCCTTGTGCTGCTCGACTTTGGCATCGCCCGCGGCGCCGAGACCTTCACCACCGACGGGGCCATGCCCTGCACCGCCAACTACGTCGCCCCCGAATACCTCGAAGAACACATCGTCACCCCCGCCATCGACGTCTATCAAAGCGCTCTGGTGCTCATTGAAGCCCTCACGGGGCGCCCGGTGGTCGATCACGAGTCTGTCATGGAGCGCATCGGGGCCCACGTCAGCGGCCAACTCAACGTCTGCGAAGAGATCACCTTGAGCGCCCTGTGGCCGGTGCTCTCCGTAGCACTCCAGCGCGACTTTCGGCGGCGTTTTCAAAGCGCCAGGGCCTTCTATCAAGCGCTGCGCAGCATCGACCCCCAAGGCGTCGACCTGGACACGGCCGAGGATGTCCTATTTGGGGCCGAGCCCGACTCCATGAAGACCACCCAGACTGTCCCAGACATCCGCTTGGCCCGCGACGGAGAACCATGACACAAGCGCGATGGGCCCCGCTGGCGCTGCGCACCTTGTGGCTGCTCTACTTCACCGCCCTCTTTTTGGCCACCCACATGCCCGTGCCTGCCGGGCTGCCCCCCACGGTCTCTGACAAAGCGCTGCACGTGATGGCCTTCATGCCGCTGGCCTGGCTGTCGTGCGCGGCCTGGGAGACGACCGCGCGGCGCGTGGACTGGCGCGTGGTGCTCGCGCTGGTGCTCTACGGCGCCGTTGATGAACTCCTCCAATGGCCCGTGGGCCGAAACGCCGACGTCTGGGACTGGGTGGCCGACACGGTGGGCGTGGCCATCGGCGTGGGGCTCTATCTGCTGACCCGAGGCGCGCTTCAGCGCTGGACCGGCCACAGGGGCGAGTCCAACACCTCAGAGCGCTCATAAACGTAAAAGAAATCCCTGTCGTGGGGTTTGAGGTAGCGCCCTGGCGGGTTGTCCTTCATCCGCGGCGTCAGCCGCTCAGTGCACGCCCCTGACCACCGCCCCTCTCCATCGCGGGTGGCCTGCCCCAGGTCCACAAACTCAAAGCTGGTGTGGTAGGCGTTGGTGTCCAGATGCATCCCCCAGGCACACCCGGCCGCCTCCATGGCGCGCCCCAGCGCCAGAGCGCGCCCGCGCAGCGTCCACATGTACACCAACTCAAAAGGCGGCCTGACACAGACCCCCGAGCGGCGCGTGATGCTGTGGCCGATCAACTCCCGGCGGCCTTTGACCTCAATGGTGGGACGATCGCGGATCGTCTGCCCGTCCCACAGCGGCGGCAGGTTCTGGCGCCACCACCACGGCTCGACCCCTTCGGGCGGCGGCCACTGGCCAGCCCACAGCCTGCCCTCTTTGTCCGACACCAACGTCGCCATGGCATCGAGCGCCGCGACCACTTCCTGGCCCTGCACCCCCATCCCAAAGCCGCCATGAGGGGTTTGAAACCCGCCATTGAAGGTCGCCACGATCGAAGGGGCCCGCTCTGGCGGCAAACGCCCCGCCTCTGGTCCGCCATCGGCGCGCCCCGGCACAAACCCCACCCCCAAACGGCGCAGATCCATCGACACCATGATCACATCAATGTCGGGCCGCTCGGGATCGACCCTCAAGGTCGTGCGCACCATCGCCGCATCGCTGCGACAGCGCGATGACGCCGCGCTCCACAGCCCCTCCCCGTCGGCCGCCGCGCCATCGAGCGCCGGCTGCAACGGCGCCGGGGGCCACAACCCCGCCAGCGCCCGCTCCGGCGGCCTTGGCGTCACGCCCGAGGCCGCCTCTGGCCCAAAAGCGCGCCGCACCGCGTCCACCGCACCAAAAACGCGCTGTTCAAAGCGGTGCATGCGCCCAAAACCCACGCCGGGCAGCTCGCGCACCACGTTGACCGCCCCAGGCACCCACAGGTGGGCAAAGTGCCACCCCAGACCCGCCAGCAGCACCCCAAGCACACAACCCACGAGCACGCGCCGCCAACCCAACCAGCGCTGCCCCTGCCGCTGCTGCCCGGTGTCGTCTTGCGGCTCCTCGCCTGTCTGCTCCTGCCCCATCGCTCACGCTCCAGTCTGACGCGGCCCCATCGTCGCGGGCGCCGCTTGGGTAAGGGCGAAGTCCAAACCTAATCCACCGCACATCAACCGGCAAACCCTCAAGAGGACACCCACATGGCCCACCAACCCACGCTCAACCTCCTGCCCCACATCGACACCACCGCCGTCGCCGTCGGTCAAAGCGCCCAGACCCACCTTGTCCTTGAGATTGAACCCACCGCCGAGGCCATTGAGTCCGCCAGACCGACCCTCTCGGTGGTCTTTGCCCTGGATGTGTCGGGTTCGATGGGCGGTGCGCCGCTGGAACATGTGGTGCAATCGGTGTTGGCGCTCATCGAACTGCTCGATCCCGCCGACAAAGTCGGCGTGGTGGCCTTCAGCTCGGGCGCCACCGAGGTCTCGGGCGTGGAGACGCTCACCCAAGACAACAAACGCCTGCTGCGCCGCCGCCTGGGGCGCCTGGTGGCCTCGGGGAGCACCAACATCGAGGCGGGCCTGCGCCGCGCCCAGACCATGCTGCCGCCCAGGCGCAACGGAGAGCGTCAACTGATCCTCCTGCTCTCGGACGGCGCCCCCAACATCGGCATCAGCGACCCCAAGGGGCTGGCCGCGTTGGCCGAGTCCATGCGCCCCCAGATCACCATCTCGACCCTGGGCTTTGGCCAACACCACAGCGAAGACTTGCTCCACGCCATATCCATCGGCGGCGCGGGCGACTACACCTACATCGCCGACCCCATCGAGGCCGACTTTGAGTTTGCCCGCATCCTGGGCACCCAGGGCGACGTGGTCGCCGACGCCGTAGAGGTCATCATCCAACCCGCGCTCGGCGTGGAAGTCGCCCAGCCGCTCAGCCCCCACAAGGTCCGCTTCGGCGCCGGAGGCCTGCACATCGCCCTGCCCAACGTCGTCCAGGGCCGCAAACAGTATGTGGTGATCCCACTGACGGTGGGCGCCCAGACCCACACCGGGACGCGCGAACTCGGTCTGGTGACGCTGCGCCACTGCCGCGCGGGCCAAAGCCACGTGCACACCCAATCCAAGCTGGTTCAAGTGGACGTCTCCCACCAAACCGGCCAGCCCGTCAGCGCCGCGCAGGCCCGCGTCCTGCTCGCCCAGGCCGAACAAGCCCGGCGCACCGCCCGCGACCACGCCGACCGAGGCAACTTCGACGCTGCCGCCGCCGTCACCCGCGCCATCATTGAGGCCATCGAGCGCGCCCCGGCCTATCGCCCCGACGACGGCTCGGACCTCTCCGAAGCGCTGGAACAGCTCATCGACGAAGCCATGGCCTACGAGCGCCGCCCCGACCGCGAGCAGTACCAGAACTTCCGCCGCGTGGCCATGGGCATGGACATGCAACACGGCGGCGCGCACCACAGCGATCACGCCGCCATCAGCGCCCGCTCGGTGGCCGTCACCGACGGGATCCTCGGCAGCGGCGGCACCGCGTGGATCGAGGTGGATGGGCAACGCGTGCCGCTGCGCGCTCAAACCACCA
>CAKZKQ010000680.1 GCA_937123825.1 uncultured Pseudomonadota bacterium
GGCTCAGGCCCAGCATGCTGACCTGCGTCACGGGGGCAAAGAAGAGCGCCGGATGAGCGCGGTCCATGACCCGGTCGAGGATGTCCCGCATCTTGTCGATCCTGGCCTCGTCGGTCAGCCCAAAGATGGCCCGGATGATGCCGTCCATGGAGATGGCGCCCGTGAGCTTCTGCATCACCACCGGCTGACCGGGTTTGAGCTTGGAGAGTTCGCGCGCCGTCGCCTCCTGGATGAGGGCGCCGTAGTGGCGCATGCGATCGCCGTGGAGCGGCGGCATGATGATCTTGCGCTCGTCGCGGTGGGCCTTGCCGGCCATGGCGAAGATCGACTTGGGTCCCAGGATCGGCGCCAGGACGTGGGGCGCAAAGGGGACAAAGGTGTCGGCGGGGGCGGCAAAGATCTGGCGGACCAGCTCGGGCTTGGCCGTCAGGACCACGTCTCCGTTGAAGCCGTGCACCAGGCACGGGTCGCCGTACTGCTCAAGCCACTGGCTGTAGGCCCCTTTGGGGTCGCGGGCCAGCTTCATCACCGGAAAGAGTCGGCCGCTGGGGCCTTCAAGCTCATGTTCAATCGCTGTGGTCATGGTCTTCCTCCTTGGCGACATGTTGCGCACGGGCACAATTTGGTATGAACCTGCGCTGTGTGCAGCGCGGTTGTTGGTTGCTGAGATATAAGTAATATCAATGCCGACAAAGCGCAGTGACCTCAGCCGCCATCAAAGTGACATCTGGCGCCAAAGTGCCTTTGAGGCTTTGGCAAGAGGCGCTGCAAAGCCAACCTGGGAGACGGCGTGACTCAACAAGAAGGCAGCCTTTTTGCGGCCATCGTGGGCACCGCGTTCGACTTTGGTCGCTCGCTGGGGCTGACGGACAAGGAGCTTCTGGAGGCCGCGGGCCTGAGGGCCGAGGACTTCGCCCAGCCCGACGCTCTGCTGCCCTTTGAGTGCGTGCTGGGGCTGTGGGACCTCTACGTGGGGCGCTTTCCGGCGATGCCGCTGGGGCTGATGATGAGCCAGGGCGCCAATTACCACGACATGGGCATCATCGGCTCCTTGATCATGAACAGCCCCACGGTGGGCGTCTCGCTGGACCGGCTGATCCGCTTCAACCAACTCTTTGACCCGCTGCTGGAAATCCAGTTTGAGCGCGTGGGGGAGCTGTGTCATTTGCGCTTGCCCCATGTGCACCAGTTGCATGCCAAAGGCGAGCCGATGGAGATGATCGTGTCGGGGATATGCCGCAGGGTGAGGGAGTCGGCGCAGCAGGATCGGCCGCTGATCGCCGTGCACTTTGCCCACGCAAGGCGCCACAGCGACGCGGTCTACGAGGCGGCCTTTGGGCAGGCCCCGCTCTTCTTTGAGCAGCCCTGCTGCGCGCTGACCTTCGAGGCCGAAATCCTGAACATCTCCTACCCCGACGCCGACGCCTACGCCGGGCGCTACCTGGAGCGCTACGCCGACCTCTTGCTCAAGGATCTGGCGCCCGAGGAGACCCCCGCGACGCCCTCGATGCAAAACCAGGTCCGCCGCGCGCTGCACGAGGGCCTTCACCAGGGCCACATCGGCCAGGAAGACATCGCCCGGTCGCTGGCCGTCAGCACCCGCACCCTCCAGCGGCGCCTGCGCCAGGAAAACACCACCTTCGCCGCCCTCCTGGACGACGTGCGCCGCGTCCACGCCCTGCACCTGCTGCGCGACCCCAACACGACCATCTACGAAATCGCCTATCTCCTTGGCTACAGCGAGGCGGCCAGCTTCCACCGCGCCTTTCGACGCTGGACGGGCGCCTCCCCAGGCGACGCGCGCCCATCAAATTAAACAACGCCTGTGCTCAAAAACGCAACAGACTGCACGCCGCACGTCCGAAACCCATGTCAGTCACCCGCTTCACTGTTGACGTGAACGCCGATATTGGTTTTTTTGGGTGCGCGGCGAAAACTCATACCAAAACAAAGAAGAAAGCTATGAACAAGAGCATCGTTGTACTGTTGAGCGCCCTTGGGCTCTTTGCCCTGGGCCTTGGGGCCTGCAAATCGGCCCCCAAACCGCGCCCCGCCGAGGCCGCCAAAGAAGCGCCCAAAGAGGCCGTCAAAGAGGCTCCCAAAGAAGAGCCACTCCAGCCCCTGGTGGTCACCTACAACGGTGAAGACCTGGGCATGAAGACCTTCATCGGTTACAGCAACGGCGGTCAGGCCCTGCGCCTATCCTTCTCTTCGGCCGAGCCCACCTGCGAAGACTTCCAGGGCTTTGGCCGCGGCATCGCCAAGGACGAAAAATACCTGGAGATGACCATCGCCCCCAAGGTGGCCGATGACAGCAGCACCAGTTGGCAGATTCGCACCCTCTTCATCAAAAACCGCAACGTCATCGAAAAAGGCCCCGTGGAGGTCATCTCCGCCGAGCCCGGCGGCAAAATTCATGTGCGCTTTGACACCACCATCGACTTTGAGGCCAGCGACTTCCTGGGCCAGGAGGCCGGCACACTGGTCATCAAGGGCGACATGGTCATCCCTGAGGGCTGCGGCATCGTCCCGCGCGACAAAGAGGCCGTCGCCGAAGAGCACCCCGAGCTTGAAGTGACCCTCGGCGGCCAGAAAATGGCCATCCGCAGCGCCAAGGTCGTCAGCAACGACCTCATCCTGGCCACCTCGCCGTTGGGCTGCATCGACGACTCCATCGGCCACGACGTCCACATCAAGATCAAGTTCGAGTACATCACCAACATCCCCGAGGGGGTCCTGCTCAACGGCGACCTCATCGACCAGAACATCAACATCGGCTTTGACCCCGAGACCTCCACCTTCAAGGTCCCCAAGAGCCTCGAAGGCAAAGACCTCAAAGAGTTCGAACTCGACTTCTCCTTCCCCTCCCCGCCCCTGACCGTCAAAGGCAAGGTCGTCGCCCAGGGCTGCGACTAGGTTCTGTCTGACAATTGTCCCGTCGCCCGACGGTCGATTATACCGAGTCAAAGGGTCAAGCAGATGGCACCTTCCGGTCCCATCTACCGACAGTCTCTGGCGAGACTGCAAGCCCTTTGACTCTTCTGTCGATCTCGTCGTCGGCGGTGCTCGACGGGTCAAAGGCCCCGCCTGCGCTCACCTCGATTATAGCGAATCGAAAGGTCTAAGAGATGGCACTTTCCAGTGCTCATCTCTTGAGAGTCACTGTTGTGACTCCAAGCCTTTCGATTCTCTCCCTCGACACCATCGTGCTCGCCGGAGCTCGGTTCCAATTGTCAGACAGAACCTGAACGTGCTCAGGCCGCCCCACCCCATGGGCCCTCACACAGCCCCCGGCACCACGTCCGAGGCCGCTGGCTGCTGTCCCCAACTGGACCGCGCGGCCGCATTTGGCTATCTTTCAAGACAAGCCCAGCTCCAACACAGGCGTGCGCGGCAACTCCGCAGCGCTTGGCCAACCTTGATCCACGGCTGCGTCCCAACCGCGGGTCACGTTCAATGGAGCCACCACAATGCAAGTCATGGACACGGTGCGCTGTACGGGGTGCGGCGCCACGGTCGCCCTGGACTCTTCACATACGGCCTGCCAACGGTGCGGCCAAATCCACCACGACGGCGCCCACAAAACCCCTGCCAAACTTGAAGCCGATCTGAACCACATCCTGGACACCGGACTGGCCCAGGTTGAGCGCAAGCTTAAAACAAACTCTCAACTGGGCATGGCCATCGAACCCATGGCTGTCGTGGTCGGTCTGGCGGTCGGCGGCACCTTCTTTGCGCTCCTCATCGACCGCTTCGAGTCAGGGCTGTGGCGCCTGGGCATCATGGTCAGCGGCGCCATCATCTTCTTTGTCGCCACCTTTGGCGCCATGGCCATGGGATACGCCAGCGGGCACCTTGTGCACTTGTGGCAACGGCGCCAGATCAACACCGCCATCAAGCTCAGCCGCCAAAAGGCTGCCTGCCCCTCTTGCGGCGCCCCGGTATCCATACCCGGCGGCAAACTCTCGCTCCAATGCACCCACTGCGACGCCCACCTGCTGGCCAACGACGGCATGGTCGTCGTCTGGCAAGGAGACATCCACAAGGCCATCGCCGCCTGGAAAGACCAGGCCGAGCGCATCGCCGCCAAGGTCTCCGGCACATCCAACACCCTTGGCTCATTTGCGGTCGTCAGCGCCTTTGCAGTAATCCTAGCCCTCTGTGCGCTGGCATACTTTGTCTCCTAGGACGTGTTCACAAACACACCCAAAGACCCAAAACCGCCCTGCGCCTCCCACAATGCACCTCCCAACTCGCCACGCACCAGTCACAAACCACACGGTGACGCTCAACACGGCCGCCCAACCCCAAACACAGCCCCAAGGCGGCCCCACAACCCCACAACCCCATGACCCCTGAGATCGAAACTCTGCTGACCTTCTCCCCCTCAGTGCAAAGCTGGGTCGAGCTGACCAAAAAGCTCGACGCGCTGAACGATGACGAACTGGAGACACTGCGCCCCAAGCTCGATCGCTGGCCCGACGCCATGCGCATCGTCCCCGGGGAGCACTTCTACGGCGTTTTGGAGGGCAAGCAGTGGAAATACCAGCACCTGTGCACCGCGCTGACCTTCTTTGCCCAACGGATGTCTCACGACGAGCTTGAAAAGACATCAAAAAACCCTGTATTGGCCAAATTCAACCACCTTGGATTCAGCAACTGCCGCCTGGACCCTCAGGCGGCCAAAATACTGGCCCAAAGCCCTCACCTGAGCGGCTTAAAGGGCCTGGACCTCGGCGGCGGCAACGAGATTGGCGACGACGGCCTTGAAGCGCTGACCCAAACCCCCTGGTTTGCACAACTTGAGCATCTGGACCTGTGGAGCAGCGGGATCGGCGCAGGAGCCCTCCAGGCCCTGGCCTCGGTCCCCATGAACCGGCTGCGGCACCTCAACATCTCACACAACAAGGTCTACGGCGCCGGGGCCAGGGCGCTGGCTCAGGCCCAGGGATGGACGGCGCTCGACACCCTCGAAGCGCACGGCATCCGATGCAGCGACGCAGGCACCATCGCCCTGGCCTCAGCCCCGTGGTTTGGCCAGCTTCAATCGCTCAGCTTCAGCCGCAACACCATCACCGCCCCAGGCGCACAGGCGCTCTCCAAGGCTTTTCGGGCCGCGCAAACGCTCCAATACCTGCACATGGACGTCAACAAGGTCGGCGGTCAGAGCGTCCTGGACCTCATTGAAATCGAAAGCCTGCGTTTCCTCTCTCTCAAAGAGTGCGACATCGATGACCACTGGGTCCAACAGGCCGCCAAATCCAAAGCCCTTGGAAACCTCAAGGAGCTGCGCCTTGGCGCCAACCCCATCGGCATCAAGGGGGCCAAAGCGCTCCTGATGTCCACGCGCCTTAAGAGCCTGGAGTCCCTCTCGCTCTTTCAAACCAGCCTGGGTGCCAAAGACGCCCAGGTGCTGGCCGGGCTCAAGCCCAAACGCGTCCTCAAAGAATGCTACCTGCCCACCAGCGCCATGGGCTTCCACGGAAACATGCAGATCGTGATGAGCCAGGCCATCTCGGCGGACCAACGCCAGCGCAGCCTGGAGTCACTGGGGGTCTCGGACCTGAAGGCCACCGCCAAAGCCATCGGCCTAAAGGGCTACAGCAAACTCAAACGGGGCGACCTCAGAGCCAAAATCAAAGAGACCCTGGGCTTTTGAAGCGCAGTCTTCGCACAACCCCGCTTAAACCCACCAGGGGACGCGTTGAAAGCGAACTTCCCCTGCCACTTTGAGCATCGACAGGGTGCTGTCAGACCCCGCACCGGTGGCTCTGAAACGTTTGGTCACAAGCAACCAAAGAAGCGACAAACAATGGCACAAAAGAAGATACTGGGTTGGGTTCGTTATGGGTTGCTCGGGCTCTTCGCCCTGGCCATGCTCGGCGGCACGGCCGGTCACATCCTCTCCCCCTCCTTTTACGAGCCCTTTGTTCCGCCCTTCATCCCTGCAAACCTGGCCAACATCACGGCAGCCATCGTGGAGGGGGCCATTGGCGTCATGCTCCTGGTGCCCAGAACGCGTGCCCTTGGCGCAGCGGCGTTTTGCGCGTTGATGATCGCCTTTATGCCCATCCACATCTGGGATGCGACCCGAGATCCGCCCGCCATAGGCAGCACGGCGGCCGCCATGGTGCGCCTTGTCATTCAAGTGGGGCTGATCGCTTCAAGCTTTTGGCTGGCGCGCTCTCTGCGCCGCCAACAAGTCTCAAAAGACGACAGCGCCTGAAAGCCTCAACAGGACGCAGCATCACCTGGGGGGCGTCTTCATCATGGCCTCGATCATGCTGATTTCGGCGTTGGCGACCCGCTCCAGGGCGTGTTGGCGCAGCGTCCGCAAGCCATCCTTGAGGGCCTGGGGGCGAAGCCTGCGGAAGTTGTTGACGCTCAAGGCGCGCTCAAGGACGCGGCGCTCGGGGCGGTGGGTCTCCTGGACCAGAACCCAGCCTTTGTGCCCCTCGTTGCATTGTTCACAGCCCACGGCGCGATGGGGCGCAAAGCCGTCCTGGTCTTCGGGCAGCCCCATGGCCTTGAGACTGGCCGGGGAAAGCGCCTGAGGCTGGCGGCAATGGGGACAAAGGCGAGCAAGGCGGCGCTGGGCACGGCAGACGAGTTGGACGTTGCGCAGGGCCTTGGGTTCGAGCTTCATGGCGCCAAACCGGCCGGGAATGCTGGTGGCATCGCTGGCGTGCAGAGTGGTGAAGACCAGGGTGCCACGGCGCGCCATTTCAAAGCAAAGCTCGACCATCTCAAGGCTGTGAACTTCTCGTAGGTAAAGGACTTCGGGGGCGCGGCGACGCACAAAGCGCGTCAGCTTGTCGGCCGAGACCTTCGGGAAGCGCTCAAACAACGCCTCGCTCTGGGCCAGCAGCGCGGGGTCGGCCAACTCCAGCCGCTCGTCGCCCCCCCAACCAGCGCCTTCAAGCACAAAGTGTTCGGCGTTTGGGACCTCGACTCTGGGCCAGGGGTGGATGATGACACAATCGCGGCGGCGCACCTCTGGGTGTAGGAGACAGGCGTTGATGAAGGTGTCGCGCCCGTCTCCCACCGAACCCGCAAGGCAAATCACGCCGGATTCCATGGTGCACAGGTGCTCGGCTTCGGCAAAGTCGGACGCATCAAGACCCAGTTCGTCCAGCCTGAGCGGCGACTGGGTGGCGCTGGGTGTCAACCGCATCGCCAGCGAGAGGTTCGTCGCCGACTCCAACTGCACCGCCCAGGAGCCGCTTGGGAGGGTGACGCTCACCGCCGCCATGTCAGGCAGGCGTTGATAGACCCGCAAGCCACAAAAGCGCTCCAGGTGGGTGCAGAAGGTCTTGTAGTTGGCCCAGGACCAGCGGGCCAGCTCCGTCAACGGGCGCTCGTCGCGCGGGCGCGCCTTGACCAGCACCTGCTGGGCTTCGACGTCGGGGATGAAGTGGAGGTCGGCGGCGTTGAGGTCGACGGCCAACGACAGGATGTGCTCCAGAACCTTGGGAAGCTCGGGGGTCTTGGAAATCATGCGCTCGGGCTCGGTGGTGGCATCAAGGAACCAGCCACCATGATCGCATCTGGCCCGAAGTCCAGTCAAAGCATGCGCGGCGATGGCCCGCAAACGCCAGCGAGAGCCACTCCGCGCGTTCAAAGGTCGCCAGCAAAACCGTCAAGCTCTCCTGACCGCTGCCGGGCGGCAACGGCGCCGATTCGTCCTCAAGGCTGGCCTGGGCCGCGGCCATCCAGTCTTCAGGGCGGCCGTCGGTGGGGGTCTGGCTGCGGGTCCCTGGCGGCGCCACGGCCATGTAACAGCGCCTGGCCATCGGCCCCATCGCGGCCCAGGACCGCTCGACCTCGGGCCCCTGAGTCAACACCTCGATATTGACCCACAGGCGCAGCTGCACGCGGCGCTTGCTGTCATAAAAGTGAAGCTGGGCGCGCGGCTCGGCCCCCAACTGTGCCACCTTTCCAGAGCGGCGGTCGGTGTGGAAGCGCAAACACCGCCGCTCGACATCAAAGGCCCGCAACACCACCGTGCGGCCTTGCGGCCAGCCGTCGAGTCCCACGGTGCACAGCGTCGGGGTACGCCAGGGACTGCGTCGGTCGCGGACCGCGCGGCTCAAGAGCCCCAGGGCCTCCTTGAGCGAACCGTCCAGATCATCGTGGTGAGGCGGCGCAGGGGGAATGTTCACCGGCGCCCTTTGTTTCAAAGCGCCAGTCTCTTGCTGGGAACGATTCATAAAGCCACACCCGCAGCCGTGGCCCAAAGCAAACGGCGAACCCTCGCAAGATTGTCTGGGGCCACAGGATATCGTACGTTTCTGGTTGAATGGACACTGTCACCAGGATTCAACCTCCCAATCCAGCCATAGAGATGTCGCACCGCACCCATCGATGCGACCCGCAGCCGCTTGCACACAACGCACGCGCAGCATCCAGACCCAGGAGAACAATTCAGCCATGATGGTCAGCAACAAAAGTTCCTTCATGAGGCTGCTGGTTTGGCAGTGGAAGTCCGTGGGGATCTTCTTCGTCCTGTCGGGACTGGTCTACCTCAACTGGCGCTACACCATGGTCCCGCACATCAAGCTGCCCACACTGCCGGTCAGCGTCATCGGCGCGGCCATCGGCATCTTTGTCAGCTTCAGGACCAACTCGTGCTACGACCGCTGGTGGGAGGGACGAAAGCTCTGGGGGAGGATGATCAACTCATCGCGCCACTTCTGCACCCAGGTGCTGACCTACGTCGACGGCGGCATGGACCCCAAAGGCCCCAACGAACTCCAACGCACCATCGTCCGGCGGCACATCGCCTACGTGCACACGCTGCGCTGCCTGCTGCGCAAACAAAGCCCCGTCCAGGACGAACATGTGCGGGCCTTCCTCTCCCCCAAAGAACTCGAAGCCGTCGCCATCGAGAGCAACGCCACCCACGCCCTGCTCCACCTCCAGCAGCGCGACCTCTCCAAGGCCACCGACGACCAGCGCCTCGACGGCCTGCGCCTGCAAAGCCTCGACCGAACCATCGCCGCCTTCCTCGACATCCAGGGCGGCTGCGAGCGGATCAAGAAGACGCCCTTCCCCCGAGGCTACGAGTTCATCGCCAAGCGCCTCATCATGGGCTTTGCCATCTTGATGCCCTTTGCGCTTCTGGATGACCTGGGGTGGTTGGCGATCCCCATCACAGTCTTGATTTGTCTGGGTTTTGAGCTGATCAGCGAAGCTGGCCGGGTCCTCGAAGACCCCTTTACCATGTTTTGGAACGGCCTGCCCTTGTCGGCGATCTCGCGCGGCATCGAGCGAAACCTGCGCCAGCGCCTGGGCGAAGACGCCTCGGACCTGCCCCCCGCCCTGACCCCCGACGAAAAGGGCATCTTGATGTAGGCGCTGCCCCCTGCTGCGCTGCTGGCCTCAAGGCTCGCACAGAGACTCGACCTTCACGTCAAACCGCCCCTGGCCCCGGTCGAGCAGCAACCCCGTGACCACCACGCGCTGACGGCGCACATCCAACCCGCAACAGGTCATGCTCTTGTCGCCCTTGCAGCGGTAATGGGAGGGCGCGCTACCAGCCAAAATCACGCTGGCCTTGCCGCCATCCAGGCGCATGGGTCCCTCGCAGGGGTTGCAGCACGGGTTGTCGGCCGGACAGGGCTTGTCTTCGCAGCGAATGTCCACCGTCAGCGCCCCAGCCAGCATCACTTTGCGCTTCTCTTTGGACCAGGACGCCATCTGCTCGGCAGAGACGTCCTTCAAATCGGTGCTCTCAAGGCCATCTTCACAAAGCACAAGGCGCTGTGGCTTCTGGGCACACCCGCCCTTGCTGCGCAAACACCCCGGCGCGCTTTGCACGTCGTTGTAGGGAGGTGGCCGGCTGGACATGGGCTCGGTGGGTGGCTTGGCCGGGGCCTCTCCAGAGGCTTTGGGCTGCTGCGGCGCCTTGACGCTCGACAGGGACACCTCAGGGGCATCACACGACACCATCCCCAGCACACAAACACAGACCAAAGGCGTCAAAATCAAGGTTCTCTTCATGGTCCTGTCCCCTGTGGGCATTGGTGATTGTCCATGGGCTCGCATTGGGTGTCGACAAAATCCGGCTTGGTCTGATTGGCACCAAAATTCCACGCCTGAATGACGCTGCCAGAGACCAGAAACCCATCGGTCACGCTTGAATCAATGGTGGTCTGACTCAATGTGGCGTTCTGAATCCGCATCTGACTCACATCGCTGTGAACCATGGACACATGTTGGGTGTTCAAGCCTCTCCAGTCGGCGCCGCGCATGCTCGTGCGCTCAAAACGCACGCTGAACCACTGGCCACCATGAACCTTGAGGCGATCCAGCACACAGTCGCGAAACGTCACCCGGAGCAGCTCCACCCCCGACAAATCCAACCGGGCCAAGTTCACCCCTTCAAAGACCACGTCCTTGAGTACCTTCTTGGGGCTTCGCGCCAAAAACCGCTCCACCGCCTCGGCGGTCAAGTAGGGTCCCATCATGCTGTGTTCGCGGGGATCAAACCCCTGCGGCCAGCGGGTGTGGCGGCTGTAACGCACGCCATCAAGGACTGCCCCATCGAGCTTGGCTCCAAAGAGGTCGGCCCCAAAGAGGTTGGCCCCCGTCAGATCGGCCCCCGTCAGGTCAACGTCGCGCAGATCGGCGTTGGTAAAGTCCGCGCCGCGCACATTGGCCTTGCTCAAGCTCACACCACGCAGCATCCGGGACGCCAATTTCGCGCCCTCCAAGGACGCCCCAGGCCCAAGCACCTTCACCCTTTCGGCCACAGGATCAAAACCTGGCGGCCAAATCGTGCTCCCGTCGGCGACAGCACCAGTCAAGGTCACCAGCTCAAGGCGAGCCTGGCCAAAATCGGCCCCAATCACATTGGCGTTGGCGAGCATCACGGCCTTCAAGCTGGCCCCATCAAACCTGGCCCCCCTCAACACCGCCCATTGTAGATCCACACGCTCCAGGCTCGCCCCACCAAAATCAACACCGTTGGCGCTGGCCCGCTGCAAATTGACATCGACCAGCTGCGCGTTGCGCATCTGAGCCCCCATCAAACGGGCACTGTGCAACCCGGTCATGGACAACCGAGCCCCTTTCCACACAGAACCCTCGGCCTTGGCGCTATAAAAGGTGCTGTCCTCGATCTGGACGCCCGAAAAATCGGCCCGGGTCGCGCACAACGTATGCCGCAGTCCATTGGCGCCAAGCCCACTGAAATCGGCGCCGATGGCGCAAGCGTTGGTCTGGCCGATGGTGCTGGCCATTGGCAACCCGGGTTCACACCGGCACCCAGCCACACCCTTTGCGATCTCGACCGGCTCATCGCTGCCCACACATCGGACACCGCCCAAAGCGGAGGCGGCATAAAACCCACCGCGGAGGTCAAAGGACAAAGCGGTTCGGGTGAAATTCAACCTGCTGGTGAAATCCTCACCGAGCAGCAGGGGTACAGGCGCTGGCATCAGCAAACGCGTTTGGTGGACCCACTCAGCGGCGTTGCCTGCCATGTCGTGGAGCCCAAACGCGCTGGCCCCTTTGGGGCGGTCGCCCACTTTCGACGTCAAACCCGTGCCACAGCCCGAAAACACATGTCGAGTGTAGCCTGCTCGCACCACACTGGGGCGATCGTTGAAGACGGCCCGCTGGCAATCGGGCTGGGCGCTGCCCCAGGGATAGGGCCGAGGCGAGTCTCCGTAGGCCGCCCGCAGCCACTCGAGGTCGGTTGGCAAGCGCTTGCCGCGCCAGCGGCAATACGCGTCGGCCTGGGCCCAACTCAAGTTGTTGATCGGGTGTTCTTCGCGCCCCGGCTCGTCCCAGTTTGTCGCCAGCGGTTCATGATTGTTCCACAACCGTCCTTGAGGCGGCAGACAAGCGCCCGCCTCCACACAATCGACGTAGTGCGACACCGTCGTCTCGTGCGTGTCGATGTAGAAGCCGTAATCAAGCTCGCCGACAGGCTTGTCAAACCCCGGCTCAAAGACCTGGCCGGGCGGCACCTTCTGCATGCGGTTGCTGGGCATGCTGGTGCTGACCTGAGGAGGACGTACGGGCGCGGGTTGGGAGTCGTCATTGGGCACAGACTCAGGGGACGAAGAGCACCCCAGCACCGCACACAACCCCAACAACCCCACGGCACCAGAAAACCATGGTAAAGCGTTCAAAACTTGTTTTGTTCACACCAATAGGCGTTGCCACACACCTTTGATGCCAAATGCAGACGTCCTTTCGTCCGCATTTTGGCATGAGGTGCGCACCGCCGTTTCAAGCGGCCACAGCCGCCGACAACCACGCCGCGCGCAACACCCACGTGCCGCGCTTGTGTCCGGGCGTGGAGACCGATTTGAGCAGTCCGCCCTCGCCAATCCCTCTGCAGAGGCACTGCAAAGACCCACAAGCCACAAAGATAAAGATCCCCGACCAAAAAGCCAAAGCCTCACCCCAACCGGCCACGACGACACCACCCGACTTTACGCTGCCTCTCCCACAACTTCGCCCGCGGCTGTCGCCCTGCGGCGCGCACGACGCATCGCCACCAGAATCACCACCGGATAAGCACCAAAGGCCACCACCGAGCGCACCATCGCGTCCTTCATCGCCGCCCCGTCCATCCTTGGCCCCACGCTCAAACCCGCATCCAAGAGCGGAAAAAGACGCACGCTCAAGATCCCGTACCCCACAAACCCCAGCACCAACATCACCACAGCGCTGACCTCCGTCAGCCTCTGCCCCCAGGGTCTGGCGCCATAGAGCCCCACCGCCCCTGCCCCAAAGCCCACCGCCACAAAGACCCGCAACACATTGCTCAACACCACCCAGACCCACACCACCTCGTCCTGATGCAAGACCTCCAAACTCTGCCTCACCTCCAACGGCAACACATCCACAAAAAGCGTCCCCACCAACTCCATGCTCGCCCCAAGCCCCACCACCAGCGCAAAAATCACCTGCACCACCGGCCACCAGCGCGACATCGACACCCGAACGCCTTCTTCCACCTTCATCATCACGAACTCCTGTTATGACTTGCATGAAGCCTGCCCAAAGCGCCACAATGGTCGCCAGCAGGTCCTTTGCAAACCCAGGTGCCGCAGACACAAAAAGGTGACCGAAAAAATCACACAGACCCACTCACAGGACGTCCGCGCCGCCCAAAACGGCGACGCCCAGGCTTTCGAACGCCTCATCAAAGGCAGCACCCAGGCCGTCTACGCCATCGCCTTGTCCATCAGCGCCGACCCTCAAACGGCCCCTGACATCGCCCAGGAGACCTTCATGTTGGCATGGCGCGACCTTGGCCGCCTGTCCAACCCCGAGGCCTGGCCCGGCTGGATCCGTCAAATCGCCCGCAACCAAAGCCTCCAGCACCTGCGACAACGCAAACGTCGTCCTGGAGACTTTGCCCAAGCCCACCTCGCCACAACCAACGACCCCTCACACACCCTCGACGCCGACCACCTCTTGCTCCAACGCGAAAAGCAGGCCGCCTTGCAAAAAGCCTACGCGCGCCTGCCCACCGACCAACGTCAGGTCATGGCCCTCTTCTACGGCGAAGGCCTGCCCATCTCCCAAATCGCCCAGACGCTTGGCCTCTCTGAGCCCGCCATCAAAAAACGCCTCTCCAGGGCCCGGCTGCGCCTCCAGGACGACGTCGTGCGCCAACTCGGGCGCCCCACCATTGCCGCCCCCATCCTCGATCCCGAAATCTTGGCCGCGCTGGCGGCCTCATCCCAAAAGGCCACCGCCCTCAAAACCACCACCACCGCCGCCACGGGCCTGGCCGCCATGCTCGGCCCCCAACTCCTGATGGGCACCGTGGGCGTCGCCTTTGGTGCCTGGCTCCAATGGCGCCGCACCCGCGACGACACCGAGCGCAAGGCCCTGCTCAAACTCACCGCAATCGCCCTGCTGGCCGCCACCGCCTTCCCCTTTGCGCTGACCCTTGGCGGCAAGCTGGCCATGACCGCCTCTCTGTGGCTCTTCATGGCCACCATGGCCTGGATACACCTGCGACGCATGCCCACCGTCACCGCCCCGCGCCGCGCTCTGGAGCGCCTCGAAGACCCCCGTGCCCCTCAAAAACACCGCACCCACAAGGCCCTGAACCTCACCGGCCTCATCCTCGGCCTCACCCTGGGCCAGTGGGCCATCCTCATCTCAAACCGCCCCTGGTGATCTTGCCTGCCACCCCTTGCCAACCCACAAACCGTCCCCAAACTCCCCACCACCCGCGCGCCCCCCACCCACACCGAGCACACCCATGAAAGCGCCCAACCTCACCCGGATTGAAGACAGCCTCTGGATTCTGAACACGCACATTGGACTGGGGGTCTACGACTTTGACTTCGAGCGCTACTTCTCCTGCCACCACCCGGTTTGGTGGGAGGGCACCATCCAGGCCATCGCCCGCATGGGCGCCGCCCCAGACTACGCCCAGCGCTACAACGACCTGCTCCAGTTCAACGTGGAGTTGATCCACACCCCCGAGCAATATGAGCGCAGCAGCAAGCTGCCCGTCTGGTACCCCATCCTCGAAGGACTGACCCCGCGCAGCGTCTGGTTTGACACCTTCCCCACACCCGAAGCCATCGAGGCCCACTTCGACTATCCGATCTTCATCAAGGGAGAGCGCCAGACCAACAAACACAGCCGGCACCAGTCCATCATCGAAAGCCCCCAGCACCTGCGCGAGGTCCTGCAAATCTGGCACAACGAGCCCATCTTGCGCTGGCAAAGGGTGGTCTGCCGCCACTTTGAACGGCTGCGGCAAGTCGCCCCCGACCTGGGCGGCGGCCTGCCCGTCAGCTTCGAGTTTCGCTCATTCTGGTGGCACGGGCGCTGTGTCGGCATCGGCCCCTATTGGACCTCACCGCGCTACAGTCTGAACGACGCCGAACGCCGCGACGCGCTCAACCTCGGACGCCAGGCCGCCGGGCGCCTCGACCTGCCCTTCGTCGTCATTGACCTGGCCCAAACCATCGACGGGCGCTGGATCGTCATCGAATGCAACGACGCCCAGGACTCGGGCTACGCAGGCGTCCCGCGCCACCTCATGTGGCGCCACATTCTCGACGGCACCGAGGTCTAAAACACAGGAAACTCTGAGGCAATCATTGCCAAACAAGAAGATGCCGAGGGTTCTCTCAATCAAGTTTAACCGTTCCATCTTCTGGGTGAGCAACGCCGACAAACAGTCATTTAAACTCGGGTTTAACGAGTTGGTGTGTCATTGGGTGAGAGTACAAGGCAATGCGTCCACATCCACTGCCACAACGTGCAATGCGAGGGTGCGCTGGGCATAGTCTTGCGGGACGGTATAGTTAAGCCGCCACAACCCTGCCTCCATTTCAACAGCAGTCGCAAGCGGTGCGCGCCCCCGAAAGGTCTGCAGGGTCGCCTGCAATACAGCGTCTGGCTCCGTGGCGATTGTCACCTCAATGTGCTCGTTTGGAGCAAATGCACCGCCCAAAGAACCCGCCAAGAGAAAAACGTCCTCGTCCAATTCATCTTCGAGCACAAACTCAAGCTGTTGTGGAGCGTCCCAAACGCAGAGAGCTTGCGGCGCCGTGGCCTGATCACCGCCGCCACAAAGCGCCGCGCTGGTTTCAGGTGCCCACGGATCTTCGATGGAGGGGTTGATGTGGAGCATTGCGCCGCTAGGCGCAAACGGCAGCGTCAACGACCAAGGCGCGCCTGCCAGTGTATGACCTTCAAAACGAGCCAACGATGGGATCACGGTGGCATCCAACCAGGTCAAGCGCTGTGCATCGTCAGGGATTTGAAACTCCTGAGTGAGCTGCGCGGCCTCAAGACGCGCGGTGCCAGAGGTGGCGATTGCCTCAAAACTCAACGCGACGTGCGTCACACGGCAGGGGTTTTGTGCTTCAGGACGCCACACCAGCAGCGTGTCTTCGAGCCGCTCGGTCGGAAAACTCTGGGGGGCACACGGCGGCAGCGTGCTGCCCAGCGTCAGCGCGCCAGCAACGCGCCGAGGATTCGCATCGGACGGGACATCGACGCTCTCGTTGGCAGGAGAACCCAAGAACACGTGCACGGCAAAAGGCGATGCGTCGCCGCTTGCCCTTTGCAGCACCACAACGTCGCCCAGCCCGTCATCGTTCATGTCGGCGCTCAAGAAGCGCCTTTGCACCAAAGAGGCATCAAACGATGAAACCTGTGCAGGTCCGAAAGTGCCGTCACCGCGGCCAAGAAAGAGCAACAAAGCGTCATCGCTCAACGCGGCGATGTCCATGGAGTCATCGCCATTCACATCGACAAGGACGGCGTCGCGTAGGTCGCGCACAGGCAACCTCAGTGCATCATCAAACACACCAATATTCGTGGCCATGGCGACATAGACCTCTCCTGGCCCCTGATCAACGCTGGGAGCGCTGAGCGCCACGCGGTCGGGCAAACCATCGCCATTCAAATCCCCAGCCAGCACTTTAACGGCCTCATTTTCAGGCCGCCCATCCACAGCCAGCAAGACAGTGAAACTTAAATTTGGATTGGCAATGAACACTCGACCGCGTGGTTCGAGGTAGTCCATCAAACCGTCTGCGTTGAGATCGATGAACACGCCATCAGACACCATCTGCATCGTCTCACCAACGGCAAGCCCACCGTTGCCATCGTTGAGGATCACAGCCGCAAAAATTCCAAGCGCTTCGGCGACCAGGTCCAGGTCCCCATCACCATCGAGGTCGAGCACATTCAAAGCACCAAAGAAGAACGGAACGTCGGCACCCACGGCGACCGACGCAACGGTCTCAAAGCTTCCATTCAGGGCACTGCGCAAGACCCCAAGGCTCGTGGTGTCTGCGCGCTCATCGGCTCGGTAGAGGAGAGCCAACTCAAACGCACCATCACCGTCAACATCGATCGCAGCCGCCGCTGTCACGTCGCTGCCCGACAAGGCCGTCTCCACAGCCGGCAGAAATGCTCCTCCACCAAGCCCAATCAAGAGGCTGGCGATACCCCCCTCACTCACCGTGACGATGTCTTCCACACCGTCACCGCTAAAATCGGCGATGATGGGCGCGCCGATCGTGCCGGCAGTCTGACGCATCCCGGCCGAAAGCAATCGCCCCTGCCCATCGCCCAACATGAGTTCGACGCGGCCAGAAACAAGATCCAGCAGCCCATCGCCATTCACATCGGCGACGCTCACCTCGGGTTCGATGGCGATGACAACATTGTCATCGCTTGGACGCTGTCCAGATGTTGACGTCAGGGCAGAACGCAAGGCCGCAGAGGCGCTGTCACCTCTCACCAAACGAATATCAAGCAGGCTCCCACCAGAGTTTTCGATGAATGCCACATCTTGTAGCCCGTCACCATCCAGTTCACCGACAGCAACACCAACGGGCTGACCTCCCAGGATAAAGGTCTCAGCAGGCACAAAGGTCCCATCACCGTGACCACGCAGCGCGTAGGTTTCACTGCCAGGAAAACCCGACACAACCAGGTCAAGTGCGCTGTCTCCAAAAACATCTGCGACCGCCAGGAAACTGCCACGGCGCCCATCACCAAGGTTCAAGGTATCAGACAATACAAAAGTACCATCCCCCTGACCCATCATCAGGCGCACGTCTGTACCGCTCAAAATGGCCACATCAAGAAAACCATCTTCGTTTAAATCTCCCATGGCCAACTCAGGGTCAAAAATCCCACTGCCCGAAACAATTTCTGCCCCAAAGCCACCCAATCCATCGCCAAGAAACACTTTGATAATGTTGGGTCCCGTGACAGATCCAATGCAATCAAGATGCCCATCAGCATTGACATCTTTGAGCGTCACATTGCGCGCAAAACCCATATCAAGGGGCACACCCGTAAACACAAAACGACCATCCCCTTGACCAAGCAAGACACGAGCTTCCAATGCGGTGTTGGTCACCACAATGTCAATCAAACCATCTTCATCGACGTCACCAACGGCCAACGCAAGAGGAGAAGACTCAACGTGCCGAACGGTGTCATTAAAAACACCCTCTGGCGTCACATACTTGACATCCAAAACATTCTGCGTGCGACTGATAGATATGATCTCTTGTATGCCATCGCCATCCACATCGCCAAGCGCGATGTCATCATAGATTAAATTTCTTTCACCAAAATCAAAACCACAATTACCAAAACTCCCGCCCCCAAAATTGGTCATGACACAGAGCTGATTGCGCCGCTCAAATTCAATGCCAAGCCGCCCCACAACATCCACAAGGCCATCCCCCGTCACATCGCCAATGGCAAGCTCAGTAAAGGAGCGCTCGCGTTGGTTGATGGTCCCACCCACGACCAGGCGGCGCTCACAGCGTGACGTGGCAATGTCCACCGTGACGGGCCCTGCGGCTTCATCGCCAACAAAACCATCCAACACAAGCTCGTAGACCCCTGGCGGGACCTGAAAAGCATCATCCGCCTCAGCACCTGGTCCCGTGAGCGTCAAGGACGCTCCAACATCGCAGAGCACCTCCTGTTCCTGAGCGTCCACAAGATACCAAACAACCGCAAAGTCGGCCTGCGCCGAAGCCTGCAAGACGGTGTTGCTCTCCACCACGACCTGGTAAGAGATTTCGGGAGCCGCACCACCACCACACTGACCACGACGCCGATCTGCGTTTCCTGCGGTGCTCACACGGTGACGCCTCACACCGCACAACGCATCGAAGCGACCGCCCCGGCAGGCGACCCCAACACCGTCACCATCAACATCTTCTTGAGTGGGGTTGAAGGCCAACGGGCAGTTGTCGATCAAGTTTGCCACCAGATCGCCATCGATATCGCCATCACAAACATCTCCCAGACCGTCGCCATCAAAGTCATCTGCGCCTGGGTTGGCGATGTCAGGACAGTTGTCGAGCACATCAATGACACCATCATTGTCACGATCACTTTGAGGCTCTTGCGTCAACACAATCGCTAGAAGCGCCAGCGCCTCCCCACCGACTTCAAAGCGTTCATCAACCTCATCCCAAACAACCGAGACATTGCGCTCAATATAACCTGGGTGCGTCAGCGTCAGCTGATGGTCCTGCCGCGCAGCAGCAAAGGCAAACAACCCACCAGGGGTTGTCGATACGGTCGCAACCAAATTGCCCTCGACCAAAGCCGCCACAGACACATCGCTGTTGTCGCCGTCATCTCCGTCCTGCCCCTGCAAGACAACACGACCGCTCAGCGTCACGCCCTCATCTGCACCCTGAGGGGCCAACACCACAAACTCTTGCCCCAAAGCCTCTGCGAGCGAATTATCCCCTTCGTTCAGCACCACCTCGCCGACAAAGGACACATGGCCCTGGGCGACGATGGTCAGCGTGTATTCACCAGGCGGCAAGGCCGCAAACTGGAACTGACCACGGCCATTGTCTGCGTTGAAGACCGACACAATGCGCCGCAAATCCTGCCCCACCAAGGTCGCAGAAGCGATGTTCGCCCAATCATTGCGGGCGCCCTGACCGCTGGACACCTCCCCCCTCAAAGTCGCCAACGGCAACGGCGTCAACTTAAACGGCGGCTCACCGTCCACAGGACTCTCCACATCAAAACCCACACCATTCCAACGCAAGGTCACCTCTGGATGAGCCAAAAAACCCTCGCGGCTTAAAGTCAATGTGTGGGACTCAGGTGTCAGCCGCAATACAAAATCACCAAGCTCGTCGGTCAACGTGGTGTCTGCCAACACCCCATCGCGTCGAGCGCGCACGATGACCGACGGCACAGGCACCGCGGCGCTCAGAACCTGCCCAGCAAAAACCACTTCTGTTGGGGTCAGTGGCACCTCCAACGACAGCCCACCAGCAGGCACTTCCACCACCCGCGTCACCGAACGGTGACCCAACGCAGCGACCACGAGCGTATACTCGCCTTCAGGCAGACCCGCGATCTCAAAGGTCCCCTGTGTGCCCCCCTCAACCACCTCAGTGGCCACCGTGGCGATGCGCTGTATCGATGCGTCTGCGCTGGCCAACGTCACAAAGGCCCGCTCTGGCCAATCCTGGGGGTTCAACGGACTCGTCAAAGCACCGCGCAACGTCGCAGTGGCCACCTCTGGCAACTCGACCGTGACGGCTTCAAACTGCTCTTCGACCTCACTCCAACCCACATCCACACGTTGCGTTACGAAGCCTTGCGCTTGAAACTCCAGCGTGTTTTCCAACGGCGAGGTCCGCAGCGCAAAGCGTCCTTGAGCGTCGGTGACGATCGTGCCCACAGGCACAACACCTATCGTGGCGTTGATAAGAATCCCCGAGTGGTCACGCTCGGAGTCACACCCGCCCTTGCAAGCCTGCCCACGCAGAACGACGGCCTCATCATCACTATCAGCAACACTCTCCAATTCAATGTTGCCCAGCGCGTTGTCGCCTTGCACCAGCTCCACTGCTTGTGTGAATGGGCGATGCCCCTGAACTGAAACACTCAGCGTGTATTGCCCCAACACCAAACCAGCAAACTGAAATTGACCTCGTCCTGCCTCTCCATCCACCACCGGCTCAATACGACGGGCCTGGGTATCATTGCTGACCAAGGTCACGAACCCTCGCGCTGGCCAATCCGAAAGTTCACCCAATGTGCTCGACACAGTGCCGCGCAACGTCGCGGTCGGCAACGGCTCCAATTCAAAATTGAGCCCCTCCAACCACTGACCATCCACTTCAAAGCGCCCCCCATCCGCCAACGCTTCATCCTCAGCCCACAGCGCAACAATCGTCTCGGGCTGACCAACAGGCAGGCGATAACCATCCTTTGAAAAAGACAGCGTGTGCGTCAGCCGCGAAGTCGGCAACACAAAATGTCCTTCTGCGTCTGTCTGGAGCGTGGCATAGAGTTGACCGCCAACCTCCACACGGACCTGGACCCCTGCGCTGTCCGCAGCGCCGTCGAGTGTCACTTGGCCTCTCATCAAGACCGTGGTCTCACTGTTCTGAACTTCGGGCGTCAACACAATGGGCTGCTCCAAAACGAAGCGTTCCTGTGTGTTCAACACAACCACTGTTGAATAGGGAAGATGACCTTGTGCACGCACTTCAAGACCATAAGTCCCAGGCCTCAAATCCCTTTGCTCAAAGCGGCCGTCTCCATTGGGAGCAAAACTCACTTCTGGACCATTGCCCGCTAAGGTGACCGTGGCACTCCCGTTCCAATCCTGAATTTCGAGTGGGCTTTCCAAGCGTCCACTGAGCGATGCACTGCGATCAGGCCGCAGGACAACAGCCTGTCCCTCATTGATCACAAAGCTGCCGCCATCAAAAACAGCGACAACATCAGCCTGGGTATCAAATCCATCCTTAGAGAAGGTCAACCGAAATGTGCTTTGAGGAACACCTCTAAAAACAAACGCGCCGTCAGCATCACTCTGTGTTTGACCCACGAGCGCCCCGTCGTCGAAAGCCACCCTGACATTGATTCCGCTGTGATTCGTTTCCCCTTCCAACAACACCTCACCGCCAAGATCCAGGCTCACGGTTCCAGTGTCTGTCGCTGGTGCACAGGCTTGGAAAGCCCAACACAGCAAACACAACCCCAACAATACCAGTCCACTTCGGTTCATTTTGATACCCATGATGATTGTCGTAAGGGAAAACGCATTGTCCTTTGGTTGGCTCAATATAAAGGCACACCCAGAGCGCAACCAAACCCTCGGCCTAAAGAGACAAACCACACCAAATGTCACCAAAAACTTCTCTCACACCACGCACAAACGCCCAAAGCCCAGGCCTAAATCATCGGTTCCTGCTGTGTGGTGCAATGGATGCCACCACCACCAGCAGCGATGCCGTCGATGTTAAGCTGGACGATGTCGCGCTTGGGATAGGCCTTTTGAAGCTCGCGCTTGGCGGCCGCGTCGGCTTTGGAGTCCCCAAATTCAGGGGCAATCACGGCGCCATTGCAAACGTAAAAATTGATGTAGCCCGCCGCAAAATCATCGTTGTCATACCGCCGCCGGACCTTTGAAGGCGCCTCCAGGACAATCACCTCAAGCTTTCGCCCCTCCGCATCGGTCGCCCGGCGCAATATCTCAAGGTGTCTCCTGGTCACCGCATGGTCAAAAGACCCAGGGTCAGGGTCATAACCGGCGACCACCACCCCTGGGCGCACAAAACGGGCGTAAAAATCAGTGTGCCCATCCGTAATGTCTTTGCCCTTAATCCCCGGCAACCAAATGATCTTCTCCAACCCCAACAACCGCCTCAACTCCCTGCTCGCCGCAGCCTTACCCACCCAGGGATTGCGGTTCTTGTTCAGCACACAGCTCTCAGTGATGATCGCCGTGCCATACCCATCGACCTCGATCCCGCCGCCCTCAAGCACCAACTCGCTCTCAAAGCGCCGCACACCAGCCTGCCGGGCCACAAACGCAGCAATTTTGGCGTCGCGGGCAAAGGCCTGCTTCTGTCCCCACCCATTGAAGTTGAAGTCGACCGCCGCCTTATCCCCGTTCTCCGTCACCACAAAGACCGGTGCCGTATCACGCATCCACAAATCGTCCAGCGGACACACCACCAACTCAACCTTGTCCCCCATCAGCCGCCGTGCCACTGGCAAATCGGCCTGACGCACAAGCATCGACACAGGCTCATACTGCGCAATGGCCAACGCGATCGTCGCCAAATCACGCTGCACCACCGACAACAACTCCCGACCCCAAATCCTCCGGCTCGCCCCAAAAGCCATCCATGTGCGCTTGTGCGGCTCGCTCTCATCCGGCATGAACCACACATCTTTGTCCGACACAGCAAACACCTCTCGCGCACCGCCCAACACAGCGGCGGTCAAAACCCCCAGCGACCTGATGAAACCACGACGCCCAATCATGAGGCAGCCCCTTGTCTGACAGTGATGCACTTTGCGGCAAACCCACCCACGCAAACCCACTTGAATGACTGCATCAGGCCCGCAAAATTCACGCTGCCATCCATCACACCCATCCCTTTTCAAAAAGAGCGCAGCCTCCCTTGTGCCAAAGCACTCAAAACCTCCAAAAGAGCGCTGCACCGTGGTTTTGAATCAAAATACGCGGCCACTGACCCTTCGAGCGAAGCCATCGAAAATCCACCCACCACAAAACCACCTCCTCCCACAACAAGCCCTCAACGCTCGCCGGATTTTCGCCCCCTTTTGGCCCCGATGAAGTGCGCGTAGCGCTCATGCGTTGCAAACGCTTCATGCTCCCAGATGACCGGACGCCCAACCGCTTTGGAAAGGTGCACCACCCGGTTCCCACCCAGGCAAACCCCCACGTGCGCACCCCAAGCGCTGGCTTCCCTGTGGTAAAGCATCAAATCCAAAGCATTGAACGACTTCACCTCAAGGGTATGCGCCTCATCCTCCCAAAGCTCGCTTGAACGCCAGTCAGGGACCGCCACACCAAAGTGCCGCAAAAGCTGGTAGGCAAAGAGCTGACAATTGGCCCCCAGACTGAGATCCGACGGATTCGGACAGCCAGGCACGCGCCTGCCCACATACTTCACATCAAGGAATTCTTTTGGAAGCTCTATCACACCCACAACGGCACCACACAGCAATGGTCAGGTGGCTTCCACCCGGTGCTCCTGGAGGGCTTCGGAACCGATGAATGCCCCGATAGGAGGGGGCCTCATCAAAGGCCATGTCTCGCTTGTGAAAGACCAACCATCACGACATCTCGTCAACCGATGACGGACAAAACTCCTCACCCAACAGGCCCGGGAGGTAGTAGAGCGGTAGGTCTTGTTCAATGCAGGGCTCCCAGCCTTCAACAAGCGACGCAGCCCCTCCCATCATCTCAACCAGGCGTCGCAACGACTCCTCACGCAGCGGCTCCGGCTTCAGAAAGCTGCGCCCCATCTCATCAGGGCGCTCATAGTCATACTCAAGCTCAGCGCTGACCCCAAACGCAGTGAACTGGTAAAGCTCACCCAGATCTTCGGTCAAACAAAGCGTTCCCTCATGCACGATCTGCAGCTCATCAAACCCTGCACCGGTATGATACAAATAGGTCAAGTAGGTGGCTTTGATCGCGTTCAATTGCTCAACAATCAAATCGTGGGCATCAAGCGCCCAAAGTGAGGCAGACACCACACCGCGCTCATCATCCAGGGAGAAGTCGATGAAGTTCTGGGGCTCTGGCTCCAGGTTTGATTCGGTGAAAGCAGCGCCTTTGCCACCCCCAGGGCTTTGGCTCTCCACCACCTTGTAACCCTCAATGCCATCCAAAACGGCCTTCAACTCCGCCACGCTCTTCCCAAAAACCCTGTAAATCTGGCCAATCTCGCTCATCACTCCCCCTGGCTCTGCCCAAAACCCCCACAAACACGCAAACCTCACAGCCTCAGACTGCGTGACGGCCAGTGTTCACTGGTGCTTTGCAGTTCAACCATACAAGCGGTGGTGGTTGACCCAGAAAACGCGGATGTGTTCGTCATCAACGACCGCCACAATCCCATCTCTGGCCAAATCGCCATCAAAAGGACCGGTGTGATGGCGCTCAAGACCGGGGTGCATGGCGGTGAAACAACGCGCGTTCTCCCCCAAACCTTGTGCAAAGAGCGCCAAAAACGCCTTCTCAAGCTTCTTGTGCTCCGCCTCCTGAGCGGCAATCTGCTTGGCCTTGCCCGGATCGCGGCTCCAGGCATAGGTCCCCAAACTCCCGTCGTCCTCCACCACCGTGTACCACTTGTTGTTGATGGACCACCCCACAAGACTGCGCTGATACTCCTCCACAGACTCCACATGCACCCAGTCACCGGGCCACAGCGGCAACGCGCTCTCTGCACTGACCTCGCACCAATGGCACACGCCATACCAGGGGCTATCCCAATCTTCGTCGTCCTCATCCCAATCGTCCTCGTCGTCACCATCACCGGACAACAACTCGGGGCGCATCAACGCATCCTGCCCCAACGCCCTGAACCCGCCTGTATAGTGGCCCGTGGCGTCCTGCGGCGGCTCAGGCTGAGCATAGGGACCGTAGAGCCCCTCTTGACGATCAAAGGCGTCGGCAAAAAAGAGTTCAAGGAAGGTGTCCAACTCGTGAACAATGGGCTCGCGGCACCGCACAAAGGGATCGGGGCGCCCCTCCAGGCACTTGGACGGATAGAGCAAAACCCCAGGCTCTTGCCCCTGCTCGGCCAGTGGCAGGAGCTTGGCCTGAACCTCAGCGCGCTCCACCACCACACACCGAAACGAGTTGGGGTTCAGGCGCTTAAAACGAAAGGCCATCAGCTTGGCCCACAGATGATAGCGCTCGGGCCAACGCGCCATCTGCTCGGCGGCGTAAGCCTCCACCACCGGATCATCGCACGCCCGCACCAAATCCCAGATCTTGCCCCATCCCACAAACGAGGGCTCCTGGTGCACCCACTGGCGCAACGTCTCCAACGCCTCTTGAACATCCTGACCCATGGCCATCGCTCCCCATTGCTCTGCGCATTCCTTGTTCACATCCCAGGACACCACTGTGGCGAAATCTTTGCGCGCAAGACAAACCCTGGGGCCAGAAATTTCAAATTTTCAAATTTTTCAAAAAAAGTCCCCACAGACCCGTCACATCCCTCGTCCGAAGCACTCGACCACAGTGTAGGGAGCACACGGCGCCAATGAAGCAGCCCCACAAGGCTCGCATCCCCAGCACCACAGCCTCCCCACCCGACGCAGGCCACCCAAATGATGTGAATGTTGAGGCTTGCGACAGACGTGGAACCTTGAACCTGAAAGAAGATGATGGAGGTGCCGACATGACCAGCACTGCGAACCATAAAAAGACCACCGCCCGCATGTTGACCCTCGCCATGGCCGCCCTGGTGGCCCTGGGCGCCTCGGCCTGCACGGTCGTCGAAGGCAACGGAACCATCGTTGAAGAGACTCGCCCTGTGAGCGACTTCATCGAAATCGAGGCCAGCGACGACTTCATCGTCGATGTCCGCGTGGACCCGGCCATGAAAGGCCCCTTTGAGGTTCGGGTGACTGGCGATGAGAACCTGGTCCAGTATGTCGAAACCCAGCAGATCGGCCGCCGCCTGGTGCTCAGCCAGCGCCCCGGTTTCTGGCTCCAGCCCTCTCAGGACATCCGCATTGACCTGCGGGTCCCCTCGCTCTCGACCCTAGAAGCGCGCGGCGGCGTGCTGATCGCCGCCCGAGGATTCCGCCAGCGCCGCCTGCGTGTCCTGGCAGCCGACCACAGCCGCGTGCGGCTCGAAGGCGAAGTGGACGCCCTGAACGTGGTCGCCACCGGCTCGGCTCAGGTCGAAGCGCAGCACCTGATCACCTGGCTGACCCGCGTGGACGCCGCCCAAAACGCCCACGCCCAGGTCTGCGTCGAAGAAAACCTCGACGCCATCGCCTCCGGGGACGCCACCATCGCCTACAGCTGCTCCCCCTTCAGCGTCTACGAAGAGGTCCACGATCACGCGCTGGTCGTCCGCGCCCGTTACTGAGCCGCCCCCATCACCCCGGCAAACGCGCCGGTTGATGGGATCACACCGGCCCTAAAGAAAACCGACCTGCTTCAGGCGCAGGTCGGTTTTTTTGCGTTTTTCGCCTCCAAAGACCGGAAGCACTTCACTCCCAGCCACAAACCCACTAAAACGCGCCCCAGATGCGCATCACCGCCCACAAATCGGTGGCGCAACAACACTCCAACAAAACAAAACGTGTCCCGCATCAAGCGGAACTTCATCGGCCAGCGACCCAACTCTTGTAATGATGGGCGTCTGGCATCCAAATCAGAAGGCCAGGAGCACAATGGCTCCCTGGGACTTTGTGGGTGACGGCAAGGGGTACAACATGAAATTCAGGCTCATGATGGTGTTGGTCGCGGCGCTGCTCTCTTTTGCGGCGTTTGGTTGTGGTGAAGACAGCGCTGGAGACAGCCAGAACGACGCTCAGGACATCGACAAGCCCAGCGTGGGCAAAGGCGACGCGGTCCTGTCTGAAATTTGCGTGGAGCAGGGTTTCGAGGCCGACTGCGACCTGTGTGAGGAGTTTGACTGGTACAGCGACGGCGTCTGCGACGACTTCTGCGCCAACCCCGACCCGGATTGCGGGGGTGACGACGCCAACAACGACGTGCTGGTGGGCAACAACGCCTCTTGCACCTTTGACCAGACCTCCCCGGTCGGCGAGAGCAGCTCGGACCTCGATGACCTCGAAGTGGGCCGCTTGAGCGTCACCATCGACGACATCGACACCATCCCCTCGGCCCAGGCCCAGCAAATCTACGACGCC
>CAKZKQ010000681.1 GCA_937123825.1 uncultured Pseudomonadota bacterium
GCAGGGGGGGGCGTGGGTGCCGGGGTGCGGGTCGCTTTGATGGGCCCTGCGGCCACCGCAGCGGCCACGGCCACCACCAGCCCGGCGCCAAGGTTGAAGCCCACCAGTTTTACAATGGGCAGGTGGGTGTCACCGTGCAAGACCTCGGCAAACCCCAGCCCATGAAAGAGACCAAAGAACGGGATCAGCGCCAGCTCGGTGCTGCGCAGCAGTTGTGGCTTCCAAAAATGAAGCACCGCCACCACCGCCACCGACAACACAATCAAGGCCTCGACCACCACCGCAGGTGGCACCGGACCGCTGAGCGTGGAAAAGGCCATCGCGCCGCTGTAAGAGAGCACAAAGGCGGGCACCAACACACGCCAGCGCCGCCGTCTGGCCGATGCAAAGAGAAAGAGCAGCAAAAACGCCAAATGATCCACGCCGCCGCCCAGGTGCATCGCCCCGCGCCCCACCCACCGCTCCAAGGTCTGTGCTTTGGAAGCAAAGAACTCGTAGGAGGTGGTGTGCTCGGAGAGGATCCCGATCTCTGAGCGGACGGTCTTGCCGCCTTCGGTGATGGTCGCCTGGACTTTGATCGGCTCGGCGCCTTGAGCCCAACGCTCCAGGCTCAGGCCGATGGCCTGCGGCGCGCTTGGGAATCTGGCCACGACCATGACGATGATCTCGGGCTCATCGCTGGAGTGGTGCCCAAACCCACCGGGGAGGTTGAGCAGGATTTGCTCGAATCGGGCGTCCTGCCCCCCGGTTTGAACACGCAGATGGGCGCCGACAGCGTCTTCAATGGCGCTTTTGTTGGCCTTGAGCTGCGCGGCATCAAGCTGGCCGTCTTTACAAGCCGGCACCTCATCAAAGGTCACCACCGGCAGCGACATCACCACGTAGGCCTTGTCACCGATGACGTTGATCGTCCCTCGGCCTGCGGGCATCAGGTGCGCGCTGGCCTGCGTGGAGCACAGCAAGACCAGGACAAAGACCCCAAACGCCAGACATGTCTCTTGCCATGAGTGCATCATCGCAAGTCCCCCCTTTCAAGGTCCCGGGGGCATACCACCCCCGGGAGGTCCAGTCGTGCCAGGCGCGCTGGTGCCCTTCACACAGCGCTGTACAAAGGGATAGGTCTCGGTGACGAAGTAGTGGTAGATGCCCTGGGGAAACTCGGGCGTGACGCCAAAGCGGCCGTTGCACTCATCGAGCGTCCCGCTGCCCTCGACATACTCCCAATCGGCCTCAAAGTGACCCAGCGGAAAGTCATCGGTCGAGGGCCGGTTGCCAGGAACGGCCTCGATGGTCTGGTAGCTGCTGGTCATCTTGACCACTTCGGAGGCGGCGTCCTGGGGATCGGCGTGGGCGTAGATGGAATAGATGGGGAAACCGTCGGCGGCCCAGCCCACCAGGGTCATGCTGGTCTCGGGGTTGGGGTTGAGCGTCTCCACCAACCCGACCGGGTTGCCGTGGTAGTGGTAGGCCCCGTTGGGTTGAACGTGGGCGTCGTTGACGTCCACGCCAAAGTTGAACCGCCAGGGGCTGGTGTCGCCCGGCGTGGCCACCATCTGCCACATGTCGCTGCCCATGGCGTAGTTGCAGTCGGTGTCGGTGGCCGCGTCATCGGGGCAGGTTCCTGCCGTCATGGGATCAAACTTGACGCTGTTGAGCGCATAGCCCGGCAGCCTGACCGCCGTGATCTCTCCGGTCACTTCGGGCTCAATATCCAACGCAATGGACACGTTCTGAACGCTGACCCGGGAGGCAAACCGACCATTGTCCACGCCGTGGTTTGGGATGCCATTGCCCGAGAGCGTGCGGCCACCCTCATCGCACGTCCACGAGTACGCCATCGGCAGCGTCTCATCCACGGTGGTCGAGGTCCCCTCACGCGGGTTGACCTGCTCGTAAACCAGACGCTGCTCGGCGCTGACTTCAAGACCGCACAACACCCCCATGGTCCCCCTCACATCGGGAGAAGCGTCCTCCTCGCCGTTGTTGGCGCTGGCGTCTTCATCGTCTTCAATGGCGTCCTCTTCATCATCGTCTTCGACAGCATCCTCTTCATCGTCGTTTGAACCATCGGCGACGTCATTGTTGTCTGTGGTGTCTTGCTCCATGGCGTTGTTTTGAGGGTCAGACGAGGTATTGTCATCGTTGTCACCACCACACGCACTGGCCATCAACAAGCCGATGGCGGCAAAGAGCACTGCGGACGCTCTTGTTGCTTTCACTGTCGAGATCCCCTTCGTTCCGGGCGCAGCCTTGGGCGCCGGTTCATGTATCCATCCATTGCTTGCCACGTCAGACAAATCCCAAAGTTGGCGCTTGGTGTTGAAACCGCCACTGCATCGCATGGAGCACGATGGCTTTGGCGGTTGGTGGCTCACCAACGACAAACACGGGCGTGTTTGGAATGCCGCACAAGCACGGGATGCTAAAAAACAATTGAACAATGCCCGACCGGCCAGCCACGGCCCCACAGCGCACCGGCACCTTTTGCAAACCGTGGATCTGCCTTGCTCAGGTGAGGGCCAGGGTATGGTGGTTTTATGGAGGGGATTTTTTCCCGTCGCGGAAGATTGGGGCCAACGGCGGCGTTGAGCGAATGCTCAAATTGATGCGACTCGGGAGGACCCATGGCCAGATCCAGGATTTTGTCCATCACCGCAGCGTTGGCGGTCGTCATCGCCGCCACAACCGCGCTTGCCGCCGTCCAGGACATGAACACGCTCATCAAATCGCTCTCAGACCCATCGCCCAGCGTTCGGGAGGACGCCGCCAAGGCCATCCGAGCGCGCCTCAAAACCGATCCATCGGAGCGGATCGGGGATCGGGGCAAAGCCCACTGGGAGGCACAGATCGCCAAAACCAAGCCGGGCATGAGCGCGCGTCAGGTGGCGGCGCTGCTGCCGTCGGCCGATGGCGTCGCGCCTGACGAGATCTGGCGCACAGGGCCCACCAGCGGGCGGTCGGGCGTGGGGTTCTGGCGAGTGGATGAGTATTGGGTGGTGGTGGCCTCTTATAGGCTCCCGGACAGTCTGGTTCAGATCACGGATTTGCGCTCTGACGCGCGTCCTGTGTGGGTTCAACCCCCGGCCAGGTTTACGGGGACCTGGCGGACGTTCCACGTCAACGGCCAACCCCACAGCGTCAGCGAGTTTCGCGATGGGCAGTATGAAGGCACCATTGAGCGCTATTACGGCGACGGCACATTGAGTTATCGCCAGCGCTACACCCAGTCCAAGATCTACGGCGTCGATGAGGGCTGGCACAGAGACGGCAGCCCTGCCTACCGGGGCCATTACAAAGATGGCCAACAAGACGGCACCTGGACCCACTGGGCACCGGACGGGTCGCTGCGCTCAAGGTACAGCTTTGCCAACGGACGCAAAGACGGCCTCACCGAGGCGTGGCACGAAAACGGCCAACTGGCCCGGCAGGTCCACTACAAAAACGGCCAGAAAGACGGCATCGACAAAGAGTGGGATGATTCGGGCAAGCTGCTTTGGTCCAGGCACTTCAAGGCCGGTGAGCTTGTTCATCAAGACCCAATCCCTTAAGCGCACCCCCACAAACCCACCCTTCTCCTTTGATGACCTCCTGAAAGCGATGGTGAAAAGTGTTCTCTGCGCCCTTGACATGAACACTTATTCAGCCCAAATATCCTCACCACAAACGTGCAGTGAGGAGGGAGCGTGTCTCAAATCAACACAGACCTTCGGCAACGCGCCGACGAGATTGTCGCGGGGCTCAAGAAACGCAGCTTGAACGCCGCCATCAAGCGCATCGCCAAGGGCAAGGATCATTGGGCCAAGAAGGACGCCATCGCCAGGTTTTGCCAGTGGAATGAGCAGGTCCCGGTGCTGTGGGCGATGTTGCGGGCGGGGCATTTGGAGGTGGACGATGTGCAGTTGTGGGAGGCGCTCTCGCAGGACGTCACCACGATTGATCATGAGGACGTGATCAAGCTCTTGTCGGGCATCGCCAGCGTCGACCATTTTTTGAACTCCAGCGTGCCCAATTGGTCTGGGGATCTGGACCGTATCATCAGCGCGGTCTACACCAGGGATCCGGCCCCCCTGGTGGCGGCGATGGAGGGCTTTAGCCCGGATGTAAAGCGCGGCGTGGCCACGCTCCGGCTGCGTTTTGGGGACATTTCACGGGAAGACTTGCCGCACGATGCGGCGTGGTGGGCCAAAGCGTTGGCCCAGATGCACCTGAAGCATTACGGCATCGGCGTCAACGCAGGCAGCGCCAAAGGGGCGCACCGCTACGTCATCTGGCCTGCGCGGGGCCACGACGACGAGAAATACGGCTTGGACCTTTGGGTTCCAGACACCAACCGGCCCAGCGTGCGGTTTTATGACTATTTGACGCTCTTTACGACGCTGGAAGCCTGGCGAGCGGCAGTGTTGGCGCTGGCGAGCCAGCAAGACTATGGATTGAGCTTGCCGTTGGCGCTCGACGCCTTTGCTGTGGCCGACGTGCCCACGCTGGCCAAATGCCTCAAGGCCATGTCAGACCCGGACGTGTCGGCCTGGGAGGTCCTGGAGCACGTGCGGACCGATCTTGGTCCTGCCGAGTTGGGAGCGCTGACCGAAGCACTTGATGGGCTGGGCAAAGACCGCATCGCCGACATCGCCACAGCGCTGACCATCAAGAAGCTCAGCGCCGCTGGCGAGCCGATCTCGCCGGGGCTGATGGAGCGCCTGAACTTCTCGGGCTACGAGAGCGGTTACGGCAGCGGCTACGGGAAGTTTTTTGAGGCCCGCGAGCGCTATCAAGAGGTGTTGGAGTTGTTGCCGCGCGATGTGGTGCGCGCCAAGCTGATCCAGCAACTGACCAAAGCGCCCTACTACCGCGAGCGCGCCTTGCCCTTTGTGGCGGCCTTTGTGGATGACGATCCCAAAGACCCCCTCTGGGAGGCGGCGCTGGATTGTCTTGGGCATCAGGCCTCCAAGCACACCGCGCTGACACACTGGATGCTCGCCGCCAAGGGCGTGGCCCTCTTGACCAAAGTGCACGGTGTGGAGGGGATGGACCGATTGGCGGCCGCCTGGGATCGCCTCACGCAGGAGCGCAGCGACGGCAAGGCGGGCATCCAGATGCGCAACGGCCTGGGTTGGGCGCTGATTGAGGCGCTCCTGAACCTTGCCAAGGACGGCGTCGCCTGGCCCGAGCGCCACGATCGCTTCCTGCGCTACAACCTGTGGGGCGCAGGGCACGACGGTTATGACTACCATCACTATATCAGCGAGCCGCTGGAGCAAGCCCTCAAAGGGCTGCCCGAGGATCGCCTCATCGCCGTCTTTAAGCGAGGGCTGGACCCCGCCCAGAATCCCGGTTTCAACCGCCCCTTTGGCAGCATGCGCGGCGACCACATCCCAGACATCGTCATTCAAATGGGTTTGCAGCGTCTGGTCACCGACGGGGACAAGATCCGTCACCCCTATCACAACTGGATGAAGTACCTGCCCCACAGCGATTGGCTGGGGGAGCGCATCGATCCGTTCCTGAAGATGGCGGTGCGCCAGGGGCTGCCCGCGTTGATCGCCAGCGCCTTCAAAGACAGCACCGGGCAAGAGCGCTGGGAGGCCATCGAGCGCGCCGCCGCTGGCCCAGACCCAAAATCACAAACCCAAACACTCCCCGAAGAGCCCATCGCTCGCCTCCAGGCACTGTGCGAGCAGGTACTGGACCAAAACCCGGGCCTCAAGACCTCGATCATCTACGGGATGAGGCGCCTGGACGACGAAGTCCCCGGCCCCGACACCATCAACCGCACTGGCGGTCTGCCCATCGGGGTCACGCGCAAGACATGGCCACGGGACGACGATGGCCTCTTTATGCACGCCATCACCCTGGATTTGACCCAGATGGGCCACGAGCGCCCCACCAAAGGCCGCTTCAAGAAGGCGCGGGCATTGGCGCTCTTTGTCAAAAACCTCGACGACAACGAGGCCTGGGAGCCTTACAACGACTGGGTCAAGGTGCTGGCGCTGACCGACAAAGAGATTGCCCAGGGCGTCCCCGACGTGGATGGCTGGGAGTTGTGGGAAGAGCGCGCCGACGCCGACGATGATCCGGGCAACGTTGTTGAGATCGTCGCCGTGCCCATCCCGCAAAATATGGGCGACACTGTCGCCCAAAACACCCGTGACGCCATCCACAAGCTCGCCGGGGGCCTGCCGGGCGACATCGGTGACTACCCCAATTACATCCAGGATGACCCTTGGATGGACATGGGCTACGACGACGAAGACTTTGAGGATGACGAAGACAATGAAAGCGGCGCTTTGGATGAACCCGGCGAGTATGTCTTTCAGTTTGATGAGCGGCTGGTCTACATGAACCTGGGGGATATGGGGATGATGTACGTCTTTACCAACACCGCCTTCTGGCAATGCTACTAAGGCGTGTTTACAAAATCTCCCATCTTGCAAACACGCCCTGAGGCAAACGACACCATGACCTCGACCGACATCCAATCGATTCTTGAACTCGCAAAGAACGCTGACCTCGAGATCCGCAAGCGAGTGTGGCCAGGCTTGAAGTCGCTCCATGAGGCCGATCCGCAGGGACATCAGGATGCGCTGGCGGCGCTGGTCCAGCACCACCAGGCGCTGCAGGCCATGCCCCATCAAGTGCGCAGCGTCGCCGACATGGCCGCCATCCGCGCCTACGCCCCGTTTACCGCCTTTGAGATGGCCATTGAGCCTGGCTATGACGATGTCGCAAACACGGCGTACCTCAAAGCCCATCAGGACATTGAACACATCGCGCTCTTTGAACTCAAGGGCCCGGCGGTTCTCGACATCGTCCAGTCGGGCTCCTGGCGCAGCATCGCGCTTGGGGCTTGTGAGCTTGGCCCTGATACCTCTGCGGCGCTCTTTGGTCACCCAGGGTTGAGCGCGCTCCACGCGCTGCGCGTTGAGGATGGGTGGTGCACGGAGTCTTTTGTCAGCGCCATGACAAACTCGGCGCACCTGTCTTCGCTGCGAGACCTGGCGCTGACCTATGGAGAAGGGGCCCCACACTTCTTTCCTGAGCTGGCCCGATGGCCCCAATGGAAACGCCTTCGTGCTCTGAACATGAGTTTTGGCGGGCTTGAAGCTCAAGGCATCGAGGCGTTGGCCAAACTCCCTGCGCCGCCTGACCTCCAACACCTTCACCTGGGCTCCAACGAGATGGGCGACGAGGGCTTGCAGGCGCTGGCTTCATCGACGTGGCTTGATGGCCTGCGTGTTTTGATGTTGGGCGGCGATGCGTTCGGCGGCACCAACGGCATTGAGGACGAAGGCGTCGTTGCGCTGAGTCAGTCTCCACACCTGGAATCGCTCAAAGTGCTTGACCTTGCGGGCAACCGCATCGGGGACGCGGGCGTCAAGGCGCTGGCGCAGGCCGCGCTGCCCAACCTTGAGACGCTCCGGCTGGGCAGCAACTACATGGGTGACGCGGGGGCCATCGCTTTGATCCAGTCGGGCAACATGCCCAGGCTTCGTCACCTGGACCTGGGCCACAACTCACTGGCGGACAAAACCATCGACGCGCTCATTGGCTCGGCGCTCCTGCCCCAGCTCCAGACCGTCACCCTCATCTGGAACCAGTGCAGCGCCGAAGGGCTCGCAGCCCTGCGCGAGGCCAACCCACATCTGTGCACTGAGAGTGTTTGGACGTCTTGAGTCACCCAGTCAAACGCTTTGCACAGTTCAGAAGGTGCCCTGAATGACAGGCGCCATCCAAAGTTGGCCGCCCTGCTCGTCCTGACCCACGCCCACCAACGGCACACCCACCGTCACCCCCTGATCGGGATGATAATTCAACAAGGAGCCCACGGGTGCGGCGACCTCGTGCGAGCGCATGTCAGACGGGATGACATAGCCGATGCTGCCAAAGAGCGGTATGAGAAAAGTGGCCGCAAAGATGGCCCCGTCGTTGTCCGTCAAGAGCGCCACCCCAATGAGCGACGCCAGCCCAATCCCAGCCCCCCACCCAGCCCCCAGGCGCGAACCTCGAAAATCGAGCCAGTGACCAGACAGCTCCATCCCTCCGATGAGCCCCGCCGGAGTGCCAACCGCAAAACCGACCAACGCGCCCACTGCGGCGCCGGGGTTGATGCAAAACAAGGGGCCGCCGCCACAACCGCCGGGCGTCAACACAGCGCCAACCCCACCCAGAACAAGCGCCCCGCCAATGCCGCCGACGTACATCCCCACGCTGCTGAGCGCGAAGGTCACCGGCAGCGCCACCGCTTTGCTGGTCCTGGCCTGCGCCGGAGCTTCGTCATAATGCTGAGCGTGGGAAGACTCCTGATTCACCAAAAACGCGCCGAGGAGCGCCAGCGTGGCCAAAACCACCTTCCAGCGGGCCGCCGAGCCCTCAAAAGAATCCTGGGTACTTTGAAGAGTCAACATGGAGGCGGTCATAAACGTCCCTGGTCTCATTGAAATCGCTGTGTATCGCAAAACCCGAATGTGATGATGGCGTAGAGGCAATGCGCAAGCCGGTGTGACAAACCAAAAGGGAAAATGTTGGTTTGGGGCTTCAATCGATGGCCCAAACGGGCTGCGTCTCTTGCGCTGGCTGTGTTAACTTTGTCTGCGGAACATGCACCCCAGGCTCTGCCATGAACATCGTCCAACGCACAGCGCTCTTGCTCACAAGCACAGCGCTCTCACTGACCTGCACCCCCACCCACACCGGCTCGCCGTCCACAAAGAACCCAGCCCCAACAAGCCCCTGGTCCATTCTCGCCCAGAGCCCAAAACGCGGCGCCGCCTACCACTTCTGTGGCTGGCGCTTCAGTCAGGGCAAGGCCGACCTCGACGCCATGAAGGAGCGTCTGGCGTGGTACTACAACTGGTCCTCCAGACCGCTTGAATGCCCCGACGGCAAGGGTGTCGCAAACACCACCGCCCTTCAAAGCGGTCAGGTCGAATTTGTGCCCATGGTCTGGGGCTTGGTGGACGATGGAGAGGCGTGTGAAAGCGGCGGCGCCTGCTTTCGGGTCGATGAACGCACTGGGGGAGGCCGCTGCAAGGACGCCTGCGAAGCCGTCGGGTGGTCCTTTGCGCCCGACGGCCCCTGCTACGCCTGCTACCACGAACCCATCTCCAGGCAGGCATTTTTGCAGGACGTGCCCAAAGGCGCCAAACACCTGCTGGGGTACAACGAACCCAACTTTAAAGAGCAGGCCAACCTCACCCCCCAGCAGGCCGCCGCAGGCTGGAAGCACGTGCAATGGGTCGCCGACCAGAAGTCGCTGAACCTGGTGGGGCCCGCGGTCAACTACTGCGACACCACACCGGGCGCCCAGCACCCCGGCGCCTGCATCGAAGCCGTCGATGGGCGCGCCATGCTGGGCTTTGCGTGGCTCGAAACCTTCTACGACGCCTGCAGCGCACAGGGAGAGGCCGGTTTTGACTGCCGCATTGACCATCAGGCCGTGCACGTCTACGGCTGCGGCGGTGTCACATGGGCGCTGGATGTCATGAAACGCAAAGCGGGCCTGCTGCCCACCAACGAGGTCCACTGCACCAACGGCAAGCAGGATTACGACGAGTTTGGGGTCGATTGCGGCGGCAACCACTGCGTCGCTTGCACCCAGCGCGCCCGCGACCTCTTTGCCAAACCCGTCTGGTTGACCGAATTTGCCACCCCAAAGGGCGACTGCAACACCACCGACCCGCAGGCCCTTCAGGAGCGCACCGCCGAGATGATGCAACGCGCCGTCTCCAAGATGGAGGCCGACCCCTACGTCTACCGCTACGCCTGGTTTATGCCCAAAACCGATCTCCCCGACCTTGATCACGCCGATCTCCTGGTGGAAGACAAAGCAGGAGAGTTGTCTGAGATTGGCAAGATCTACTTTGCTTTGGAGTGACCCATGCGCTCAACCGCTCTGACCACTGCCGCACTGCTCTTTGTGGGGTGGTGCGCCGCCTGCCAACCTGGCCCCATCAAAGACGCCGACATCCAGGCGTTCGCCACCACCGCCAACCTCCAGACCCAGGACTGCAGCACCATGGTCAACAAGGCCTGGCAAGCCAGCGCCGACAAGGACTACCCGGCACTCTTTGCCTACACCCAGGAGTGCGTGCGGCGTCACGGTGAAGAAGCCAAACAGATGAACGACGCCCTGGGCGGCTTTGCCCCCGATGACGAAGCCGCCAAACACTGGGCGCTCAACGACGTCGGCACCGCGCTCTTCATCATGGGCCACGCCTACGCTGACCTCGGCATGCACCAGGAAGCCGCCCAGACCTTCCAAACCCTGGCCGACGACTACCAATGGACACAGTGCTGGGACCCCAAGGGCTGGTATTGGCACCCCGCACAGGGCGCCGCCGACAAAGCCCTCAAGCACCGCCACCTGGCGCGCTGAAAACCCCCCACCCCAGGAGCATTTTCAAAGCCGCCCCCGTGTTCTATGATCGTCCCACAACACGTGGCCATCCGCCGACAACGTCGCCCTGACGCACCTGCCTGCACCACACCACCCAACAACACCACCGGCGCACATGAACGACATCTCCTTTCACTACCGCATCGACGAAGACGAGGGCACCGAGCTGCTCACCAGGGCCTTCTTTAACGGTCAGCAGTGCGAGTGCTTGATTGACACCGGCGCACACACCACGTCCATCGCGTGGAACGAGATCAGCGCCGGACTCAAGACCGTTGGCACCTCAAAGTCGGGCACTGCCTTTGGCAAGAGCCACTTTGACAACGTGGTCCTCCAAGACTTTCGCTGGGGACCGATTTCGCGCACCAACTTGACGCTCCAACGCAGCCAAAAAGACCAACCCCATGCGCGCACGCTGATCGCGATGGATGTGATGGGCGAGCACTGCTGTGAGTTTCGTTTTGACGAGGACCGGCTCTTGGTCGGGGCGCAGTCTTTTGAGGGGCAGGCGTTGATCCTGGGCAAGCGCAAGCACTCTTACACCCACGTCCAGGTCGGCCAGACCACAGGCGCCCTGGCGCTTTTTGACTCGGGCGCGGGTCTGAGCTGTGTCGATGCGCAGTTCATCAAAGACCACCCACAACACTTCACCGCCGACGGCAGCTCCATCGGCATTGACGCCGGCGGCCGCAAAATGGAGACCCCGCTCTACCAGATGAGCGGCCTGGTCTGTGGGGGGATGGCCTTTGACACGCACAGAGTCGTGGGCCTCGATCTCTCCTTCATCAAGGGCGACATCGACGAGCCAATGCGCATGATCATCGGCTTTAGCACCTTCAAACAAGCGCGTTGGACCTTCGACTACCCCAACAAGCGCTGGGCCGTGGTGCCCAATCCTGTCCGTTGAGCCTCCCTTCCAAAAAAATGAATCATGTTCTCTGCAAGCATCGATGGAGATTTTTGCACGATTCATTTTTGCCATTGCGCACCCCCATGACGCGTGGCACGTTTTGCCGTGTTGGGTGAGCCAGGATTTTGCTGGCTTGTGAGACATTGGGGCAAAAACACACAAAATCTCTTTTGTGCTGAATCCAATTGAAACCCCGGTGACTCATACCAACGCGGAGCGCATTGGTTGTGGGATGGACCCTCACAACACCTTCGGGTTTGTCGATGTTTTGCCAAGGCCTTGTGCCGCAGCAAAGAGGCAACCCAACCAGCGTCAGACACATGTCTGGCTGGACCCAAAACACCGCTCCCTCTTAAGCCTCTTCAACACCGGGCAGCATACAGAGCCAGGCCCACACGCACAGAAGACCGTCCCCAACCCCCCACACGGGCGAGTCTTCCCTTCAGGACAGACCCATGCGCAGTACAAACCCTTTGCTGATCGCGTTGTTCATCGCCGCCATGCTGGTCGCTTGCGGCGACACCTCAGAAGATCCCGACACCACCGGCATGAACGCCACCGCCAACAACGACACCATGAACGACTCGCCCAACAACGACATGGGCGATGACGATGACGGTGACGAAGGCCAGGACAACGCTGATGACGGCATGGACGACGCCAACAACGACATGGGCGTCGGAGACGGGATGGATGAAGACGAACCCGACTCCATGCCCGACTCCATGCCTGACTCCATGCCTGATTCGATGCCCGATTCGATGCCTGACTCCATGCCCGACTCCATGCCGTCGGACATGGATGAGCTGAGCGTGGAAGAGCTCGCCGCCGAAGACAACGTCATCTTCCTCGACGTGCGCACCGAGATGGAGTTTGCCAGCGGCCACATCCCCGACGCCGTCAACCTCCCCATCGCTGACATCGCGAACGCTCCCGAGGTCATCGGCGAGGATCTCTCGCGCCCCATCATCACCTACTGCGCCAGCGGCAACCGCAGCGCCCGCGGCCTCGACGCCCTCATTGACATGGGCTACATGCGCGTCGTGGACGGCGGCGGCGTCGAAGCCCTGGCCGAGACCCTCGGCGTCGAACTGGTCCGCTGATCCTTCCCGCACCCACGCCTGCTGTCCCAGCAGGCGCACCGCCCCCTTCACAACCCCACCATGCTTGGCCAAACGTCTGTAAGCGTTTGACCAACGCAGCGTTGCGTCGACAACCCCACGGGTGCATACCATGGGGCAACCAAAGCACGTGGGGATGAATCCATGCGAATGATGATGGTGGTGATGGGCGGGTTGATGGTGCTGACTGTGGGCTGCAGCGGCCCATCAACCCAGGTGGTGCCCGTCAAAGAGCAACAGAGCGCTGACGACGCGCCACGAGAGCGCAAAATCGAGTTGAAGAGCGGGTCTTGTTGGGACAGCGGAGACTGCGATCAGTTCGGAAACACGCCCATGTGCAGCCTTCAACACAACGGCGCGCCGCCGCCTCCCCTGCCCGATGAGTGTGCTTCGGACGATGACTGCAAAGACCCCACAACGCGCTGTGTTATGGTCGGGGCTCATCTGGCCTGCAGCCCGCCTGGCGTGTGTGAGGCGTGCTGTAGACCTTGACGGCAAAACGCGGACTGGCTCCAGACACAAATCGAAAAGAGCCAACCCAGGTGGTTCTCACAGCCGCTCTCGTCGTCGTTGATGCTCGGCGAGCGGCGGCCTCAACGCTCCGCAGCGGGCGATGACACCATGGGGAGGTTCTGGACATTGCTGCCATCAGAGGTCAGGCAATATTGACCCAGGCTGACCACAGTGGTGGTGATGGTCACCAACGCAAAGGCCACCAAAATCGCCGTCGCAAGCCAGCGCAGGGGCTTTGGGTAACGCCGGGGGGCGGCATCGTAACCGTTGGGGACCTCGACAATGCCGATTGGGTTGACGCGGGGCAGCTCCATACTCTTCCTCCATAGCAATGCCCGCCGGGAGACCATCCAAAAACGGTAGGTGGTCGAATGACGTTGACTCACCCATCGGCGACTTTTTGGATGGCCTCCAAGGGCCTCACCTTCAAATACGCGCCCAACCCAAACCGGTTACAAACACCTTAGCACGATGCACCTGGCACACGCCGCCGGGAAACAACGCCTCACCGCTCAAAGGCCAACGCCTCGCTGCCACGACGCGGCCCGCACCAGCAACCTTCGGCCTATTCGTCTACCCAGCGAACATCGAACTCGATGCTGAAGGACAGTTGGGGCACGCAGCCCTGGTCGCATCCAAAAATGCAGCCCATGATGCCTGCGGCGTTGCCAGCGATCTCTTTGGTTTCGGCGTCGTAGCGGGTGATGGAGAACCGGGTGCTGGCGTTGAGTTGGCAGACCCCTTCGGCCAGCCCCACCTCGCCGATGGCCTCAAACGGCGCCGGACCCGCGTCATCGGGCAAATCAATGCCGTAACCCACGCTGCTGCCGCTGGTGCCCAAAAAGAGTCGCCCTCCCTGACGGCGAGCAAAGACCACAGGATCGTTGCCTTCGGAGGTTGTCGGGTCGTTGTCGCCGATGGTCTGGGTGATGGTTCCACCCGACGGCGGCACGGTCACCATCCGGCAATCGCTGGAGCAAAAGTCCTCGTTTTCGGTGTTGCCGTCGTCGCACGCCTCACCGGCCTCAAGCGTGTTGTTGCCGCACACGGGGGGGTTGCTCAGGCACACAGGATCGCCACCCTCCTCAAACTCAAGGACGTCCTCTGTCAGCGTGCAGTTGTAGCCGTCCGGACATGTGTCAACGCAAGGGCGGCTGCAGTAGGCCGCGCCCAGGTTGCCGTCCCAGACGCAAACACCTCCAGCGCACTCGTCAGACTCCAGCGCGCACGTCTGGAGGTTGCAGCCACCGTTGCAGGACCGCCCCAAATCCTCGGGGTTTTCCGGCTCCATGGGGCCATCCTGACCATCATCGGTGTCATTGTTGGTGTCGTCACCGTCCTGGCCATCGTCGTTGTTTTCCGGGTCGGAGTCGTTGTTGGCGTCCTGATTGCTGCCGCCACCGCTCTCCCCGTCGTCACCGCACCCCGCAAGGCCCGCGCCGAACACCAACAAGGCCGCCAAAATCATCCTCAAGGACATCATCTGCATTGTCTTTGCATCCACTTTCTTTCACAAGCGCCCACCAAACCGGCCATCCCAGCCGTCCAACAAACGCTTCAACCACGTCTACACCGCGAATCCATTTCGCTCTGTTGCTGCCAGTATGGTCACGCAGCGCCCGAGACACAATATGCGCTCCCTTAAGGCCCTGCCCTCTCCCAACGCCAAGAGGCAGGCATACCCCCTCCAGAAGGGCATCGACGCCTCTCCAAGTTCATCGATAAATTCTAAGGTTGACCGCCGTCAGTGCACACACCTGCCGGGGGGCTGGTCATCAAGCGCGCGATCATCGCCCACAGCCCTCAGCAAGCGCATCGCCAGCGTGCGCTCAAATCGCCGCTGCACTTGCCAGGCACCAAGGCCTTCTTCGCTGGCCCTCCAGACCACAAACGCCTCGGTGGCTTTGACAAAGCGCTCCTGGCGCCTCCACTCAATGTAATAGTCCCGGATCATGCATTGTCGCATCAGCGCCACCAACGCGCGCACGATGTTTGCCGGAGTATGGTGTTTGGACGGTCTGGAGGTGCGCCAGCGCTCAAACTCAGGCGGCGCGGCGCCGTCTCCAAGCAACCCTGTGTCCAAGAGCGCCATGGCTTGCTGGAGCCAGGGTTTCAAGCTTGGATCACACTGGCCCAAAAACTCAAAGAGCACGGCGGTGGACACCTTGGACAGCCCCGAGAGCATGTCTGAGGCCGTGTCGTTGAACGGACCCACTTTCATGCACGCCAGCGGGCCAGGCTCCCAAGAGTCGATGAGGGACAGGCGTTCGAATATCGGCGCGCGCGCTTTAGCGCGGACCCAGGCGACCTGGCGCAGGACGTGGCCAAAATCGTGCGGAGAAGGCTGCCCAAGGCTTTGCACCACCGCTTCGGCTCGGAGTTTGTGTTTGCGGG
>CAKZKQ010000682.1 GCA_937123825.1 uncultured Pseudomonadota bacterium
GGACACTGGAAAGTGACATCTCTTAGACCTTGAGATTCTCTATAGTCGAGACAAGCACAGACGAACCGGGGGTTCGTCGAGCATTGGCGACGACGAGATCGGCAGAAGAGTCAAAGGGCTTGGAGTCACAACAGTGACTCTCAAGAGATGGATACTGGAAAGTACCATCTCTTAGACCCTTTGACTCGTTATAGTGACCGTCGGGCGACGGGACAATTGTCAGGCAGAACCTAGGGCGCTCGGCGTCTTGTGAAGACGCGCTGCTGCGCTTCAGCACCGCCCCGGCGGCACACCTGCATGCTTACTTGCCGCCCACCAGGACCCAACTTCGCTCCCGTGGCCCAATGGCGCGCTCGCCAGCGCGTTCAGGTTTGTTTTGGAGCGCAGTGACCTTGAATTTGTGAGCGTTTGCTTTATGGAAAGTCTGGTTTTTCGTCGTATTCTCATTTTGGTGGCCTGCTTGACTGCCCTCGGCGCGGCCTGCTCAAGCCAAAAGGCGCCCGAGCCCGCCCCAAGCCAGACCAACGCGCAAAGTCAGAACGCCGCGCCCGCAAAGAAGGCCCCCGCCGCACGCAAGGCTCGCCGCTCCCGCGACCTCAAGCTCCCCAAGCCTCGATCCTACAAGTCCCTCAACGCGCGCCTCAACACCAGGCTGCAAAGCCACAAGGAGGCGCTGGGGCGCAAGCGAACCAGCGCAGTGCTAGAGCAACTGGCAATCGCCTACATGGACAAGGCGCGCCTGACCGGCCAGCCCAGTGTCTTGGATTTGGCCCAGGAGGCGCTCAACGACGCCCTCAAGCTCCCCGACGCCAAAGTGCCCCAGCTGCGCTTGACGCGGGCTGAGTTCATGTTGCTTTCAGGCAGAAACGACTCCGTCAAGGCCGAGCTTGACGCCATTGAGTTTGAAAAGCTCAAGACTCGCCAGCAAGCCCGCCATCTGGTGCTTCAGGGGCGTCTGGCAGGGATTGAGGGGCGGACTGATGAGGCGCTGGGGCTTTACCGCAAGGCGCTGCGCTCACACAAGCGCGCCTGGCAGCCGCACGCCTACAGCGCCACACTCTTTTTTCAGGCCGGCAAAGTCGAGGAGGGCAACAAGGCGCTGACGGATGCGTTGGCGGTGTTGAAGTCGTCGCAGACGCTGGAAGCGGCCTGGATGTTTTTGGAGGCCGGGCGCGCGCAGATTGAGTGGCACAGCAGCGACCGAGGCATCGAGAAAGTTCAACGGGCCCGTCAGTTGATCGCGGGGTGGTGGCAGCCCAACGCCATCGAAGGCCAGTGGCTCATGCTCAACCGCAAAGACAGCGTGGGCGTGGAGATGCTGGATGGTGTGCTTAAGCAACACGATGACCTGTTGTCTGTGATGGCGTTGGGGTTGGCCATGAAGGCCGCCGGTCAAAACGACCGCGCGTTGGTCAACCTGCACCGCGCCGCCGACATTTTTGACGCCGAGCTAAAGCGCAATGAGCGCACGCCCACCGCTGCGATGATGTCGTACCTCTGGTCCACAGAGCCCTCCACGGATAAGACGTTGGGGCTGGCACGGCGGTTTTATGAGCTGCGCTCTGATGGCTTGGGGGCACTGGTCTTGGGGCGAGCCTTGTTGGCGCGCCAGGATGCGAAGGCGGCGGCGCCCTTGTTGGAGCGCGCTTACAGTCAGGGGATGCGCTCTGTGGTGCTCCTGAGTGCGCTGGCGCAGCTTCGCCACCGTCAGGGGCAGAAAGAGAAGGCCAAGATCCTCTGTGAGCAGGCCAACACCCTCATCCCGCGCTCTTGCAAGCTCTCCGTGGGACGGTGACGGCACTCTTGGTGTCATTCGTAGCGGACTTCCAGGACATAGAAGAGGCGCTGGCCAGAGGGGGTTTTGACCTTGACCTCATCGTCGAGGTGCTTGCCCAGCAGGGCGCGGCCAATGGGCGAGCGCCAACTGATGTGGCCGTTGTTGGAGTCGATCTCATCGCTGCCGACGATCTTGAAGGTGAACTCCTGATCGTCTTCTTCAAGGACGATGGTGGCGCCAAAGAAGATCTTGTCGCCCGACTGGTGTTTTGGGTCGACGACGGTCAGGTGGTTCATGCGCTTGTCGAGCCATCGAAGGCGTCGGTCGATCTCGCGCAGGCGTTTTTTGCCGTAGATGTACTCCGCGTTCTCTGAGCGGTCGCCCTGAGCTGCGGCGTCGGCCACTTCCTGCACTGTCTTGGGTCTCTCCACGCGGGTCAGGTTCTGAAACTCCGCCTGGAGTTTTTTGAAGCCCGAGAGGGTGATGTAATCCGGAGGAAGAGGGCCTTTGTCTTTTTTGGTGGCCATGGGTCCGAGCTCCTGTCTGAGTCTTGCGGCCTATGGGTATACGTAGATGGGGTGTAAGAGATCAACGTTGGGGCCGTTGGGGGAGCGTGTTTGGAGTGGAACCATCGGTGCAAAACCAGAACGTCATACCAAAATGGAGACGAAAGGCTTGCTTTGGGGCGAGCAATAACGAGTGTCAGGGACCTCGGGACGAGCGAAGCTGTGGCATCGCCACCGCGAGTGAGTTCCGTGGGTCCTGGCGCCGTTAGGGCCGTCCCAAAGTGAGTCGGACGTCTCCATTTTGGTATCAGGGCATGAGGAGCGACATGATTCAGAGACCAGAGGCAGGGTGGTTTAAGGCGCTGGTGCGCCGCGCGGTGCCCGTGGCTGCAGGCGCGTCCATGGTGGCCAGTGCCTCGGGGTGCTGGAGTTCGTCTCCAGATCAGTACCGCCGGGGGCCGGTCGAAATCAGGGACGTGATGCCGTACGACGTGGAGCTTTCGTCGGACGATAAGCTGCGCGTGATGGAGGCGTACAAGCTTGGCAAGGGCGTGCCTCCGAGCTTGTGTGCAGAGCTGTGCAATGGGAGGGGGCAAGGCATCAGCGTCAGCGACAGGGGGTGTGAGTTTGTGGAGGGCGAGTCGCGGCTTGTGTGCTATGAAGAGGTCATCTACATGCAACCGGCGGGCAGAACCCACGGGGGCGTCGCGGACAATCAGCGGCTTCGGGCACAGGGGCTTGTGAAGCGTTGGTTGGCGCGCACGGCGTGGTTGGAAGAGAGCGCCGTGTATGCGTTTGCTGCTT
>CAKZKQ010000683.1 GCA_937123825.1 uncultured Pseudomonadota bacterium
CCAAGCCTTTCGCATCTCTCGAACTGGACTGCGATTTCTCGCCCTCGCAAGGCTCGTTTTAAACGGTACGCGGTCTAGAGGTCGATGACAACGGGGCCGCGCGGTTTTGAGACACAGGCCAGGCAGTGGTTCTTGTCGAGTGCGTCCTGTGTGAGGCAGTGGTGCTGGGCCATGGTGATTTCTCCCGAGATGAGCTTGACGCGGCAGGCGCCGCAGCCGCCCACGGCGCACGAGAAGGGCATGTCGATGCCAGCGGCCAGCCCGGCTTCGAGGAGGGTTTGGTTGTCCGAGACGTTCAGCGTGCGGTGTTGTTGTGAGAAGCGCACGGTGTGGATGGCGCCGGTGGGCGGTGCGGTGCTGGTGGGGCGCGCGGGTTTTGGGGTGAAGCGCTCTGTGTGGATGTGGTCGTGTGGGATGGGGTGGTTTTGGAGCAGTGTTTGGGCGGCGTCCATCATGGGGCCGGGGCCGCAGATGAGGTAGTGGGCCTGCGGGTTGATGGGCAGCAGTTTGCGCAGCGTGTCGGCGTTGAGGCGTCCTTGGGGGCCGTGGTGGTTGGGGGGCGGTGCGCTCAGGACGTGGGTGACGTTGAGGTTGAGGTGGGCGTGGGCCAGGGCGCTGAGTTCTTTGTGGAAGATGATGCTCTGCAGGTCATGGTTGCCAAAGAAGAGGTCCAGTTTGGCGTGTGGTGCGCGAGTGCAGAAGGCCCGGATGATGCTCATGATGGGGGTGATGCCGGAGCCTGCGGCGATGAGGATCAGGTGACGGCGGTCCTGGGCGCCTTGTGGGGCCAGTCCAAATTGTCCAGAAGGTCCAAAGACCTAGAGTTGGTCTCCGGGTTTGAGGTGGTCGTTGAGGTGGTTGGAGACCAGGCCGCCCGCGACGCGTTTGACGGTGACGCCCAGGGGGCCTGGGGCGCGTGGGTCGGTGCACAGTGAGTAGGGGCGGCGGATTTGATGGCCGTCGATGGTGACGCCCAGCGTGATGAATTGACCGGGGTGTGGTGGCCGAGCCAGGGGTGGGCCGTCAAGGAGGATGGTGATGGACTGCGGGGTTTGTCGCACGACATCGACGACGTTCATGGTCACCCACTGTCCTGCGATGGGAGGGGGCTGGCGGTGCCGGGTTTCAAAGAGGGGGCGCGCGGGTTGCCGCCAGGTGGCGCGGGCGGCCTTGAGGTTTGTGGCGGCGCGTTTGATGCGGACCCGGACGGGGCCTGGCAACCATTGTTCCAGCAACATGCGTCTGCCTCTTTGAATCTGAGTTTTAAATCCATCGCCTGATGGAATATTAAGGCGCTCAGAGGGCACACGCAAGCGTTTTATCCATCATCTGATGGAAGAATGGTGGTCGGGGGTCAGATGTGGTGGTGCGTGTTCAGGGGGAGGGGACCAGGAGCCTGGCGAAGAGGTCGGTGAGGAAGCGCGTGGAGCGTTGGCGTCCCTCGGCGCTGAGCGTGGGGTTTGGGTTGGCGATCCAGGAGGGTTTGACGTCGGCGGTGACGAACCATATGGGCATGCTGGTGATGAGCATGGTGACAAAAGCGCGGGTGTCGATGGGGCGAATCAGGCCGCGCTCAATGAGGTTTTGGAAGGCGCTGTCGATGAGGGCGACGGCGTTGTCCTGGAGTTCGTCTTCGAGGTCGATGATGTCGGACGAGTCTTCAAGGATGCGGTAGAGGAACATGCGGATGAAGTCGGGTTGCCCAAGGATGACGTCCTGGAGGACCTCGACGAGTTGAACGATGATGCCCTGGACGTCTTCAGGGGTGTCGATGTCCTGGATGTTGCTCAGCAGGGGGGAGACGGTGGCGATGAAGGTCTCGTGGCCATCCTGGTAGACGGCGGCGAAGAGGTTGGCCTTGTCTCCAAAGTGGTATTTGAGCGTGGCCAGGTCGATGCCAACGCCAGCGCTGATTTGGCGCAGGCTGGTGGCCTCATAGCCCGCGGCGGCGAACATGCTGGTGGCGGTCTTGATGACCTTTTTGCGCGTGGCGACGCCATTGGCGCGGGCTTTTTTGCCTCGCGCGCGGGCGGGTTTTCGTTTGGGCGCGGTCTGGTCCTGGTCTTTGTGCGTCATGGATTCTCTCATGGGCGCGTTGTTCCTGTGCGTCCTTCTTGTGCGTCCTTACCAAACCGCGCACGCTTTGCAAAGCACTGGTTCTAGGGCGTGTTTGCAAAATCTCCCATCGACATGCGGCCCGACGACACCGATCCCGTCGTCGTCGATGCTCAACGGGTCAAAGACCCGCCTGCGCTCGCCTCCTCGGCCTCGATGCCATCGCCCTCGCCTGTCTCGGTCCCATTTTGCAAACACGCCCTAGGTCATCCCGACGGGTCGGGGTGTGGAATGCGCGGCGTGCGCGCCGAACGCAAAATGTGCGCGTCGCAGGGCGCTCGGTGGGGTTCTGGGGGCGTGGTTGTGGTGGATTAACGAGTATTTTGAACCCCTGTGCAACGGGTTCGGTGCGTTGTTCTGGGTTTTGCCCTGGTGGGTTGGCATTGGTGTTGCGATGGCCTGTGGTCGTCGAACGCAAACCCCATCAAGCAGGAGGTGATGATCCATGGAACAGCTCATCAAGAAGATTGTCGTTGGTTATGATTTTTCCAAAGAGTCGCAGTGGGCGGCCAAGACCGCGCTTGGGCTTGCGGGCAAGGTTGGCGCCGATGTGCACGCGGTGACCGCGCTGCCCGGGCATGTGGATCGGGAGGTGATGAGCGCGGCGCGCGCGGATTCTCGCGAGCAAACCGACCGGGACGTGCTTTACAGCAACGAGCCGCTGCTCAAGAGCGTTGAGGGGCGGATGGATGGTGCGTTTGGTGCCCTGAAGGCCGGTTTGGACGTGGATGTGTCGTGCGAGGCCAGCGCGCAGCGCCCGACCCAGGCCATTTTGGAGACGGCCGATCTCTACGAAGGGGACCTCCTGGTGGTTGGGGCCACGGGGCAGAGCGCGCTGGAGCGGATGTTGATGGGCTCGGTCAGCAGCCGTCTGGTGCGTCACAGCCGCTGGCCGGTGTTGGTGGTCAAGGGCGACAAGCCCGCGCCAAAGCGGATCCTGTGTGCGGTGGACTTTTCGGCGGCGTCGCGCCGGGCGCTGGGCTGGGCCGGTGAGCTTGCACAGCTCTACGGCGCCCACGTGGATGTGCTCTACGTAAAGCTGGTGCTGCCCAGGCAATGGATGGGGATGTACGTCGATCCTTCCGAGATGCCCATGGCCGAGTCCCAGCATGTGCGCGATGACACCGACGAACTGATGGAGAGGCTCAAGGCCTTTTGTGACATCGATGATCTCAAGGGGGTGAGCTGGGAGCCGCGCGTGCTGAGTGGTCAGCCCGAGGAGGTGATCGTTGAGGTGGCCAAGCGCCTCGATGTGGACTTGTTGTGCATGGGCAGCGTGGGGCGCAGCGGCGTGGAAGGATTTTTGCTCGGCAACACGGCCGAGCGAGTCATGCGCGAGCTGCCCTGCTCAATGTTGGCGGCCAAGCCCGATGACTTTGTCCTCCAAAGCTGAACACCTCCCTTTATCCCCCCCCACCAAACCCACTGGGGTGAGCTTCCCTGCTCGCCCCATCATCCCCACCCTTTTCACATTCCTTAGACCGACGCATGACTCTGGCGCGACTGCGCGCCAGAAGTGAGCATCTTTATAAAGGTGTGCAATATTTGCCTTCATGGGGTTACGGCGTCAGACTGTGCGCAGACTTGTTTTGAGAGCTTTTGGAGAGATTGCCTCTTTGCTGAGGGCAGGTGGACGGTATCGCATTGAAGCTGAGATTCAGAAGGCGCGTTGACAAAGCATTTGCGGTTTTGTAGTGCCCTGGTCCTCCCTCTTTGTGGATTGTCATCTGCGCCCGACGCGCAGGGTGTTTTTCTAAATATTTTGGACAGCGCACGTCGGCTGGCCAACAACGGTGCTTTTCCCATTTGTGGGCCGGACCACGATACAAGGGGAGACATTTGTTGTGGTTGGGATGACTGCAAGAGACCATAGACCTACGAGGTGTACCATGTTTGATGGAGGTTCGATTTCGACCCCTGACAAGCGCTCAGGCTCCGTGCTTGGCAAGGCGCTGTGGGGGGCTTTGTCGTTGTTGCTCTGCCTGGCGGCCTGGAGTGCGCCAGCGGCAGCCCAGGGCGGCGACCGAGCGCTGCTCTATTTTGGTGATGGGACCATCCAGGGCTTCAACTACGCGCAGTTGCGCGCGGCGTTGGTGCAGGCCGGTGCAGCGGGGGTGGACAACACCCAGACGCTGGGCAACCTGAGCAGCTATCAGGTGGTCTTTTTGATGGTGCCCCGCGATGGGCTCAGCGCCGCCGAGCGGACCACGCTGCGCAACTTCTACAACGCGGGCGGCGCCATTGTGGGTGTGGGCGAGCACTCTGGTTTTCACGGGCAGGCCAACGACGCTCTTAACACCTTGGCCCAGGAGATTGGGCTCTCCTTGAGGATTCAGAGCGGTCAGGTGGACTGCGGTTGCACCCGGATCGGCACGGTGGTGGGCAACAGCGCCGTCACCAGCGGCATGACCACGCTGCGCTACGCCTGCTTTAGCCCCGTGCGCGGCGGTCAGTTGGTCATCGACGGGGTGTCGGACGACCTCGTGCGCCAGGAAGACCGCTTTGTCATGACGGCCGACATCAACATCTTTGATCAGGCCTGCGGCAACCACCCTGACAACCAGAACGTGCAGTTCTTCCGCAACCTGTGGACCGCTTTTGAGCAGCCCGACCCTCCCACGGTCGATGCGCGCGGTCCCTACACGGTCAACGAAGGGGCCACCACGCAGCTTCAGGCCACCGGCACCGGAGACACCATCTCCTTTGCCTGGGACCTGGACAACGACGGCCAGTTTGATGATGCCACCGGCGCCACGGTGAACTTTGTGGGCGATGACGGTACGCGGACAGCAACAGTGCGCGTGCGCGTGACCGACCGCATCAACCAGACCGCCACCGACACCGCCACCGTCACCATCAACAACGTCAACCCGACCATCACCAACAGCGTCTTCCCCGACGGCGACGAGTCGGCCTCGCTGGCCTTCTCGGGCACCGCATCGGATCCGGCGGGCAACCGCGACCCGCTGACCTTTGCCTGGGATTTTGGTGACGGCAACACCGCCAACGGCGCCTCCGTCAACCACGTCTACGCCGATGACGGCACCTACACCGCGCGGCTGACCGTCACCGACGGCGACGGCGGCACCGCCACCGTGACCGACACCGTCTCCATCGACAACATTCCGCCTGCGCTGACCGGCATCATCGGCGGCACGACCCTCAACGAAGGCACCACCAGCGACTGGCGCAGCACCCTCACCAAGGCCAACCTCGACACCGTCAACTGGGTCATCTCCTGGGGCGACGGCACGCCGGACACCACCGGCACCGAAGGGCCCGGCAGCACCTCGACGCTCATTCGTGAGCCCCACACCTACACCGACGAAGGGACCTACACCGTCACCTTCCGCGCCACCGACGATGACGGCACCAGCGCCCAGCGCACCTTCACCGTCCAGGTCCGCAACGTCGCGCCGACCATCACCGACATCTCGGTCGATCCGCCCAACGGCGACGTGGACACCACCTTCAACTTCTCGGGTGAGGCCTCTGATCCCGGCGATGACGGCCTGACCTTCAGTTGGGACTTTGGCGATGGCACGCCGCCTCAGACCGGCGCCGATGTCAGCCACAACTACGCCCAGCCCGGCACCTACACCGCCACCCTGACCGTCACCGATGAAGACGGCGCCACCACCACCGAGACTGTGGTGGTCGTGGTCACCAACGCGCCGCCCAACATTGTGTCGGTCGATGGTGATCTTGAAGGCGATGAGGGCGACACCTTCAGCTTTGAAGCCGAGGCCGAGGACACTGGCCCGCTGACCTACACCTGGGACTTTGGCGACGGCTCCGACCCCCAGACGGGCGTTGGGCTCACCGAAGTGAGCCATGTCTACCCCGAAAGCGGCACCTACACCGTCACGGTGACGGTCACCGACCAGGAAGGGGCCTCTTCTGTGGAGACGGTGACCGTGGTGGTCAACAACCTGCCTCCAAACATCACCGACACCACCGTGCCCGACACGGGCCTTGAGGGATCCTCGCTGTCGTTTGCCGCTGCGGCCAGCGACGTGGGCGGCGATGACCTGACCTTCACCTGGGACTTTGGCGACGGCAACACCGCCACTGGCCGCGAGGTCGACCACACCTACGCCGACAACGGCAACTACTTTGTCACCGTGACCGTCTCGGATGGCGAGGACGAGGACGTGAGCATCTCGGCGGTGGCCGTGGCCAACGTCAACCCGCGCGTGGACAGCATCACCGGGGACTTCACCGGTGCCGAGGGCGAGACCTTTGCCTTCAACGCGGATGTCTCCGACCCCGGCGATGACACGTTGACCTACGTGTGGAACTTTGGCGATGGCTCCGAGCCCATCACCGGTGTTGATGAAGACGCGGTCAACCACGTCTACGCCGCCAGCGGCACCTACACCCTCTCTTTGACCGTCAACGACGAGGACGGCGGCACCACCACAGTCACCCGCACTGTCAACGTCGGCGGTCAGGCCCCCTCGATTGTCTCCCTTGAGGGCGACACCGAAGGTCTGGAAGGCTCGGCGGTGTCCTTTGAGGCGCTGGCCATTGAGCCCGGCAACGACAACATCATCTACACCTGGGACTTCGGCGACGGCTCGCCCCAGCAGAGCGCCGTGGACCTGACCGAGGTCACCCACACCTACGCCGAAGATGGCAACTACACCCTGACGCTGACCGCCACCGATCCCGATGGCTCTGCGGCGGCGACGCTCACGGTGGCTGTGGCCAACGTGGCGCCTCAGATTCAAGAGGTCGCTGCCCCCGACACCGCCGATGAAGGCGTGGTCATCGCTGTGGCGGCCATCGCCACCGACCCCGCCGGTGAAAACGACCCGCTCTCCTACCGCTGGGACTTTGGCGACGGCTCCGAGCCGGTCACGGGTCAGACCGCCAACCACACCTACCTGGGTGAGGGCACGTTTGTGATCACGCTGACGGTCACCGACGACGAAGGCGGCACCTCCACCGCCACCCGCGAAATCGAAGTGGGCAACGTCGCCCCTGACATCGTGGAGTTTGTGGGCCCCAACGAGGCCAACGAGGCCCGCGCCGTGACCTTCACCGCGCTGGCGGTCGATTCGGGCGCCGATGAGCTGACCTACACCTGGCTCTTTGATGACGGCTCCGACCCCATCACCGGTGTCGACGCCACCACCATCGAGCACACCTGGGCCGACGACGGCCAGTTTACCGTCACCTTGCGCGTCTCCGACGGCATCAGCACCACCGAGCGCGTTCAGAACGTGACGGTGGCCAACCTGCCTCCGTCGATCGCCACGTTGGACGGCGACACTGAAGGGCTCGAAAACACCACCTTTGCTTTTGAAGCCGCGGCCACCGACCCCGCCGGCGACGCCGACCCGCTGACCTACACCTGGGACTTTGGCGACGGCTCGCCCCAGCAAAGCGCCGGCGATCTGACCGAGGTCAATCATCTCTACCGTGACGCCGGGCTCTTTACGCTGCGCTTGACCGTCACCGATGGCGACGGCGGCACCGCCACCCGTACGCTCATCATCGAGGTTGGCAACCAGGCACCGGTCATTTCGGCGCTCGAAGGCGACACCGAAGGCGTTGAAGCCCAGATCCTGTCCTTTGAGGGCGCGGCCAGCGACGCCGCGGGCGATGAGCTGACCTACCGCTGGGACTTTGGCGACAACACCCCCGTGCAGACGGGCGTGGACTTGACCGAAGTGGTTCACGCCTACCGTGACAACGGCACCTTCACCGTCACCCTGACCGTCACCGACGGCGTGGACGTGGTCAGCCGCTCGCTTGAGGTCGAGGTGGCCAACGTCGATCCCGAGATCACTGACTTTGTGGTGCCCGAAGAGGGCGTCGAAGGGGTGCGCTTTGGGGTTGAAGCGCTGGCGGTCGATCCCGCCCGCGAGTTTGATCCGCTGACCTTCTCCTGGAACTGGGGCGACGGCACCGAGCCGACCCCGGGCCGTCAGGCCGAGCACGCCTACGGCGACAACGGCACCTTCACCATCACTCTGACCGTCACCGACGATGACGGCGGCGAAGTGACCCAGCAGGTGCAGATTGAGGTGGCCAACGCCGACCCGAACATCGCCGCGCTGAGCGGTCCCGAGGAAGTGGACGAGGGTTCCGAGGCAGAGTTCTTTGTGGTGGCCAGCGACGTGCCCGCCGACACGCTGGGCTTTGCGTGGACGTTTGAGGACGGTCCTTCGTTTGAAGGCGCCGACGTGACCAGCGCCGCCCACACCTATCCTGACGACGGCACCTTTGAGGTGACCGTGGTTGTGACCGATGAGGATGGCGGCCTGAGCACCGAAACCCGCGAGTTGATCGTGCGCAACGTCGCGCCGCTCATCACCAGCCTCACCGGTGACTTCACCGGCTCCGAGGGTGAGTCGCTGGGCTTTGAGGCCGAGGCGATTGATCCCGGCGCCGATGAGTTGACCTACATCTGGAACTTTGGCGACGGCACCGATCAAGAGCCCAACACCGAGCAGGGCGTGGACCTGACCGAGGTTGACCACGTCTACACCGATGCGGGGACCTACACCCTCTCGTTGACGGTGCTGGACAGCGACGGCGGTCTGGTCACCATCTCCCGTACGGTCAACATCGACACCGCCGCCCCCAGCCTTGTGGAGGTGGTCATCCCCACCACGGGCGACGAGGCGCAGTCCTTGTCCTTCTCGGCCTCCGCCCAGGATCCCACCAACCAGGAGTTGACCTACCGTTGGGACTTTGGCGACGGCACCGACCCGGTTGAAGGCGTGGACTTGACTGAGGTCAACCACACCTACGCCGACAACAACACCTACATCGTGACCCTGACAGTCATTGATCCCGACGCGCTGACGTCTGTGGCGACCCAGTCGGTCTTCATCAACAACCTGCCGCCGGAGATCGATACGCTGGAGGCTGGTTTCTTTGGTGAGAGCGTTGCTGGGACGGCCACGGCTTCGGCCACCGACCCCGCCGGCGACGCTGACCCGCTGACCTACACCTGGAGCTGGGGCGACGGCACCGAGGCCGATGAAGGCGTGGATCTGGTCGAGGCCACCCACACCTACACCGCCAGCGGCACCTACACCTTGACCCTCATCGTCACCGACGGCGACGGCGGTCAGGACGTCCAGACCGTGGAGATCGTGGTGGGCGACGAGCCGCCGGTCATCACC
>CAKZKQ010000684.1 GCA_937123825.1 uncultured Pseudomonadota bacterium
GGCCCTGATGGCGCCCAGAACCACGGAACTCGCTTGCGGTGGCGCTGCCACAGCTGCGCTCATCCCGAGGTCCTGGCCATCCATCATTGCTCGCTACAAAGCAAGCCTTTCATTTGCATTTTGGTATGACTGACCATTCCCATGCGGTCTGCGCCGACGATAGGTCCACTGCGGTGTCGCGCAGTGGGCATGGGTATGAACTCGTCTTTTGACGTGTCTGCCATGATTCTAAACCCAACGATGGGGTTTTGTCCTCAACAAGGGGACGAGCGAAGGGATTTTTGGGGGTTTTGAGCGCTGCGATGTGTCGTCGTTGCTTTTATGAGGGGATCTGGGGCTCGCATCCGAGCCAGAAATACGTTTCGGCGCTGGGAATGTAGCCCAGGGTTTTGACAATTCCCAGCGGGCCTGCGTTGCCCTCGATGACGTAGCCGTGAGGTATGAAGCCGCGTTGTCGCACGGCAGCGGTCAAGGCCGCCACCACGCTGGCCGCGATCCCGCGCCTCCTCCAGGCTTCCATTGTGTGTAGCATGCCCAGGGCGCGGTCTTCGCCCGCCAGTGCCCAGCACACCAACTCACCGTCCTGACGCCAACCTGTCGCCAGGCCGCGCCCTATCAAGCGCGCAGCATAGGCCCGATCTTTGTCCTCAGCAGGGTCCCCGTAAGGCCACCAGGTTAGAATCCGTTTGATGTCCTCATGCGTAAGGCTGGTGAGTTGTTTAGCGCGTTGGTGCGGGGTCGGCGCGTGGGGGGGCAGGTGGTGGCGTTGGCAGGGCTGTTGCCATTGAATCTGGCCGCGGGCTTGGATCAGTCTCAACCAGCGCTCGGGCAGTGCGGCAAAGGAGATGGTTTGATGGGGCCAGTCAAGTTCGTCCAGGAGCAACGAAGCCGTCGCGTCATCGCGGGCGTAGAGGCCATAAAAGGTTCCTTTGCGACACAGCGCTCCGCGCGGGGCGCTTGTGTGGTCGACGCGCAACTCGTCAATCAGGTCAGGATCGGCCAACAAACCGCGCATTTGCATGGCGCCGAGCGGATCTTGTTCAAAGAGCGTTTCGAGTGCAGGCAGAACGGCGTCAATGGCGGTGACAAGGGGCATGGCTTGGCCTGAGGGTTGTTTGTGGGGGGATCAGGCGCCGGTCAGGGCGGCGGGCAGGGCGTCGGCCAGCGTCTGGTATTGGGGCAGGCTGTTGTAGAGTTGTGCAGAGACTCGCAAGAGCCTGCTGGGCTGGCTTGGCCATGAGATGATTGGGACCTCGATCTGGTGCTCATCGAGGAGCCGATCGTGCAATGGGTCACAGGAGAAGAAGGTTTCGACCGCGAAGGGCTGACCATCGGGCAGCGGCACAGCGGCCAACGAGCCGATCATGGATTTGGGGGCTGGTGGTGCGATATTGAGGGCGTCGCACAGGAGCGCTCTGGCCTTGAGGACCAGTTGGTGGTTGTGATCGCGCAGCGCAGGCCAGCCGCCAGGCAGCGCAGCGCCCATGGTGTCGATGGCGCAGGGCACCGAGAGCCAGGCGCTGGGGTCGAGGGTGCCGGGCCAGTCAAAGTGATCGTGCAGCGCGGGGCGCGTCAGGTGCTTTAGACCAAAGCCGTGGCTGATGGTCAGGGGCTCTAGGATGGGTTGCATGTCGGCGCGGGCGTGGAGGAGCGCGGCGCCTTTGGGGGAGCATATCCACTTGTGGCAGTTGCCGGTGTAGAAGGCGGCGCCGAGCGCGTCGAGGTCAAGGGGAACCATGCCAGGGGCGTGGGCGCCGTCGACGAGCGTTTCGACCCCTCGGGCTTTGAGCTGCGCCACGATGTCTTTGATGGGCAGGACCAGGCCGGTGGCGCTGGTGATGTGGTCGATGATCGCCAGCGAGGTGCGCGGGGTGACGGCGTCGAGGATGGCGTCGATGGCCTGCTGGGGGTCTTGGATGGGGAAGGGGATGTGGGCGGTGACCAGCGAGGCCCCGGCGCGGTCGGCGGCGTGTTTGGCGGCCAGCGTGCAGGCGCCGTAGCCCTGGTTGAGGACCAGGATGTGGTCACCGGCTTTGAGTGGCCAGGCGTGGACCACAGCGCCGACGCCCTGGGTGGCGTTGTTGACAAAGACCAGGTCGCTGCTGTCGGCGCCGACAAAGTCGGCCAGCTTATGGCGAGCTTGATCGAGCAGCGGCAGGTATTGGCGCAGGAAGAAGCGCAGCGGCTGGGATTCGAGTTGGTCGCGAATCTGGCGCTGGTGTTCCAGGACTTGGATGGGGCAGGCGCCAAAGGAGCCGTGGTTGAGAAAAGTGGTTTGAGGGTCCAGGCCCCAGCGAGGGGGTGTGCTCATGGGTTCACCAGCCGGTCACGACCACCATCCGACCCAGTTTGTAGAGCAGCCGCCGGTCGCGGTCTTCTTTGCTGCGGCGCAGCTTGTGTTCATCAATGTCGGGCGCGGTGCAGGCCAGCCACATGTCCAGCAGGGGGCCGTAGTGCTGCGGCCAGGAGGTCAACAGCGCCTCGCGCACGTAGTCCAGCACGACATCATCCAGGAGCCCTTCGATGACATAGGCGCGTTCAAGGCGAGCCTTGAGCGCCTCCCAGGATGCGTTGTTGGGTTCACCGTGGAGGATCTGGCGCAGATCGCCCAGCAGGTCGTTGAGGTTGTGCTTCACGCTGGCCTCCGTCGATGCCGTTGTCGCCGACGGTAAACAACCTCGATCCGCCCGTCAAGGTGCTTTTGTCGCGGCTGGCGGCGGCCTGGATGTTGGTGGGGCGCTGCGTCTTGGTATACAACGGTTTGCAGCGTGCCCTGGAGTGTGTTTGGACACGTGTTGAGCACCGGTGGGTCATGACGGAAGAGCAGTCTTACGACATCTTGTTGGAGCGGGCGCTGGACAAGGCCAAGGAGGCCGGCATGGCCTTTGTGCGCGCGTGGTGGTTGGCCCGCGCCGCCAGAGCGTCCGGGCAGGTCCCCGAGCCCTGGTCGCCCCAGCAAATGCGTCAGGCGCTTGAGCGGCGCCGCCGTCATGGGTTGCTGCGCTGGGCAGGCATCGGCGACCATCTTTTGATTGATCCCGATGTTCTGGATGACCAGTTGGCGCAGTTGCGTCAGGTGGCGCGGGCCGATGCGCAGCGTCAGGGGCAGATCGCCGAGTCTTCGCTGGTTCAAGGGGCGAGCTGGCCGACGTTGGAGCGCTGTCCTGGGCTGGACGCTCAGCAGCGCCGCTTGCTGCGCTTGATGGCGGCGATGTCGCTCATTGAAGGCGACCGCGCGCTGCGTCGAAAGGGCCAGCTCCTCTTGCCTGAGTCTGTCGAGGATGAGCCGCCTGAGATTTTCGAGACTGCCTTTATGTCGCGGGTCGCGTTCAAGGGCCCGGTCGATGCCATCTATGGCCGTCTGGTGACGCGGTTGTCGCGCTCGCGGGTTTTTTCACTGGAGCGGATTTGGAAGCGAGGGGCTTGGTGGCGAGCCCACATGGGGGGGCGGTGCGCGATAGAGCTCAATGTCTACAGTGCGCAGATTGGTGAGCTGTCGCTGCGTTACGATGGGGCGGCCAAGAGCGGGGCGCTGCGTCATTTTGAGTCCTATGTGGTCAGCTTCCTGGAGGGGGCGGCGCAGGCCGGTACGGTGTCGCGCAAGCCCGGTTTTGTGTGCGGGTCCTGCGGGACGCCCGTGACAGCGCTTCAGGCCGAGAGGCGCCTTGAGCGCGGCCTGCGTTGGATGTCTTGCTGTGTGTGCGACCAGAAGTTGAAGTTGATCGACCCCATGGGTCCGGATGCCCATCGTGATCCGCCGGTGGTCGTCGAGATGTCTCGCGCGGTGACGGTGGGGCGCAGTCGAGAGGCGGCGGCGTTGGAGGTGGTGGCCAAAGAGGCGTTGGGTGAGCCCGACGTGTTGGTCCTGCACCGCCCTGGTGGGCAGCGTCCGGCGTCGCGGATTGGGTCGTGGCTCTCGGAGCGCGGGATGCTGGCCTGGTTGGATCCCTGGGAGCGCTCGGGGCCGTTGGAGCCCGATGTGGTCTCCAGGCTCTCCTCTGTGCGGTTGGTGGCTGTGGTGGTCGACAGCGGCAAGGAGCGGGTCTTGGAGCAGCCTGCGGTGCGTCAGGTCTTGATGTTGATGCGCAAGCGCGGCCGCCGCCTGGCGGTGTTGATGCTGCCCGGGTTTGATGGTCCAGCCCCGGAGTTGTCCTCAAAGCAGGTGGTGGTGGACTTCCGCGATTTTGAGGGCGAGCCGATTCTGGAGTTGATTGAGGCCATCAAAACGACCTCTTTGTGAGGCTACGCTTGCTCTTCTTCTTTTGGCAGGAGGCTGTCGAGGGCCTGCCGGAAGTCGTGGCAGAGGTCTTCTGGGTCTTCAATGCCCACCGCCACGCGTACCAAACCATCGGTAATGCCCATTTTGAGCCGTTCATCGGCGGGGACGCCTGCGTGTGACGAGGTCGCTGGCAGGGTGATGAGGGTTTCGACGCCGCCGAGGCTGGGGGCGAGCGTGGGCAGGGTGAGGGCTTCGATGAGGGCCATGGCGTGGGGTTTGCCGCCGTGGAGTTCAAAGCTCAGCACACCGCCAAAGCCCTTGAAGAGGTCGCTGGCGATGGCGTGGTCGGGGTGAGAGGGGAGCCCGGCGTAGTGAACCTGGGCAACGGCGCTGTGGTTCAGGAGGGTTTTGGCGATGGCCATGGCCCCGGCGTTTTGTGCTTTGACGCGCAGCCCCAGGGTCTTCATGCCGCGCTGGAGCAGGAAGCAGGCGTGGGGGTCGAGGCAGCCGCCGGTGTGGTTGAGGGTGCGGGTGATGTCGTCGATGAAGCGTCGCTGGCCGATGACGGCGCCCGCGACCACGTCGGAGTGTCCGCCGAGGTATTTGGTGGCGCTGTGGATTTCGACGTCGAAGCCAAGCTTGAGGGGTTTGAAGTTGACCGGCGAGGCGAAGGTGTTGTCGATGACCGACAGGAGGCCGTGGTTGTAGGAGAAGGTGACGACCTGGGCCAGATCGGCGACCTGTACCAGTGGGTTGGTCATGGCCTCGACGTAGATCATGCGGGTGTTGGGGCGCAGGTGTTGGGACCAGCTCTCGGGCCAGCGGCCGTCGATGAAGCTGACCTCGATGCCCATGCGCTCGGCTTCGCGGGTGAGGAAGCCTCGGGTGCCGCCGTAGAGGCAGTCCTGGGCCAGGATGTGGTCGCCGTGGCGCAGCAGGGCCATAAAGGTGTTGCTGATGGCGGCCATGCCCGAGGACATGACCATGGCGCTGGAGCCTTCGCAGATGGTGGCCAGCTTCTGGCACAGGACGTCGTGGTTGGGGGTGTTGTTCAGGCGCACGTAGCGCACGTCGGCGTAGCGCGTGGTGCCGGGCTCTTCACGGTAGGTGGCGCTCTGGAAAATGGGGGTGGTCACGGCCCCGTTGTAGTCGTGCTCCCCGGCGTGGACAAGCTGAGTTTGGAGGCCTTGCGGGCGTTTGGATTCGGTCATGGTGTCGCTCCAAAGTGTCGGGACCGGGTTGACGCTCTGCCGCATCGGTGTTGAGGTGCATCGCAGTGCGGTCAATCCCTTTTGGGGATGGTTGGATACCTGGATACAAGACAAAAAGATGCAGGTCCAGGACCCGCGGGTCCTGGCGGGGGTTTGGGGGCTGGCCCCCATGCACAGCCCCCGCTCTTAGACAGGAGGGGCGTTGGTGGACAGAGGCTGGAAGTGGATCGCGGCGAGTTTGCTTGCGGTGGTTGTGGCGTGGCCTTCGGCGGCAGCAGCGCAGGCGATCAAGGTTGAGCCCACCGCTGAACTGGCGCTGCGCTACCGCGGCGTTTTTCTCTTTGCAGGCAACAGCTCGGACAAGTTGGCCAGCGGCCCCGAGCAGGCGTTTCGCCTGGGGGTCAACGCGGCCTCTCCCGGTGAGTTCATCAAGGCGCGTCTGGCGCTGCGCAGCGGCGATGTGACGGCGGCCAACACGCCCTGGGCGCCGCTGGGGACCTTTGCCAGCGATGGGCGTCTGGTGAGCCTGGACGAGGCCTGGATTTCCAGCGCCGTGTCGATGGCCCCGGAGCTGCAGTTGGTGGTGGGCCAGTGGGCGGCGCCGTGGCGGCGCGGCGGTCTGGTTTGGGACGACGACGTGCGCCTGCCGGGGTTGTGGGTGGATTACCTGCGTGAAGAGGACGGCGGGACCTGGGCGCGGGCGCATTTCAACGCCGGGGTGGGTTACCTCTCGGCCGGTCAGCCCGACGGCGGCGACGAGACCTATATTTTGGGGATTGAGACCGGGGCGAGCTGGGCTTTGGGTTCGGTGCAGGTGTCGGTGGACCTGGGGTACTTTGATGTGGTGGGCCACCGCAGGCTGGGCCGTGGGATCGCGCGTGGGGATCTGCGCGTGGGTCTGCGTCCAGTGGGCTTTACGGCCAACACCACCGACACCGACGACACACAGGCCCAGGAAGAGATCACTCGCCGTTTGGTCAACGACGGTCTGGCCAGCGACTTTACTGTGCTGCGCCTGCGTCTGGAGGTCAGCACGCCGTTGGCCGAGGCCATGGAACTGATCTTTGATGTGCACGCGGCCCACAACCTGGGGGCGTCGGGTCCGGGGTCGGATCACGCCACGGCGCTTGAGGCGGGTTTGCAGCTTGGCCGCGCGGACGTGGTGGGTCAGGGTCAGGTGCGCCTTGTGGGTGTGATGATCGGTTCTGATGCGGTTTTGGATGCCTTCAACAACGATATGTACGGGACCAACCTTGTGGGCGGCGGTGTGTCGGGGGCGTTGATGCTCTTTGAGGGCATGCGGCTGGGGTTTGAGGGGTTGTACAGCGAGCAACTTGAGGGAACCCTGCGGGGGCTTGGCGATGGGCGCGGAGAGCCCTTGTCTGGCGATCCGCAGGCGTTTCAGCTTCATGTGACGGTGAATTATGCCTTCTGAGCAGCCCGGGGCGTTGGCGCCCGAAGCGATCATTTTGGGGTGTGGGTACTGTGGTCAGGAGCTTGCCCGGCGGCTGATGTCGCAGGGGGTCAAGGTCTGGGCGACGGTGCGCGGCCCTGGCGGTCAGCGCGGCCAAGCGTTGGCGGCCGCTGGGGTCAACGTGGTCGCGTGGGAGATTGGGGCAGGGCCGCCGGTCTTGCCCGAGTCGATCGAAGGGCCATTGGACGTGGTCTATTCGGTGCCGACGCTCTCTGGAGAGGGCGACCATCTGGCGCCGGTGCGCGGCGCGCTGGAGGCGATGTCAGCCTGGCCGGTGCGCGCGGTGGTGTATTGGAGCGCGACGTCGGTCTACGGCAGCTCGGACGGGCAGTCGGTGGACGAGCAGACGCCGCTTGCGCCCAGCACGGCCAGAGGGCAGCGGCGCGCCGAAAGCGAGGCGCTCTTTTTTGAGGTCGGCAAGGCGCAAGGGTGGCGCGTGATGAGCGCGCGGATGCCGGGGATCTACGGCCCGGGGCGAACGATCATCGGGCGGCTGCTCAAGGGGCAGTTTGTGTTGGTGGACGGCGGTCAGAAGTGGAGCGCCAGGGTTCACCGCGACGACGTGGCGATGGGCACCGAGGCGCTGCTGCGCGACGGCGCGCCGGGCCAGCCCTACATCTTGACCGACGGCCAGTCGTTTCAGGTCCGCGAGATGGTCTCCTGGCTCCTTGAGCAGGCGCCTTCGATCCCCGCGCCATCGGTAATGAGCCTGGAAGATTACGCCAAGGAGCGGCCCTACGCGGCCAGCTTCTGGCGCAACAGCAACCGCTACAGCAACGGCGCCATCGCGGCGCTGCCGGGCTTCAGCCTTGTCTATCCGTCATACCGGGAAGGCCTGGGCGCAGAGCTCAGCGCGCTCGGACTGCGGCAATAAACGTGGGTCTGGGGGCTGGCCCCCACTCCAAAATGCCCAGGCGCAAGGGCGAGCCTTTTGCCCAGCGCCTTCATCGTGTCGTACAACAAGTGCTGTGACGAATCAGGGAGTGAGATCGATGCAATTTGATTTTCAGCGCTACATCCAGGAGCGCAAGCGCAACAGCACCTCCACGCGCAAAGAGACCCCCCGGGGTTACGCCTTTGGGCGCGACACCAAGGTCTCGGGGACGCTCGGCAGGGCCAAGCCCGTCAAGATGGCGCTGGAGGCGACCTCCAACCTGGACGCCGAGCGCCTGCGCGAAGGGGTCCTGGCGGCGCGCCAGACGGACGCTGAGTCCGACGCGTGGCTGCACCAGATGGTGGCCCGCGCGGTGACGGTGCTGGGCATGGCCGAGGCTCCGAAGCTCTACATCACCGAGCAGTCTGGAGACTTTGACGCCCAGGCGTTGGTGATCGACTCGGTGGCGTCGATTGTGTTGGACCGGGCGCTGCTGGACATTTTGGACGAAGACGAGATGCTCTTCACCATTGGCCAGCAGTGCGGGCACATCCATCAAGAGCACGCGCTCTTTTTGACGGCCGACTTTGCCATGGAGCACGTCTCTGAGGAGTACATGCGCTGGGTGGTGTCGCCGGCCCGCTACGCGATCGGCGCCTGGCGCCGCCACGGCAATGTGACGGCGGATCGGGCCGGGATGCTGGCCTGCGGGGAGATGCAGGTGGCGGCCAAGGCGCTGCTCAAGCGCCACGGCGCGGGCTCCCTGCCCACCCCGCTGGATATGGAGATCATCATGGAGGAGGCCGAGGACAACCCGCGCGGCAGTTATCTGGCGGCGCTGGTTCACAAGGCGCCTCAGGTTCCGGGCCGTTTGTTGGCCTTGAAGGCCTTTGCCGACGCGGAGATTTTTCGCCGCGCGTGCGGCCGAGATGGTGGACTTTCGATGACGAGCGTTGACAGACAGGTCGAGTCGATCATAAAGATTTGGTAGGTCTGTCTTCTGGGCGGGTTAGTAGATAACGCCACCGCGCCAGGAATGGAGATGTACGCTGGGTCGATTGCTGTCGTCCGGCGCTGATTCGGGGTTCGATGTGATACGGTCGGAGGCCGTCGCCGCCGCGGGTTGTGGATGCCACACGTTGTGTAGGCATTCTCGTGAGCCAGCGGAAGAGTCGTGCGGCCTTGATGTCCGTTGAAGGCCCCCGGACGCAAGCGTCGTCACACTTCGTCCCGAGCGTTCGTCCCAAAATCAAGGTGCACCATGGAGGCGTCCACGAACGCTTTGCCCAGAAGACGGCCACCCCCCTTTACCATCGACCCTCCTCATGGAACGTGATCTTCAGGAACGATCAAGCGTCCGCGTGCGTTCACCCTCTGGCAACGCGCAGGTCGCCGCCCGACAATCAACCCGATGTGTGTGCTCTGGCCCGACGCGCCGCCGCCTCAAGCAGCGCCCACGGCCCCGTCTGTGACAACCCC
>CAKZKQ010000685.1 GCA_937123825.1 uncultured Pseudomonadota bacterium
CAAATCAAGCGCGTTCTCACAGCAAAGCCCAAATCCCAGCGACGTGACCCCGCCAGTGAGCGCTATAATCGCCTGACTCTAACCACTTGGGTCTTCCAACAAAGCCCACTGTGTGAATCAACCGCCGTCCATCCAACGAAGCCACCTGCTTGAATCAACCGCCAGCCCCGCAACGAAGGCACCTGCAGGAACAATTACGTTCCCCCAGCAAAGCCTCCTGCTCGAATCGAGCGCCAAGCCAATCACAAAATTGTCTGCGTGAATCGACTGCAAAAAAGCCCCCATCGAACGCTGTGCGCGTTTGATGGGGGCTTTAGTGTGCTGGAAGGGGAGAGAGGGATCAGAGGGGGCCGCCGCCGTCGATGGGGTCGCCGGGATCGAAGTCGCCGGGGATGCAGGTGCCCAGGCCACCTTGCGAGAAGACGCATTCGGTGCCTTCGGGGCAGACGTCGGTGTCGAAGGTGCACAGCTGGGCGCAGAAGGCGTTCTGGCGGCCGACACCGACGCAGATGGACTCTTCGTTGCATGACTGGGCGTCGTCGGAGCAGCCGGTGCCGACCTCGCGCTCGCCGATGGGGTAGCACAGGTTCAGGCCGAAGCCGAAGTAGCGGCAGACTTCGCCGTCGCCGCAGGCGTCTGCGAAGCCGGTGCAGTCTTCGACGCAGAAGGCGTCTTCGGTGCCTTCGTAGAGGCACAGGTGGTCTTCGGCGCAGTCGAAGCTGTTGTCGGCGCAGCTCATCCCGGTGGTGTTTTCGCCGTCGGGCAGGCACTGGCTCCAGGTCCGGGAGCGGTAGCACCAGTAGTCGTTGGGGCAGTCGATGTCGGTGGCGCAGCCGGGTAGGCACTGGCGATCGGGGCCGGTGCCGGAGCAGTAAGAGCCGGGCTCGCAGTCGTAGGGGCCTTCGCAGGACTCAAAGACCTCGTCGTCGCCAAACGGGTAGCAGTAGCGCTGGCCAAAGCCGTTGTCTTCCAAGCAGGTCATGCCGCTGGGGCAGGAGTTGGGGTCGTCGGTGCAATCGGGGATGCAGACCGGCTCGGGACCGCCGCAGAAGGCTCCTGCCTCGCAGCCGAGTGCCTCGCCGTCGCAGGATTGACCGCCCTCAATGTCGCCAAACGGGTAGCAGACACCCTCTGTCTCCAGGTCGCCGGTGCAGTATTCGCCTTCGTTGCACTCCTCGTCGCGGTTGCAGACGCCTGCGCAGAAGCGCTCGTCATCTTCGCCCTGCAGGCAGAAGTTCTCTTCGGCGCAGTCCAGCGGGCCGTCGCAGGGGTCACCGTTGTCCTGAGGTCCGTCGGGCTGGCAGTAGGAGACCATGCCGAAGTCCTGGCAGTAGAAGCCCTCTCCGCACAGGCCAGGGTCATCGGTGCAGTCCTCGGCGCAGTAGGCGTCGGGGTTGAAGGTGTTGTTGTAGCCGCCGATGCAGACCGCGCGCGGGGCGCAGGCAAAGGGATCGTCGCCGCAAGGCTCGCCGTTGCCGCGGTCGCCGGGCAGTGCGCACAGGCCCAGGCTGTTGGCCTCATCGTAAATCTGGCAGAAGAAGCCCGCCTCCTCGTCACAGTCGCGGTCCCGACGGCAAGTCGAGGTGCAGCGCGCGTAGCGGGTGCCTTCGTTGAGACAGAAGAGGTCTTCGCCGCATCCAAAGCGGTCTTCGGTGCAGGTTTCGCCGTCCTCAATGTCACCAAGCGGGCTGCAAACGCCGGTTTGCTGCTGCGGGTAGATCTGGCACCACTCATCGTCCCCGCACTGACTGTCGCGGCTGCACAGGCTGGCGCAGTATCTGTGGGGGTCGTCCTGCACGTTCTGCACGCAGATCAGGTCCTGATCACAGGCGAAAGGATCCTCGCGGCAGTCTTCGTAGGCCGGATCGTCACCGTGCGGCACACAGATGCCAAAGCCAGGCTGGGTCTGGTAGCAGTAGGTGTCGCTGGGGCACTGGTCGTTGTTGGGGTCGCATGAGTCCATGCAGATGGCGCTCTCGTCCCCGTAAAAGGCCACACAGTAAAGCCCGTCCTGGCCGTCGCAGTCGCTCTGGCCGCCCTCAACGCAGGGGTCGTTCTGTTGGCCTTCCTCTTCGCCGCAGACGGCGCCGTCGCGCTCGCGGAAGCAACCCCGGAAGTCGCCAAAGTTGGAGCAGCAAAAGTCCCCGCCTTGCGGGAAGTCGCAGTCGGCGCTCGTCTCGCAGTCCAGGATCGTGCAGTAACCCTCAATGCCAAACTGAGGGTTGGCCCCCACACAAAGCTCGCCCAACGAACAATCCCGGTCGCTGTTGCAACCCCCACCGATGGTGTCGCTGTCCGGTACCGTGCCGCCGTCTTCCTCATCGGCGTCCGGCACCCCCGCGTCAGGCACGTCGTTGTTGCCCGGGTCATTGTTGCCAGGATCGTTATTGCCCGGATCATTGTTGCCCGGATCGTTGTTGCCCGGGTCATTGTTGCCCGGATCGTTGTTGCCCTGGTTGTTCCCGTCGTTGTTGGTGTCGTTGTTTTCAGTGCCCTGACCACCACTGTAGTTGGTGTCATCGCCTCCACAGGCAGACATCGACACCAGCAGCCCACAAGCAGCCAGAATAATCAGCGGTCTCATCAATGATGTCGCCCTCCAGGGCGCCTCCATTCGTCCTATCGTTTGTGCTCAGAGCTGGCCCCTGGTGAAGGCTGACAGCATAACCATGGCTCCATGCAATATGGATGCCTATCAATGTGTCTCATTTGCGCACACCGCAGTAAATTTTGGTGAATGAAGTTCGCTTGTTGCCCCGCCTGACGGGGGCGGGTGGGCAGTGGGGGAACTGGGCAAGTTGTGATTTGTGCAGGGGCGTTTTGGGGTATCTTTGCTCTGGGAGCATAAAAGTGTGGCGTTCTCGAATTAAACGGTGGGGTGAGGCGTTCAGAATGCATCCACAGAGGTTGCCCATGGCAGCTCACCATATCGCAGCAGGTTGGGGTGTCGTTGTTTGATGTCCTGCTTGCGAACGCGGAATCGGCTTTGGCCGTGGTTTGGGAGCATGTGGACCCTTTGACAAGGCAATACACCGCACAAGAAGACCCGCTTTTGAGGCCCTTTACCCCAAACAGCGTCTTCTGAATGAATCCTCTGATGCGCCCCCAAAGACGGGCGCGGCGGTTCGCCTCCCTTGTTGACAGGGCATGCTCCCACACGCCAGCCGGGGTAGGTCGTCAGCGTTTGTCGCTGTCACACCCATTTTAAAGCCGTGTTTGTGTCTGTTGCCGCTTTTGTAGGGGCCAGAGGACACCTGCGCGTTCAAAAACAGGCATCTTCGATGTGCATCCAGCGCCAGGGCGCTTTGAGCCCCTGATGTCGCCCTGTGTCGGAGTGTGCCTTGGATGGGGTTGTGCGGCGTTCTAGGGCGTGTTTGCAAAATAGGACCGAGGCAGGCGAGGGCGATGGCATCGAGGCCGAGGAGACGAGCGCAGGCGGGTCTTTGACCCGTTGAGCATCGATGACGACGGGATCGGTGTCATCGGGCCGCATGTCGATGGGAGATTTTGCAAACACGCCCTAAAGGTGGGCGGTATCCTGGGCACTTGTGCGCGCCATTCAAAAGGCTTTTATGCCTGGTTCGGCCTGCCGCATCCCTTGGTGACGGTGTCGGAGCAACCTCTCTTGGATCACATTCTATCTGCACAAAGCGTCCGTCAGGTTTTCATGAGGGAGTCAGTGGTGGGCTCTGTGCAGCGACAGGCCATGGAAAGGGAACAAGAGAAGGACGATGATGAAAAGAACGAAGGTTGTGCTGTGGTCGGCGGTTGTGGCTGCCGGGGTGTCGTCGCTGGCGTCGCCTTGTGGTGCTCAGGAGGGGGCCAAGAAGAGCGACTCTCCGTGGATCTTTGCCGGGGATCTGGGCGTGCCCAGCCTTGATGGCGATGAGTTTTCCGTGGATTTGGATGTCAGCGCTGGGTATCACCCCGGTGGTTGGGGGATCGATGGGCGCTTTGCCAGCATGACGCGCACGCTCTCCAACCCCGACGCCATCTCCTCAACCGGCAACACCATCTTTGATCTGGTGGGGTATTACGCCTGGATTGACAACCCCGACGCGCTCTCGTGGCACTTTCGCGCCCAATTGGAGCACAACAACTCCAACACCACGTACATCCCGCTGGAGCTGGACGAGGACTTCAACGCCGAGTCCTCTGGCATGACGCGCCTGTCCGGTCAGGTGAGGCTCTTGTCGGCCAGGGGACGGCGTTTGACGTGGTCTGCCATGGCGGGGCTTGGCTTTCAGTCCGAGGCTTATGTCCAGATTTCCAGCAGCGAGGACGATGGGGGAGGCTTCAACGCGCAGTCTTCGACGCGGCTGATGGCGGCCTCTGAGGCCCGCTATGAAATTGTCCCAGCGGCCTGGGCGCTGCGGGCCAGGGTTCGCCTGGGGACCTACAGCATCCGGCGCGCAGCGATTTTTGTGGGGGGTGAGCAGGACGGCGGCGATGCCATTGTCGAGGCCACCGGTCTGGACGTCGTCACCCGACTCTCGGCCGAGTGGGTCTCTGGGGCCTTCTTTGGGCTGGTCCCCAATGCCTTTGTGGGGGCCGACATCATCAGCATCACCAGCGATGACGGCGACACCAGCACCTTCACCCCGGTCTTTGGTATGGGGCTGATTTCATTGTCTTTGTTGTGAATGGGTGCTGGCCAAAGGCGGCTGACCAGCATCGAGTGAAGGCAAGAGGGGGAAGGGGCTCAGTCGGGGTCCACCGAGTGGGGGCCGCCGTCGAGGCGGCCTTCAAAGCCCAGCTCTGGGTTGCTCATGTCCTCGGCGTCCGTCACGATCCCAATCTTTTCGCCCTCAAGGCGCGCCATAAAGGCCGTCGCCGTCGAGTCGCCCACCACGTTGGTGGCCGTGCGGAACATGTCCAGCAAACGGTCGACGCCCAAAACCAGCGCCAGTCCTTCGGTCGGCACCCCGATGGCCGTCAAGACCAGCGCCAGCGTGATCATCCCGGCCCCGGGCACACCCGCCGCGCCCACACTGGCCAGCGTCGCCGAGCCCACGATGGTCGCCTGGTCCGCCAGCGTCAGATCCATGCCGTAAATCTGCGCGATGAAAATCGCCGCCACACCCTGGTAGAGCGCCGTGCCGTCCATGTTGACCGTGGCGCCCAGCGGCAAGACAAAGCTCGACACCTCTGGGCTGACCTTCAGGTTGGACTCACAGCATTCCTTGGTGACTGGCAGCGTGGCCGATGAGCTCGACGTCGAGAAGGCCACCAGCATCGCCTCTTTGATGGCCCCTATGAAGCCCAGAAATGGCAACTTGGCCCCAAACTTCACCACCAAACCGTACGTGATGACCATGTGCAGCCCCAGGCCCAACAAGACCACCACGCCGTAAACCGCCAGTGCAAAGAGCACCGAGATCCCCGTGCTGCCCACCACCTTGAAGAGCAACGCCGCCACACCAAAGGGCGCCAGCTTCATCGCGATGTGCACCAGCATGACCATCGCCTCGTTGAGGCGGTCAAAGAGATCCACCACCAGCTTGGAGCGGCCATCCTTCAAAAACGTCAGCGCGATCCCCAACATCAAGGCAAAGAAGATCACCTGGAGCATTTCGCCCTTGGCCAAAGCACCGATTGGGTTGGTCGGCACGATGCTGATGAGCTGGTCCACAAAGGACGGCGCGTCGGCGGCGTTGGCCACCGCGCCCCCCGCACCCTCTTCATACGATGAGAGCAACAACGCCCGGTCCTCGGCCGAGAGCAGGTGCCCCGGCTGGATGATGTTGGCCAGACCCACGCCAAAGACCAGCGCCACCACCGTGGTGCCCGTAAAGAACCCGATGGTGCGCCCACCCAGGCGCCCCAGCTTGCGGAAATCACCCAGCGAGGCCACGCCCACCACAAGGGAGAAGAAGACCAATGGCACGACAACCATCTTGATCAACGCCAGGAAAAGCCGACCGATCCACTCCGTCCAATCGATCAACCCGCGCCCCAACGGCGCGTAACGCTGAACTTGCTCAGGCTGGTCCTTGACCCAACCCGAGATCACCGAGCCTGCCTCTGCCTCCTCGGCGCCTTTGACCTTCTTGGCCTTCTGTTTCAGGAGCATCGCCGGGGTCAGCTTCCACTCCACCTTGAGCAAGCCGGGCTTTTCACCCTCAGCGGGGATCTCCTCAACGATTGAAGCCTCTTTGACCCCCATCGCCAACGTCTGGAGCTTGTCCGCCTCGGTCGAGCTGGTCTGATACACCACCGCCTTGGACGACAACGCCGCCCCGGTCTTGGGCAAAAGCGACGAGTTGGGACCAATCAACAACCCCAACACCACACCCACCGCCATGCCCAGCAGGATCTTGGTGTAAAGTGGCATCCCCTTCTTGCCAGAGCCCGACGAGCCCTGTTCGCCAGAGCCCTCCAGCTTGCTGTCCTGCTTGGCAGCCGTTCCCTCGCTCATCGTACCTCCCCTTTGTGGTTTTTGTTCGCCTGGATTCGCATCAACCGATTTTGGACCCCGCAAGGCGCGGCGGTCAAGCCGATCCCGTCAGCGCCGTCCACCAACCTGCAGCCATCCGCCCACCACACACGCCGTCAACGCCGTCGTCACCGTTCTCCATGCCAATCTGAGCGCCCCGGCGCCCAGCCGCGCGATTTTATCTCGAAAACGGCGTTCTCTTTGGTATGCCGTCCTCAGCAAAAGCCATCGCCAAGCTTTGCGGCCTGCGTTGCTCCAACCCGACTGGTCTTTTGGTGGAACGTGTCTAATATCCGCCCGTCTTTGTTCGCGCTGAACCACAAACGCCACACACCCCGGTCTTTCACTGTCGCTCCATTTTGGGAAACGTTTCAGACGCAATGGCTCAAAACCTTTCCCCGGACCGCACCGTGGGTCACAGGCCCATTAAAAACCAGGTTCATGTCACTTTTCAGGCATCGCCCAGGTGCCAACGTCATCATGTAGGACGTACAACTTTGTCGACGTCCTGAACACCGGGCCCAAGCCTGGTCCCACTTTGGAAAGGAGAAGAGAATCATGGGTACCGTTCTTGTCACAGGCGCCAACCGCGGCATTGGTCTGGAACTCTGCCGTCAACTCAAAGCCCGCGGCGAAGAGGTCATCGCCGCCTGCCGCAAGCCCTCCCAGGAGCTTCAAAACCTCGGCGTGGAAGTCAAAGAAGGCGTCGACGTCACCGACGACGCCTCCGTCCAGTCCCTGTCCCAGTGGCTCGGCGACCGCAAAATCGACGTCCTCATCAACAACGCCGGCATCCTCAACCGCGACCTGCTCGACGACGAAGGCCTCTTCGACAGCGTCCGCTGGCAATTTGAGGTCAACTCTGTCGGCCCCCTGCGCGTCACCAAAGCCCTCAAAAACAACATCCCCTCCGGCGGCAAGGTCGCCATCGTCACCAGCCGCATGGGCTCCATCGAAGACAACACCTCCGGCCGCTACTACGGCTACCGCATGTCCAAAGCCGCCGTGAACATGGCCGCCATGAGCCTCAGCCACGACCTCAAACCCGAAGGCGTCTCCGTCGCACTCCTCCACCCCGGCATGGTCGCCACCGACATGACCGGCCACAACGGCATCTCCACCCAAGAATCCGCCAAAGGCCTCCTCGACCGCATCGACCACACCAACCTCGACAACACCTGCACCTTCTGGCACCAAAACGGACAGCGCTTGCCCTGGTGAGCGCGGGGCGCGCTCACGGTTCGGTTGCCGCGCTGCGCTTGGCTGCCCTTTTGGTTCGGTCGCCGCGCTGCGCTTGGCTTCCTTGTGGTTCGGTCGCTCGCTTTGCTCGCTCCCTTGTGGTGCGTTCGCTGCGCTCACTTATGGCATTTGTGATGGGTGGGTTCTTGGCTTCGCCGGTACGAGTGGGGCATTGAGGCGAAAGTGTTTCGTTTTTTGGGGTGTCGGATGGGCTGGTTTGGCGGCTTGTGGGCCCCTGGGTTGGGTTTTGAGGGCTGGATGGGCTGCTGAGGTGGCTTGTTTGGCCTTTTCTTCTTGGGGGTTGGTGGGGTTTATGGTGCTTGTTTGTAGTGTCTTATGAGGCCGTTGATGAGGCGGAGGGTTTGGTTGGATAGGGGCAGGGGGTCGTTGTGGATGGTGTAGTCGAGTCTTTTGGCCAGCTTGAGCTGGGTTTGGAGTTCGAAGAGTGAGCCCCGTGCGGTGTGGAGAAAGTGCATTCGGTCGGCCCGGCTGGCTCGACCTTGTCCTTCGGCGATGTTTGAGGGAACGGAGACGGCGGCGCGTCGCACCTGGGCGGTCAAACCAAAGCGCTCGGCTGTGGGCCACCGTTGAGACACTTCGTAGAACGCAGCGGCCAACTCCATGGCCTTTTCCCAGGCCTTGAGGTTCTCGTAGGTTGTCACGGTTGTTGTCCTCCTTGCAGACCCAAACCAACCCAAACAACCCACGTTATCGGCCCTCACCCCCTCCCAGTTGCCAAAAAATCCCCTAAAGCTGCCTCAACGGCCCACTTTTAGTCAGAATCCCACGGGCGAAGGCAGGCGGCGACAGCCCGCTGGCCGAGCGGCCCTGGAAGTTGAGAACCAACGTTGTTGCAAGTCAATGAAGGGCGAAGGCAGGCGGCGACAGCCCGCTGGCCAAGCGGCCTTGCGAAGTTAAGAACCAGCGTCGTTGTCCCCACAAAAGTCGGCAGAAAGACGAGCCATCGGCCGCCTATCCAGACGGCCTTTGAAGCGGAGAAGCCACGCCTGTGGTGCAAGCAGAGGCCGGCAGAAAGGCGAGCTTCGCCGCCTATCGAGCCCCCAACTCAAGCCGCACATAGGCGCAGGCATCAAAACCATCAGCTCCACCTGCTGCACGACCCCTTGGAAAGCTCCTCAAGCCTCCACCGCCGACCACAAACCCCTTGTAAGGCTCTTCAAGGCTCCAAAAGCGCCCATCCGGCCCCCAAAAACGAACCACTTTCGCCTC
>CAKZKQ010000686.1 GCA_937123825.1 uncultured Pseudomonadota bacterium
TGAAGGTCACGCTGCCCCGGCCGCAGGCCTCATTGCCGAAGCAAGCCCGACCAAAGAGTTCCACGTTAAGGCCTTCAACGGCCTCTTCGTTCACCACGTTCCCGCAGACGTCGGCGGCCTCAAAGAAGACCGTCATCGGCTGGAGGTTGCCGTCGGCGTCGGTGATCTGAATGTTGGTCTCGGCCTGGTAGAAGACATCGCTGGCGGGGCCAACCTCAACGTCGATGGTGACGCTCTGGCTGATCTCGCCCACGTTGGCGGTCACCACGGCGTCCACGGCAGGGTCACAGCCCATGATCACGGTCGCCTGGGTGCGGTTGCTCTCGTCGCCGGGCTCGATCACTTCGCCCACCGTCGCGCCAGTCGCTTCCCAGCGCACGGGCATGCCCACAAAGGGCAGGCCGCACTCGGTGCTGACCGCCGCTTCAAAGGTCTCGGGGTAGGGCAGGCCAGCATCTCCGGGGGCCGGGTCCACCGGGGAGTTGATGGTCACAGCGCCGGGACCCTGGGCGGTGATGGTGACGCTCTGGGAGGCGACGCCGCCTCGGCCATCGCGCACACGCACGAGGATCTCGTAGTCGCCAGCCTGCAGCGGCACCGCAAACGAGGTGTTGCGGGCGGTGGGGCTGGTGAACTCGGGGCTGGCACCCTGAGGCACGGAGGTGAAGCTCCACTCAAAGTCCAGCGCGTCTTCGTTGGGGTCGGTGGCGGCCACTTCCAGGTTCATCACCGTGCGGCCGATGGCGGCGCAGGTCTGCTCGGTGCCTTCGACGCCGTTGTTGACCGTCAGCGCGTCGATGACCGGCGGCTGGTTGGGGTCCTGGGCGTCGATGCTGATGGTGCCCTGACCTTCCTGACCAAAGCGGTCGGTGACGGTGCAGGTGGCGGTGAAGTTGCCGATCTCGGTGTAGGTGTGGATGGGATTGCGCAGCTCCGAGGTGTTGCCGTCGCCAAAGTTCCAGGCGAACTCGAAGGGCGCGTTGCCGGTGCCCTCGGTCACGCTGCAGGAGAAGATGACCGTCAGCGGCGCGGGGCCTGCCTCGGGGCCAGCGGTGATCTCCACCGCCGGGATCTGGTTGGAGCCGACCGAAATCTGCACGCGCTCAACGTCCACGTCGTCGTTGCGGTCGGTGACCGTCACGGTGGCCTCAAACGTGCCCACCTCGGTGTAGGTGTGGGTCGGGTTTTGCTCGTCGCTGGTCGCGCCGTCGCCAAAGTTCCAGGCAAAGGTCAGCGGGCCGTTGCCGCCGGTGGCGTTGGCCTCAAAGGAAACCTCCAGGGGCGCCACGCCCGCCAGCGGGTTGGCCACGATCTCAACCTCGGGCTCCAGGTCTTCTTCAACCTCAATCACGCCCGCCTCGGCGGTGACTTCATCGCCGTCGGCGTCGGTGACGGTGCAGGTGGCGGTGAAGGTGCCCGCTTCGGTGTAGGTGAAGGTGGGGCTGGCCAGCGTCGAGGTGACGCCGTTGCCAAAGTTCCAGGCAAACTCAAAGGGCGCGTTGCCGGTGCCCTCGGCCACATCACAGTTGAAGGCGACTGTCAGCGGCGCGATGCCTTCCTGCACGTCGGCCGTGGCCGTGATCTGAGGCTCCAGATCCGCGTCCACCACAATCTCCAGCGTGTCGGTGCTGGTGTCGCCGTCGTCGTCGGTGACCGTGGCGGTCACGGTGAAGGTGCCCGGCTGGGTGAAGGTGTGGGTCGGGTCTTGCTGGATGGACGAGTTGCCATCGCCAAAGTCCCACTCGATCTCAACCGGCTCGTTGCCGCCGGCGATCTCGGAGTTGAAGGCCACCTCCAGCGGGGCGATCCCCTCGGCGGGGTCGGCGGTGATCTCCACGATGGGTGCGTCGTCGGTCCCCACGGGGATGTCCAGCGCGGCCGAGGCGGTGTCGCCGTCGGCGTCGGTGACCGTGACGGTCACCAGGTAGCTGCCGGGCTCCTCAAAAGTGAAGCCGGGCTGCTGCTCTTCGGACTGACCCAGACCCGCAAAGTCCCATTCGAACTCAAAGGGGGCGTCGCCGCCAAGGACGGTGGCCTCAAAGGCGACTTGCAGCGGCGCCAGGCCCGAAGCTGGATCGGCTTGGATGACCACCTCGGGCACCAGGTCGGTGGCCACGTTGATAGACACCTGCGCGGCGACCTCATCGCCGTCGGCGTCGGTGACGGTGCAGGTGGCGGTGTACTGACCCGCCTGGGTGTAGACGTGGGTGGGGTTCTGCAACTCGGAGCGCTGACCGTCGCCCAGATCCCAGCGGAACTCAAAGGGCGCGTTGCCGGTGCCTTCAGACACCTGGCAGCCCAGCGTCACTGAGAGCGGCGCCACGCCTTCGGCCGGATCCACAGTGGCCTCGACCTCGGGCTCCAGGTCGCCCTCGACCACGACCTCCAGGGTCTGGGTGACTTCGTCGCCGTCGTCGTCGATGGCGGTGGCGGTCACGGTGAAGGTGCCAGCCTGGGTGAAGGTGTGGGTGGGATCCTCCAGAATCGAGGTGCTCTCGTCGCCAAAGTTCCAGTTGATGGCCACGGGCTCGTTGCCGCCCTGGACGGTGGCCTCAAAGGCCACCTCCAACGGCTCCACGCCGGCCAACGGCGAGCCGCTGATCTCCAACGTGGGCGTCAGGTCTTCGAGGACCACGACCTCGGCCGCCGCGATCGACTCGTCGCCGTCTTCGTCGGAGACCGTCAGCGTGACCGCGAAGGTGCCCGCCTCCGAGTAGCTGTGCGAGGGGTTCTCCTGATCGCTGGTGTCGCCGTCGCCAAAGTCCCAGGCAAAGGTCAACGCACCATCTCCTCCGGTGACGTTGGCCTCAAATGACACGTCGAGCGGTGCCACGCCAGTGGCGGGATCGGCCACGATCGTGGCGAAGGGCTCGTCGTTCTGCGCCACGTTGATCTCCAACTCGGCGCTGGCCTCCAGGCCCGCCGCGTCGGTGACCGTCACGGTCGCCTTGAACGCCCCGGAGTTCTGGTAGGTGTAGGCCGGGTCTTCGTCGCTCGACACGCCGCCGTCGCCAAACTCCCAACCGATCTCAAAAGGCTCTACGCCCCCTGTGATGGTCGCATCAAAGTTGATCTCCAGAGGGTTGCGGCCCTCTTCGGGATCGGCCGTGGCGGTGACCATCAACGGCTGCGCCACGCGGATCTCCACCTCGTCGGTGTCCTCCCCTGCGCTGTTGCCCGCCACCAATGTCACCGTAAACTCACCAGCCTCGCCAAAGGTGTGGGTCACCTCCTGACCCTGCACCGGCACGGAACCATCTCCAAAGTCCCAGCCAAAAATGACCGGCTCGGTGCCGCTGAGCAGCTCCGCTTTGAACGTCACCTCCAAAGGCGAAGCCCCGGCCGTGGGGCTGGCCTCGATCCGCACGCTGGGCGGAATCGCGATGTCACCGATGTTGCTGTCTCCCTCAGTGTCACTGCAGCCCGACAGGGCCCACAGCGCCACCAGAGATAACGGGGCAAGGTTCCGTAGCCTCATGGTTTCCTCTCTCTCCTGATGAGTCGGCCCCATGACCCTGAACGCGCCTGGGTTGTTTGTCAGGGCTGGATGACCGATTTCTGGGAAAAGCTATCTTTCCTGAGAAATTATTGCTGAACGCGCGTTGCGTTGTTCTCCTCGTACAGTCTTGATGGCAAACTAGCAAAAAGCCCCTTCAGGAGCAAATCCCGCCTTGTTTGAGCAGCCACAGCGGCCCAAGGGCCTCTTCAATGCCCTTGACCCTGGCGCTGCCGGTCTGGCCCAACAGGAAATCTTCCCACTCCACCAGCGACTCCTCGCCTTCAAGAGGCTCCTGGCGCATGGTGCGCACCACCGGCAGCAAACGCGACGGATCGGGGGGCAGCGGGGTGAGTTGGGCTTCGAGGGCCGACTCAAAACGGGTGCTGGCCTCACGGTGGGCCATCAGGTGGGTGCGCACGTCTTCATCGGGCGGCGCGGACCATACGCGCACACGGACCACCTCGGGCATCTGCGCCAGAGTTTGAAGCAGGTGACAGCCCTCTTCATCCTTATAAGTATCGAGGACACACAGGCCCACCAGCTTCAACATGACGTGTTCAAAGCCCCGCATCAGCGTCAGGGCGTGTTCGGCGGGCGGCTCGACCAGCGTCCCGTTGGTGTGCCACCCTGCGCAGGCCTCCAGCTTGCCCCGATGGTCGCAGTAAGCCCGGATCAACCCGGTCATCAGCGCCCCGGAGTGCTCGGACCCCTGGTGTCCCATGGAGAGCAACTCGATAAAGACAGCGTGCTCTTGCGGGTCGTGGACCAACTTCAGCGCCCTGTCCAAGAAGCTGACCTGGGCCAGCGCCCCGAGCATGCTGTTTCGGTCCACCACTGCGGGCGGCGCGGCCAGGTAACGCGGGTCAAAGATCTGAAACTCGTCGGGTTTGCGGTAGTAGCGCGCGCTGCGTGACAGACGCGTGAAGGTCTGTGCTTCGAGCATTTCTGGGTCGTCTTCCTCGTCCGGGATAGACTCCAGCAGCATCTCCAGGCGGTTGCGCAGAGCTTTGAGCGACTGGCGCATGGTATCCAGGCTGTAGACCTTGTCGGCGTGGCCGCTGCGGCCCAGGTTGTGTTGGCGCAGGTGATGGCGCAAAGCCTCGCTGAGCGCTTCGAGCGCCTGGGAGTCCTCGATCTGTTCCACCCCCTCAAGCGCCTTGCCCAGCCGACCCTGGAGCGCTTTGGGCGGCTCTTTGAGCAGTGGCTCCATGAACCACTGACCCATCAGCGGCTCCATCTCACCCAGGCTCTGTGCCAGCGCCTTGTACTGACCCCCGTGTGAGAAGAGGCGGATCATCTGCATGGAGCTGTTGGGAGAGCGCGTAATGTGCTCGGCCAACAACCCCCCGATGTGGGTGTCGAGGTACTGCTCCAAGGCGCGGGCGCCGCGCGCCGGGCTGAAGGCCGCCTGGACAACCTCGTCAATGACTGAGTCGTGTGCCTCCACAAAAATGTGCCGCTCGGTCAGACCGCGCCGCATCAGCAGCGCCGTCATGGCAATCCGCGTCACATTGGCGGCCACCTGCGGGGTCAACGGCCTGAAGGGCACGATCCGATCGATCCGGTTGAAGAGTTCGGGGGCAAAAAATCCCTCCACCGCGCGCTGCACATCGAGCATGATCCCCTCTGGGGTCTCAAAGAAGCCCACCGGAGACTGACTGCGCGCGCCCAGGTTGCTGGTCATGATGACGACCGCATGGGTAAAGTCGGCGCGCTTGCCCGAGGCGTCCGTCAAACGCCCCTCATCAAAGAGCTGCAAGAGCAGGTTCAGGATCGACGGGTGGGCCTTCTCGATCTCGTCCAGAAGCACCACGCAGAAGGGCTGCTCGCGCAGACGCTGGGTCAACATGCCTTGCGGCGCCCAGCGGTCCCCGATCAAGCGCGCGGCGGCCCCCGGATGGGAAAACTCGCTCATGTCCAGCCGAACCAAACGCCCCGGATCGCTGTAGAGCACCGACGCCAGCGTGCGCGCCAGCGCCGTCTTGCCCGTGCCCGTGGGGCCTGTGAAGAGAAAAACGCCGTACGGGCGGCCCGGATCCGTCAACCCGGCCCGGATCCGGGCGATGAGCTGCACCATCTCTGTGATGGCCTGGGGCTGGCCCGCGATGCGCGCCTCAAAACGCGCGCGCAGCGCCTCCAGATCCAGCGCCGCGCTGGGGGCCAGCAGCTCTTTGGGCAAGCCGGTGCGCTGGGCCATCAACTCGACCACCTTCTGCGGTCCCACGCCCGTCTGAGGGTCGAGCCACGTCTGCGGCGCTGGGCGCTGGCCGTCGCCCTGGGCCTGGGCCTCCTGCGCTAGCCGCCGCATCACCGCCAGCGCTGCGCCCGGCTGCGAGGAGCCAGACAAGAGCGCCGTGGTCATCTCCAGCGCCGTTTGGAGCGTCGTAGGGTTGAACAAGACCCTGTGGCGGCGCTCCAACTGGCGCGTCTCGTGGATCATCAACTGCAGGGTCTGGTCGTGGGTGGTGCTGTGCACCTGGATTTGGGTCAACAGGGCGGCAAACGACGGCGCGTCTTCCTCCAGGCGCTGCAGCTGCTCCGGGGTCGCCTCTCCAACCACCAGCAGCTCGCCGCGCGAGAGAGGACCCCGGAAAAAGTCTGCCAAACTGCGGCTGCTGTCGCGGCTCTGGCCCAGCTTTCCAAATGAGGTCAGGTCGTCAAACCACAGCACCACCGGTCGGCGCTGGACGTCCCCCAGCACCTCCACGCAGCGCCCTCCCCAATCCCCCCCATACGCCCTCCCGGCGACCAGGCCACGCCCCCTCAAGTGCCACACCGAGTGAACCCGGTCGAGGTTTTGGTGGGACGCGTAGTCGTCCGACTCCAGCAGGTCGCCCACCAGACGGCGCAGCAGCACGCTCTTGCCGGACCCCGAGGGGCCCACGAGGATGGTCGAGCGCTTGCGGCTGCCGCAGAGCACGCGCCGCAGGTGACCCCGGTAGGGCTCTCGGACCATGCCCATGTTCAAGTGTTCGGCGGCGGCTTGCCGCGTCAGGTTTTCGCCCAGCCCTGGCAAGACCTTCATGCCCTGGCGGCGCTGGCTGGCGGGCTTTTGGCCCTTGATGGCCGAGGCGTTGAGGTCGTCCCAGAGCCCCTGCTTCTTGTCCGGCAGCTTGTCCAGGAGCATCTTGGGCCAGACCGTCATCGAGAGCGACGAGAGCGCCATTTTGGGCGGCGCGCGCAGGTCATCGAGGTGGTCGGCGCCAATATGACCCCACACCGACTGAAAATAGCGCGCCGCCTGCGTTTCGAGCGGTTGGTCAGGGTTGAGCGCAAACCACTCCAGTTGGCGCAGCGGGTGGTAGATCACCACATGTTGGGTGTCGTCGTTGAACCAGCGCGGCTCGTGGACCAGGGGAAAGACCCCCGAGAACTTGCGCCGCTTCCCTTCCGAGCGCAGCGTCAGCGTCAACCTTGCCTGCACCACCTTGATCCGGCGCGTCATCTCCAGCGCCACCAACTGGCCCGGCTCCATTTTGGTGGCCTGACTGACCAGGGCGCCCTCGATGGACTGGCGCAGCTTCATCGGGTTGCGGCCGTTGCGGACCTGGGTATAGGGGCCAAGCCCCAGCGTGGCCCAGGTCTGATGGCCTTTATGGCGAGCTTGGTAGATGGGGACGGTGATGTTCACGTCGCCTCCTCTTGCGGATCCTGTGTGGTTTTGCCCACGCGCTCTTCAAAGAGGACGGTGTCTTCGCGCAGATCACCGTCTTCGAGCAACCTCAAATGGGCCAGCGCCACCGCCTCAAGCTGCGCCCAATAACCTTTGGGGTCGGCGTTCAACTGACGCTGGGCTCGGCCGACGTAGACCGTGGTCTGGTCGGGCGTCACCCGGCGCACAGCCTGTCGGGCGCTGACCTCGTCTTCAGGCAGCGGCGCAGGGGGATAGAGCCCTGGATCTTCGCGCCACTCTTTTTGGCTGAACTCGGTGCGCGGCGATATGCAGTGACACAGGAGATTGGCCTGCGCGGTGGGGTCTTTGGAGTGGGGGGCGGGCCATCGGTGCAGGCCCACCTCAAGGGCCATCAGCGCGCCCAGCCCCGGGCCGTTGACTCGAAGCAGGACGTTCTGGAAGCTGCGCGTCTCTCGGACGATGGCGTCAATGGCTTCGGAGGGCTCGGTCGGCGGCCCCCAGCGCACATCCTCGTGCCACACCACCCCCTCGGGGGTTGGCGCGCCGTCGATGTGGGCGACCACTTGCCAGGAGCGTTGCAGGGCCTGGCTCAAGAACCCCACCAGCCAAAGATCAAAGCCCCGGTTTTTGTCCAACTCCTGGATCAGGAGCGTGACGCTGTCGCGGTGGGGCTCCGGGGCCAGCAGCAGCTCGGTCAGGTCGACGACGGAGTCACCCCAGCGTTTTTGGGCCTCTCGGGCGTAATCTTGGGTGGCAGTGCCTTCAAAGAGGGCGCTCATGGCCATCTCTTCCATCAACTCCAGCTCTTCTTTGTGTCCCTCAACGGCCTTCCACACCCGTTGCAGGCGGTGGTGCTCCCGGCGCAGCGCCCGCATGTCTGACGCCACCCTGTGGTCGTCCATGACCGCGCTCGCCGTGGTCAACTGAGAGGTCAGGAACTGGAGGCGGTCGACGACTTGGAAGGCACTCGATGAGTCAAGGATGTCGTCCATGTGGCGCCGCCAGGCGCTGACCTCCAGCGCCGAACGCATGTCCTGGCGCGATGCAGCGTTGCCGCGCCCACGCTGAAGCTCAAAGACCAGCTCGCCGTGTTGCTCGCGCGCCGTTGGATGGGGCCCTGTCTGGCTGGGTTCGCCCTCAAGGCGCGCATGGAGCACACCGCCGTGTTTGCTGGGGGGCAGGGCGGCCAGCAAAGCGCTGATGGGCGTGATCAGATGCGCTTCCATATGGCGACGCAGCGCACGGGCGCCGTACTCGGGCGCGTATGCGTCGCTGGCCAGTCGCTCGAGCGCTGCCGGGGTCACCTTCAACGCCACGCCCGACTCCATCAGCCCTCTGCGCCCGCACAACTGCCGCAAGACGATCTGGGCCACCTCCTGAATTTGAGGGGCGGTCAGCGGCTCAAAGATCACCACGCTGTCAAGGCGACCGATGAACTCTGGCCTGAACGACGACTCGATGAATTTTTGATAATGCGCGCGGTCGCCTTCGGGCACGGCGCCCACGCCGATGGACTCCCGGCGGTGGGCGGCGCCCAGGTTGCTGGTCATGATGATGAGGGCGTTGTGAAAATAGGCCGTGCGCCCCCGTGCGTCGGTCAAGCGCCCCTCGCCGCAGACCTGCAAGAGGAGGTCAAAGACCGCCGGGTGGGCCTTTTCAATCTCATCAAGGAGGAGCACGCAGAAGGGCTGGCGGCGGATCTGTCGGGTCAGGATTCCTTCGCCGCGCTGGGTGCCTCGGATGAGCCGGTCGGCGGCCTCGGCGTCCATGTATTCGCTCATGTCAAAGCGCACCAGACGGCTGCTGGCGTCAGAGAAGAGCACGTCCGCCAGCGAGCGGGCCATTTCGGTCTTACCCACCCCGGTGGGTCCCACAAAGAGGTAGGTCGCCAGGGGTTTGCCCGCCGGCTGCAACCGGGCTTTGACCACACAGAGGCTCTGGGCCACCCGGCGCACGGCGTCTTTTTGGCCGATGAGGCGCTTGGAGAGCGACGCTTCGAGGGTTTCGCGCCGCAGCGCCTGGTCCTCGCGCAGCAAAAAGGCCGGGATGCCGCTGCGGGCCGCGAACGCGTCGTAGATCTGGGCCTCTCCGATGGGGGGCCAGGAGCCGTCGGCGCCTCGGGGCTGCTTTTCGGCCACGTCGCGCAGCTCCTCAAAGAGCCGCACGGCTTTGCCGGGGAAGGCCTGGTAAGGCATGTAGCGCTCGACCAGATCAACCAGCGGCGTGATGGCCTCGGCGCCAAGCGTGGGGCGGTCGGGCTGATGTTCGCGCTGCCACATCATGCGGCGGCGCAGCGCCTCGGCGGCCTGATCGGCGTCGAGCGGATCCACGCGGATGCGGCTCAGGCACCCAAAAAAGCCCACGTGGCGGCTCTCAAAGAGGCCCTGCGCCTCGGGCGACAACTCCCCCAGCAGTCGCACCCGGCCCGCCTCCAAAAAGGGCTTCAGCGCGCTGGGCATGTCCACGTGACCCCGGTCGCCAAAGATGTCCCCCAGGTTTTCAAAGTAGAGGACCGCGCCCGTCAACTCGGCGGCCTCCATCACGCGGCGCACTCTGGCCTGCCACTGCCCCAGGCCGCTCATGCCCGCGATGAGCTGCGCGCCGCTTGTGGCGTAGACCAAAGGCTTGTCGGGGCCTGCCTGGCGCAGCCACTGGTGAATGAGGGCGCTCTTGCCCGCCAACTCCGGCCCCACGACCACCGCCGCCAGCCGATCCTTGCCCCCCATCAGCGCTGTGAGCGTCTCCAGGGCCTCCTGGTGGCCGACCAGCTCGGGGCCTCGGCGCACCTGGGCCGAGTTGTGCAGCGGTCTGGCGATGGAGTTGAGGGTGTCGATGGCCTGCTGGCGCTTGTGCTCGTTGAGCAGACGCTGGCGCAATGAGCCGGTGCG
>CAKZKQ010000687.1 GCA_937123825.1 uncultured Pseudomonadota bacterium
CGATGGCCTGGAGCTTGGCCTGGTGGGCGGCGTCGTCGGTGCGCGGGGTGAGCGTGTGGTCACCGACGCGCACTTCGAGGTGGTCGAGGTGGGTGATCTCGTCCTTTTCCTCCTGGATGCGCAGCGTAACGCGGCCGTCATGGCGAGCGCTGGCGGGCAACGGGTAGGTGCGGGTGGTCTTGCGGCGGCGTCCGACGACGTCTTTAAGAATTTCAAAGGCCCGCACGTGCTGCTTGCCGTCAAAGATGTAGAGCCACGGGCAGCTGAGGCAGTTCCAGGAGACAAAGTCGGTCATCTTGAAGTCAAAGCTGTGCTCGGACTGCGCTTCAATCTCCAGATCTCTGAGCACGACGCCATCGCCGCTGTCCTCATCGGGGATCGCGTCAGGATAGTAGACAATAAAGACGTATTTGCCCGGCTCGACGTTGGTGAAAGTGTGCGGCGTGTCGAAGTATTGATCGCCCCCTTTGCGATCATGCCAGACGTCCCACCAACCGTACTGAAGCTCATCGGTGATGTCCTTATGGTTGATGAGCATCACCTTGCAGGGTTCCTCAGTGGTGACCTTGATGGTGGCGGATTGTGCCGCTGCGGCGTTCTTGGAGCCCAGGCCTCCACCCCCGGCCATCCCCCCACCCTCACCATCGCCGCTGGTTCCGATCACCCCTTCCATGACGATGCCGCCCGTGACCTTCCTGGCGGTGTCTTTGTCTTTGTTGACGTCCTTGGTGTCGACAACTTCTTCAGTCGCCTTTTGGGCAGGGGCTTCCTTCTTGGCGGAGTGGTCTGTTTTGGCAGCTTTTTGAGGGCCGCCGCAGGCCGTCAGCACAAAGAAGACACCGCAACACAACACAAAGACAGGTTTGAGACGGGGAAACACAGGGAGTTCTCCTTTTAAATCAAGCACAGCCGCCGCTTGAGGCAGCTCAAAAGACATCGAACACAACAGGGCTCTTCTTCAAAACGGCGTTGTCACAGCCGCGCACGATCAGTCGACCTGGAATCCACAGTTGGGCAATGCAGATTGGGGCTGTCCGTTGGGGCAAATCGTGTTGGGGGAGAAGATGACGTCTGTAAAATCGGCGCTGCTGGTGCTTGTTGCGCCGGTCAAATCCGCATCGCTCAGGTCAGAGCCACGCAGATTGGCGTCGCGCAGGAAAACGCTGCGCAAATTGGCCCCCACAAAGGACGCCTCGATGATGGACGCATCGCTCAAGTCAACAAAGGAGAGGTCGGCGTTGTCAAAGGTGGCAAAATTCAACGTGGCGTCGCTCATGCTGGACCCAGAGAGGTTCACCCCCTCCAACGTGAAGAGGAGCAAGCTGCCACGGTTGAAGTTGACGTTTGGTCCCGCCAGAAAGAAGCGTCCGTTGAAGGCGACGCACTCAAAATCCTGAGGCACCCCCGTCGGGCATTGACCCCTCATGGTATCGAGGGTGATCCGACGGACGGTCGCCCCTGTCATGTCCACCCCTTCCATCAGAGCGTTGCTGACCATCACAGTTTCGGTCAGGTTGGCGTCGCGCAGGTTGGTGTTGATCATCCTGGCGCCAGAGAGGACAGCTTCGGTGAGGTTGGCTCCCTGGAGGTTGACGTCGTTCAAATCGGCGTTGTTCAGCGTGGCAAACTGGAGGCTGGCCCCAGACAGGTCCGCCCCCACAAGTTCATCGTCGCTCGCCGCGAGCATCAAGTTGTCCAGGTTGGCGTTGGGACCTACCAACGCGTTGCCGTTGTGGGTTTGCTCCACCAAACACCGCCAGGACTCGGGCAAGGTCCCCGGGCAACCGCGCTCGCGAGAGACAACCTTGGCACCATCGAGCATCGCCCCTGAAAAGTTGGCGTTGGTCAACCGAGTCACAAAGCTCATGTCCACACCGCGCAAATCGGCGCCCACAAAACTGGCCTGACGCACGTCGGCCTCGTCCCAGGTGGTACGGGTCAACGTGGCCCCGGTGAAGTCGCTCCCTCCTGCCGAGGCGTTGTCCAGGCTGACCGCGGTGAGGTTGGCGTTGGTGAAGTTTGAGTTGCTTACAAAGGCACGGGTGAGGTTGGCGCCGGTCAGATCAGCGTCGGTAAAATCAACGTCGTCCACCCTGGCATCGCTCAGGTTGACCCCCCTCAAATCCGCGCCCGCCAGGTTGGCGTTGTTGGTCGCGATCACAAAGCGGCCAGCCACCGCAGGCTGAGCCGTGCAGAAGCCAACATTGGGGATCCTTGTGGGACACCCCAGCAATCCAAAAACCCGCGCGCCATCCAACGAGGCGTTCTGAAAAGAGGATCTGGACAGGTCAGCCCCCACCATATCCAACCCATCGAGCACCGCGTCGTTGTAAAAAAGGTCTGGACCCAGCAACGCGCTGATGTTGGTATTGGAGTTGGTGGCGCAGCGAATGCCGGTGGGCAAGAGCGTGGGACACGCGCCCTGGATGTCGTGAAAACGGCCTTCAAAGAGGGTCGCGCCTGTCAATGTGGCGTTAAGCAATGTGCTGCCGCGCATGTCGACGCCAGTCAGGTCGGCGTTGGTGAAGTTGACCCCGGTCAGCGTGGCGTTCTGCATGTTGACGTTGGCCAAAACGGTGTCGGTCAAATCCGTTCCGGAAAGGTTGAGATCTTCAAAAGACACGTTGGTGAGGTTGGCGCCGGTCAGCAAGACATTGACCAGCACCGCATCGCTGAGCAGCACATCGGTCAACGTCGCCTGACGGAAATCAACCCCGGTCAGATCGGCCCCGCTGAAGATGGCTTCGGTCAACTCAGCGCCCTGGAAGTTGGCGTTTACGAGGTTGGTGTTGTCAAAGCGTCCCCGGGTCAACGTGGAACCAGAGAAGTCCACCCCGGTCAGCGTGGCCCCAACGAAGCCCACATCGGGCATGTTGACGTTGCTCAGGTCGGCCTGACTCAGGTCGCTGCCCGTCAAATCAGCACTGAGCAAGACCGCCGCGCTCAAGTCAGCCCCCACAAGATTGGTCAACCCCAACCGGGCACCGGTCAGGTTCACGCCCGCCAGCATCACCCCGGCCATATTGGCCCCCTCAAAGTTGACGGCGTTGAGCACCGCGCCGGTCAGGTCCATGCCGCCAAGGTTGGCCTCTTCGAGGTTGGTTTCGGGGCCAAAGAGGGCAAAACCCAGGTTCAGGGGCTGTTCCAGACAAATCCAGGGGTCGGGCAAGGCGGCCGGACAGCCGCCCTGAAGCGCCGAGGTCTTGGATTCGACCAACGACGCCCCCGCAAAGTCGGCCCCAACCACAGTCGCGCCGCGCAAATCGACATTCACCACCTGCGCTTCGCCCAGGTTGGCGCCCGTCAGGTTGGTCCCGGCCATGATGGCGTTGGTCAACTCGACCCGCAGCATCGTGGCGCCGGTGAAGTCGGCGGTGCCGACGGTGGCGTTGCGCAGGTTGCCGTCGGTGAAGTCGATGTTTTGCAAGACCGCGCCGTCAAGGTTGGTGGCGTTCAAGAGCGTCCCGGTCAGGTCTGAATCGCTAAAGTCCACATTGGTCAGCGTGCCCGAGACAAAGTCAGCCGCGCGCGCTGTGCCCCCTTGGAAGACACAGTCGCTCATGTTGGCAAACATAAAATCGACGCCGTCCAGGTTGGCCCCGCTCAAGTCGGAACCCACCAGATCCACCCGGATCCCGCTGACGCCGGACATCTGAGCCCCTGTCAGGTTGGCCCCGCGCATGACCACCGAGTCGAGGTCGGCGTTGGTGAGCGTCACCCCGACAAGCTGGAGGTTGTTGGGCAGCGCCAGACCCGCCAGGATCGTCTCCTGACCAAAGGCCTCCACGGTGCGGAACTCAAAGCCCTGGGGCCAGAGGGTGCTGGGGTTGTAGCGGGCCAGACGGAAGCTGGTGTCCTGGAGGCTGGCCTCGGTAAAGTTGGTGCCCTCAAGGTTGGCGCCGTTGAGGTTGGTGTTGCCCAGGTCAGCCTGGGAGAAGTCGGTGGTGGAGACGTCCAATTGGGCCAACAAGGCGTTGCGCAGGTCGGCGCCCACAAAACGGACGTTGGTCAGCACCACATCGACCATCTGGGCGTTGCGCAGGTCGGCGCCATCAAAGCGGCTGCCGGACATATCGACGTCGTTGAGCAGCGCGCCGACCCAGGTCGAGCCCTCAAGGTCCGCGTTGAGCATGGAGGTCCCGCCAAGGAGCACGTCGGAGACCTCCAACTGGCGCGCGTCGATGTTGTCCAGCACAGCGTCGATCAGGTTGATGCCCGAGAAGTTGGCGCCGGTCAGCTTGGCGCGCTCAAAGGTGGCGTTTGGCGCCAGCACATCAAAGAAGCCCACGCCGGACAGGTCGGCGTCGTTGAGCGTGGCCTGGGTCAGGTCCGCGCGCAAAAGCGTAGCGTCGCGCAGACAAGCGCCTCCCAATTCGGCGCCTGCCATGACCACGCCGTTGAGGTTGGCGCCGGTCAAGTCCCCACCCTGCATGTGCACGCCGCTCAAATCTGCCTGAATCCAGCGCACGGCGTCCAATCTGGGGGCGCGCTCGGAGGCGCCCACACAGGGCTCATCCTGCGCGGGGCCGTCGTCGGTAAAGCGGGCCTGGGTCAGGTTGGCAGCGCTGAGGTTGGCGCCGATGAGGATGGTCTGGGTGTCGGCCAGCGCCTCTCCCTGGCAATCGGGGGGGTTGTTGCGCAAGTCGGCGCCCTCAAGGTTGGCCCCAAAGAGGCTGGCAGAGCCCAGGTTGGCCCCGCGCAGGCTGACATTGTTCAGGGTGGCGTTGTCGAGCCTGGCGGCGGTCAAATCGGCGCCGTCGAGGTTGGCCCCCGACAAATCGGCCCCCACAAGCGACACACCCGAGAGGTGAACACCGCACAACTCGGCCCCAAGACCGGGGTTTTGCGGATCTTCACCCGTCAGCGACACCCCCGCCAGATTGGCCCCGCGCAGGTTGGTGATCTGGCGCAGCTCGTTGCCCGTCAAAGAGACCCCCGAGAGGGTCAGATTGGCCTGGGCAAGATCTTCAAGGACAACGTTGACGGTGGTGGCGGCGCTCAGTTGGCGTTGGTCGAGCGTGACGGTCTGGCGGCCTTGTGAAAAGCCGGGGCGGTCGGCAAAGACGATGTAGTCTCCGGTGGGCAGGTCGGTGAAGACCACCGGGGGACCGTTGGCCACGGCGCTGCGCTCCTGGCCCTGGCCGATGAGGCTGACCGTGACCGCGCGCTGGCCCTGGGGCACCCAGTCGGGCTCCACGTTGACCGTCACCGAGATGGATCCGGCCAACTGCTCCAGCACCAGCCCTTCAAAAGTGGTCAGATCCTGGCCATCGACCTCAAAGCGGCTGTCGGCCTCGTCCCAGATCACCTGCACGTCGATCAAATCCGCAAAACCTGCCCGAGAGATGCTCAGCGTGTGGTTGACGCGGCTGGTCTGCACCACAAACGCGCCGTCGCTGGCCGTCACCGTGGTGTCCACCAGGTTGCCTTGCACACGCGCCCGCACGGTGATGTCACTCAAGTCGCCATCCACCGGCTGACCCGCAAGGCGCACCAGACCGCGCATCAAAACGGCGTTGTCTGGGTCGACCTCCTCGGCCTGCAGCGTGATGATCTCATCCAGCGCGTTTTCCCCCTCGACCAGCGTCACAGACTGGCTCTGCGGCAAGTGCCCCTGGGCAGAAATGCTCAACGTGTACTGTCCGGGGGTCACCCCAGCGATCTGAAACTGCCCGCGGCCCTCTTCGGCATCAAAAACCGGCGCGATCCGCCGCTCGGCGTCCTCATCCTGACCCACCAGGGTCACAAACGCCCGACTGGACCAGTCGCCCAACGCCCCCAACGTGCTCTGCACCTGCCCCGACACGCTGGCCACAGGCTCCGGCACCAAACTCAACGACGCCTCTTGAAGAAGCTCGCCGTCCACCGTCCACTGCCCCGCAAGCTCGCCCTGGTTGTTGAAGGCCAACTCCACCTCCAACGGTTCATACCCATCCCGGCTAAAGCTCAGCGTGTGATCCACCGGCCCCAGACGCAGCACAAAGCCACCTTCAGCGTCGCTCAAGGTCGTGTCCACCAGCGTGCCCTCCAACCGGGCCCGCACCACGATGTCGTTGTGCTCCTGGCTGCCCTCAAGCAAGACCACCCCGCGCACCTCGCGCGCGTCTTCGGCCTGCACCGGCGTCATCACCAGCGCCTCCACCTCCACCGTTGGCTCACCGTCGCTTGCCACAAACTCGCCCACCGCATCAGCAAAACCGGGCCAACGGGCGCGGATCAAGAAGGGGCCGGGTTCAGCCAGCGCCTGATCAAAGACAAAGTTGCCGGCTTCGTCGATCCCCACGGGCTCCTGACGGCCACTGATGAAGACCTGGGCGCGGTCCACGTCGGCGCCCGGCAGCGCCGAAAAGTCCAGTGCGCCGCGCACGCTGATCCCGCTGGTGTCGTCATCGCAGGCGTTGCCCTCGTCGTCGCCGTCGGCGTTGCCCTGGGCGGTGTTGGCCACCAGCGGGCAGTTGTCGATGGTGTCGGGGATGGCGTCGTTGTCGTCGTCGCTGTCGCAGGCGTCGCCCTGCTGGTCGCCGTCGCTGTCGGTCTGGTCGGTGTCGGCCACCTCCGGGCAGACATCCTCGGCGTCGGGTACGCCGTCGCGGTCGCGGTCGGCCTCAAGATCCGTGGCGCACCGCCCGCGCAGACACACCTGGCTCAAGTCACAGTCCAGATCCCGCAAGCACTCCAGCTCAAAGCACTGGCCGGCCTCAATGTCGCAGCCTTGACCGGTGCCGCAGTCTGCGTCGGTGGCGCAAGGGCAGTCCTCACCCTCGCACTGCTGCGGGTCGTCCTGACAGACCCCCTCCACACACCCCTGCCCCACCGGGCAATCGGAGTTGAGGCGGCACCCTATCGTGACATCCTCCGGTTCGGGCTCATCCGAGCATCCACCAAGGAGCAGCAAGGCACACAGGCCGCACAACCACACGGACCACCACTTCCACGACATACACATCTCCAGATTGTTTTATGAACGCAGCCGCGCGCTCCAAGGCGCGCTCCATGGCGTTTGGTATAGATTTGAAAGGGCCTGATTGCGCACAGACAAAGAGAGTGACCACCCCAAACCCATGCGTCAAGCGGCCTGGGTCTTGCCTGCATCAAGCGCTCAATGTGTGGTCTGGGCGTCGCTGAGCATTTTGAGGGCAATGCGGCGCAACTCGGCCAACTCAAAGCGCCCTGAGGTCTGCTGACCGGTTTGCTGGCAGAAGATCGACTCGATCAGCGCCACGCGGGTGTTGAGGGCCTTGAGGTTGAGGCGATCGCTCTGGGGGACGGCGCTGGCGTCGCCGTCGTCAAAGTTCAGCGGGCAGGTGTCCACCCGATCGTCTTCAAGATCGATGGGCAGGCCGTGGGTCCGGCAAATGATGGGACGCACAGGATAGATGCCGCACTTGCCCTCAGGGCCCAGAAAGACGCAGGGAGCCTGGCCGCTGAGCGCATCAAAGAGCGGGTGTTGGTCGATGGCCGTGGGCGCAGGGTCTTGGTCGGGCACCCCGTTGTCGAGCAGCCAGGAGAGGATGTGGTGGGCCTCGGCGCGGGCGACCGACAGTTGCTGACGGCAGCAGGCGGTGCAACCAGACTGACAGCGCATTTGGTCGCTGTGTTTGTCGGTCACGCGCTTGCTGTGGGTGTCGACCATGGTCAACAGCCGCCGCAGGTTCTCCAGGGGGTCAATGGTTTGATCGCTCATGGGCTCGCACCGGGTCGGTCAGAAAACACAAACGGGGCTGTCCATAAAGGAGCAGCCCCGCCAAAGTGCACCGTCGAAAGGAGTCAGATCATTTGATCTTGGCTTCTTTGAACTCGACGTGCTTGCGAATGACCGGATCGTACTTGCGGAAGACCAGCTTCTGGGGGGTCTTACGCTTGTTCTTGGTCGTGGTGTAGAAGTAACCAGTGCCCGCGGTGGACACCAGGCGAATTTTCTCGCGGATTTTGCTGGCCATTGTCCTGCTACCTCTATGGGGCGTTGCGTTGATGCGCCGCGCCTTGATTCATCCAATCTATCTGACTGTTTGGGTAGCACCCCATTGATGAGGGTTCCCGTCACAGTCCATCATTACACATTTTACAACCAGGGGCGCCGGACAGGCAGCCGCCATGGGGCGCTTTTCTTACCGCAACCCCCCGGCGGCGTCAAGCGATCACCACAACCTCTGGTGTGATCACCCGCTCATCGAGTCGAGGAACTCTTTGTTGGAGTCGGTTTTGCCCAGTTTGTCGAGCAGGAACTCCATGGAATCGACGACGTTGAGGGGATGGAGGAGCTGACGCAGGATCCAGACGCGGTTGAGGACGCCCTGGGTCATCAGGAGCTCTTCCTTACGGGTGCCGCTCTTGTTGATGTCGAGGCAAGGGAAGATGCGCTTCTCCATCAGCTTGCGGTCTAGGTGCAGCTCGCAGTTACCGGTGCCCTTGAACTCCTCGAAGATGACCTCGTCCATGCGGCTGCCGGTGTCGACCAGCGCGGTGGCGATGACGGTCAGCGAGCCGCCGTCCTCGATGTTGCGCGCGGCGCCAAAGAAGCGCTTGGGCTTGTGCAGGGCGTTGGAGTCCACACCACCGGAGAGGATCTTGCCGCTGGGAGGCACGACGGTGTTGTAGGCGCGGGCAAGGCGAGTGATGGAGTCGAGCAGGATGACGACGTCTTTGTTGTGCTCAACCAGACGCTTGGCCTTCTCGATGACCATCTCGGCCACCTGGACGTGACGCTGGGCGGGCTCATCGAAGGTCGAGCTGACGACCTCGCCGTTGACCGAGCGCTGCATGTCGGTGACTTCCTCGGGGCGCTCGTCGATGAGCAGCACGATGAGGACCGACTCGGGGTGGTTGGTGGTGATGGCGTTGGCGATGTTCTGCAGGAGCATCGTCTTACCGGTACGGGGCGGGGCAACAATCAGGGCGCGCTGGCCTTTGCCGATGGGGGTCAGCAGGTCCAGGATGCGGGTGGAGAAGTTGCGCGCGTCGTACTCGAGCACCAGGCGCTCCTCGGGGTAGAGGGGCGTGAGGTTGTCAAAGAGAATCTTGTCGCGGGCCACCTCAGGATCGTCGCCGTTGACCTCTTCGACCTTGAGCAGGGCGTAGTAGCGCTCGGAGTCCTTGGGGGGACGGATCTGGCCGGAGACGGTGTCGCCGGTGCGCAGGTTGAAGCGGCGGATCTGGCTGGGCGAGACATAGATGTCATCGGGGCCGGGCAGGTAGTTGTAGTCGGGCGAACGCAGGAAGCCGAAGCCATCGGGCAACGTCTCGAGCACGCCTTCGCCGTAGATGGCCCCGTTCTTGTCGCTCTGGGCCTGCAGCAGGGAGAAGATCACCTCCTGCTTGCGCATCCCAGCGGCGCCCTCGACGCCAAATTCACGGGCCAAGGCGGTCAGCTCGCTGATCCGCTTGTGCTTCAGTTCCTTCAGATTCAAATCCATGATTTGCGTACGCTCCTGTCGATGTCCAAGCGTGGAGAGATGTGCCCCAGTCAGGTTAGATTTGGGAAAATATCCGGGGCAGGTAAGTGAGATTGGTCAGTCGCAAAAGACGAATAGATAGGCCGGTGTCGCTGACATCGGATAGACCAGCACCAGTCGCGCAGGGCGCGGACATGGGGATTGGTTTGTATGGGATGGCTTGACGGACGGATGTGGGCCGGTGCCCTGAGGGGATTCGCTCTTGCGGTTGAGTTCTAGAAAGATAGCTTTGAGCGGCGTCAGTGACTCACATCCAAGGCCCATTGTCAAGTCCTTGGCGGCACTTTCGCATTTTTAGGAGCTTCAGGGGTTGCCGCCAGCCTTCTCACCAGCGGGAGCGGCCTTGTCGCCAGCAGGCGCGGCCTTGTCTCCGGCGGGGGCAGCTTTGTCACCGGCGGGAGCGGCCTTGTCGCCAGCGGGCGCGGCCTTGTCACCAGCAGGCGCCGCTTTATCACCAGCAGGCGCAGCTTTATCGCCAGCGGGGGCGGCTTTATCACCGGCGGGGGCGGCTTTGTCGCCAGCAGGCGCAGCCTTGTCACCGGCGGGAGCAGCCTTGTCGCCCGCAGCGCCGCCCTCT
>CAKZKQ010000688.1 GCA_937123825.1 uncultured Pseudomonadota bacterium
GACGAGGCGTTGGCCAACACCGTTCTGGAAGGACAAACCCCCACATCGTTCAGAAATGGCTCCCTTGCCGCCGTGGTCTTTGACGACTCCACACAAGACGACCAGGAACAGGCTCCCGAGGTCAACCAAACCATTTATCCGCAATGGTGGGGTGCTGGATTGGGTCGCTCGGTCGCCAGCACCTACGAATACCTGAGAGGAAGTGCTCGGATTCCATACAACCTGACCTCTGACGATGTATCACTGGCGTCTTGCTTTCTGGGCTCTGTGCCAGGCCAAGAGATTTTGATGCACGGGGATTTTGAGTTGGTGTCAAACCACATCCCCAGCGGCAGAACACTCACGGGCTACACCGCCAAAGTCACTCGCCCTGCGTTGGCGCTGGCCAATGGCCCTGGGGACTCCCTGGTGGACATCGGCCACAACCTCAACCTGCTCAAAGCCAGCTACCAACGCCACATCATCGGCGAGGGCAACAGACACCGTCATCTGCCCGGCAACGTTCACACTTTTACATCGCCCTCTCTGCCGGTTAATGACACAGGGCGCATGATTCCCATCCGGCTGTTGAGGCAACTGGAACTCTACCAGGGACAAACGCAAAGCGGGTTTGGGCAACTTGTCGAGCAAGCCGTTCAAAACAGGGCCATTGCCTTGCTGAACACGCTCAAAGGCAGCTTTTTTACGCACATCGCCGATCCAAGACATCGCGCGCTGCGACCCAATTCAGTGGACGTGGAGACCTCTATCCAGGCGGTCCTGGTCGACGCGCTGAACTCAAACAACAACCCGGCGCTGCCCACATCGCTGGAGGACTCGAGGTTTGATGGGCTCAACCCCGCGGCCATCACCAACTTCATCCGCAGCGTCCTGGGGATCCTGCAGACCGCGCTGATCGAACACATCGGCCCTGGCGACACGGTTGACTTTGAAGTCCACCAAACCTTTGCCCCCTTTGGCCAGGTCGGCTTCATCCCCCAAAACGACAACCGCGTCTTCACCACCCAGTTTCTGGTCCGCGACTTCCCTGGCTGCGACCCCAACAGGCTCAGCACCTTCACCAGGAGGTTCTTGCCAACCTACAAAGGCCCCGTTCACATCCAGGGCTTCACCTTTGAGGTCGATGTCCTGTCTCAAGGCGCCTTTGAGTTCTTCCAGATGGGGCGCTGTGCCTGGATCTTCATCGGCGCCAGCGCCGGCAGCCAGGGCCCCAGCGAGGTCGTCATCAGCGACTGCGACGTCTACGGCTCCCCGGGAGACGCCTTCTTTGTCAACGCCCACGCCGACCTCAACCTGGAGCGCTGCTACGCCGCCGACTGCTTCCGCACAGCGTTGGCCATCACCAGCGGCCCATCCACCGTCAACGTCGCCAGCCTCCTGACCCAAAGCCGGGTCGTCCTGGTCAACATCCCCAGCCAAAACACCTTCTACCCCACTCGCCTTCGCTCCGGCCTCGACATGGAAGTCGAACAGAGCATCGAACGCGCCGTCAACTTTGACGATCCAAGCGCCGCTGCGACGGCGCTGGCTCGCATGGAGGATGGCGCAATCATCGACCTTGCCAATGGCGACGTAAGCCTCCGTGGCAGCGTCTTTGAGCAAAGGCGAGCCCCTGTGGTGGTGGAGCTGGGCGAGGGCGAGTTGGTGGGGCCGGGTACGGTGGTGGGGCCAAGGCTCGACAAGACCTTGGACATCACGATCCGCAACGCCTACTTCTCGGAAAACTTCCAGATGCATGGCAGACAGGAGATGGACTTTGAGAGCGCCCCGTCAAGGTCCATGCTCGAAGGCATCATCTGCGAAAACGGCAGCTTTCTGGTCCAATGCGACAACATCAGCGCCTCGTTCAGCGCCAGTCAGTTTGCCATCCCCGAGCTGATGGGCAACCTCAACCCCATCCCCAACGACACCATCAACACCTTCCTCTACGAAGCCCGCAAAGGGTTCTACGCCCCTGTGGTCACAACCGTGGATGGCATCAAACAGGCGCAGATGAGGTTGAGGTTCAGCGACGACATCCCCACACCCACCTACCCCTGCACCGTCAAAGGCTGCGTGTGGTCGGTCAAACCCGCAGGGCTGGTCCGGGGCAAGAGGATCTTGCTGAGCCAGTGGGTTCAAGAGCCCGAGCAGAGCACCGAGGCCATCCACGAGTACGCCGCGCTGAGCGTGATCATCAAAAACCGCCGCATCCGGCCCGACTTCACCGTCAAAGACTGCATTTTTATGATCGACGGCCTGGAGACCATCATCCAAAAGGCGCGCGACAACAAGCGGGCCTTCACCACCGCCCACCCCGCCGTCGCCCCAGAGTTCACCTACCCGCGCTTTGGCGCTTACACGGAGTTCTTTGGCCGACTCGACCACCACCCCAACGATCCGCGCCGCTCCCCGTCGCCCTTTGTCGAAGAGATGATGGAGGTGGTTTGCCCAGACACCGGCTTCAACGCCATCGGCCCCAACGGCGGCCTGCAATATTTTACCACGGCCATCGCCATCACCTACGCCGACCCCGACACCAACCCGCTGACGCGCTCTTTGCAAAGCTGCACCGTGGACGGCGCTTGCCCCATCACCATCGAAGGCGGCTACATCGGCAGCGACTTTGTGGCGGGCGTCACCACCATCAACGGCGCCACCATGACGCTCAGCTGCGTCAAAATGGACAGCGACGTGGGGCTATTGTGCGCCACACGAGGCCACGATCTGGACGTGAGGATCAATGACTGCGACTTCAACGGCCAGCGCTACGCAGTGATCGAGTGCGGGGAAGACGACATCCCCGACCAAACCTGCCGCCTGGAGCACCACAACACCTTTGCCTTTGCGGGCGCTGCGTTTTGGGGCGCGTTTGCCGCCCCCGCCAACCGACGGCCTTTCATCGACTTCACCGGCTCACGCAGCCTCCTTGGCCGCGCCCAGGATGGCCTCTCCAACCCCAACGACGCCGACCTCCAAGCGCTCGACACCCAGTGCTCTCCGTCCGGGCTGATGCGTCTGGCCATGCCCTCAGACACCTTCACGGTCACAAACCCCCAGCCAAA
>CAKZKQ010000689.1 GCA_937123825.1 uncultured Pseudomonadota bacterium
CCGTTCGCCCCGACGTTCAACCCGGCCAGACCGCCGCGCTGCTGCCAGACGCCGCCCCCGACGCTCCAGAAGCCATCGAAACCATCTTCGAGGACTTCGAGCGCATCGTCCCCGGCGCCATGACCCACTGGCAGCACCCCCGGTTCTTTGCCTACTTCCCCGCCAACGCCTCCCCGGCCTCCATGCTGGCCGAGCAACTGGCCAACGCCATCGCCGCCCAGTGCATGCTCTGGCAGACCTCCCCGGCCGCCACCGAGATCGAGGGCGTCATGGTCCGCTGGCTGCGCGACGCCATGGGGCTGGCCCCACACTTCACCGGCACCATCCACGACACCGCCACCACCGCCACGCTCTGCGCCGTGCTCACCATGCGCGAGCGCGCCACCGGCTTTGAGGGCAACCAGCGCGGCATGAGCGCCTTCGGAGCCCTGCGCGTCTACGCCTCGGACCAGTGCCACTCCTCCATCGACAAAGCCGTCCGCCTTGCGGGCATCGGCCAGGACAACCTGGTCAAGGTCCCCACCGGCAGCGACCTGGCCATGGACCCGCAAGCTCTGCGTCAGGCCATCGCCGCAGACCGCGCCGCCGGGTTGACCCCCGCAGGCATCGTCCTGTGCATCGGCGGCACCTCAGTCGGCGCCAGCGACCACATCGCGCCCTTGATTCAGGTCGCCCGCGACGAAGACCTCTACACCCACGTCGACGCCGCCTGGGCAGGTTCTGCCATGATTTGTCCGGAGCTGAGACATGTCTGGGACGGTGTGGACGGGGCAGACTCCATCGTCTTCAACCCCCACAAGTGGCTCGGCGTGCAGTTTGATTGCAGCGTGCAGTTTCTGGCCGACCCCAAACCCCAGGTCCAGACCCTGGGGCTGCGCCCCGACTACCTCAAAACCCTGGGGCGCACCGAGGTGGTCAACTACAACGAGTGGACCGTGCCCCTGGGCCGGCGCTTTCGCGCCTTGAAGCTCTGGTTTGTCCTGCGGGCCTACGGACTCGACGGCCTGCGCACCATGATCCGCAACCACATCGACTGGGCCGAGGCGCTGGCCGACCGCCTGGAGACCCTGCCAGACATCGACATCGTCACGCGCAGCCCCTTTGGCCTCTTCAGCTTCCAGCACAGCCCCCAGGGCGCCGACCCCAACGCCGCCACCGCTGCGCTCATCGAGCGCATCAATAAGGACGGGCGAGTCTACCTGACCCAGACCACCCACCAGGGCCGCTTTGTCATCCGCGTCAGCGTGGGCAGCTTTGGCTGCACGCAAGAGGACGTCATGGAAGTCTACAATGTCGTGCGCGAGTTGACGTCCTGAATGCCCAAACCTCTCAAGGCGCCCCAAAAGCGCCCCAGAAGAGCACCGCAAAGCCCCCAATCTCTCCCACCATCAACGCCCCCATAAAAGCCACAATGGTCCACCCCGGCAAATGCACCGCGCCAAGCCGGTGGGGGCGCTCAAGCTGGTTGTCCGTGTCCTTGAGCAGCCCATGGATGGCGTAGGTCAATACCGCCAGCGCAAAAAAGACCACCTGCGCCAGGACCGCCGCTGTCTCGACCGTCTCGGACAAGCGGCTCAACTCCACAAAGCGCTCGATGATCAGACACGCAAAGGCGTACATCAGCGCCGCCCGGTGGGCGATGTCCACATAGACCGGCGCCTGCGCCTTGTCGCTGGTGTGAATGTGGATGTACTTCCAGGCCCCAAAGAGCAGCCCGGCCATAAAAAACGCCCCCGCAGCAAAGACAGCAATCGTCGCAGCACTTCCCACAGCACACCTCCCTATCCATGGTTTTTCAAACAAGGCTCCAGTCCGCACACCCGCGCCAGACAGAACAACGCCTCAATCATCGCCAACCACTTTATCCCCCCGCACCACAAACCACTTGTACGATCCGGCTGCAAAACGCTCCCCGGCCCCACCAAACCATTGCAGCGCCCCGCGCTCAGCCCCATAACCAAGAGCAGGGCAACCGCCTGTACGGACAGACAGCGCAGGACAAGACCGCCATGGCCCGCACCTCTCCACAACCCCACTCCCGAGTCATCCTCTGGCCCAGGCGCGCCCTCGTCTTCTCCCCCATGAACAAGGTCACCCAGCACGCCCACCACGCCTCGGCGCTCCTGACCGGCATCGACGGCCCCTTTGGCTTCAAACCCGCCGCTGGCCCCTGGATGAGCGTGCGCCGCCTGTGGATCAGCGCTGGGTGCATGCACCAACTCGACTGCGCCCGCACCACCGTTGCCGTCCTCTTTCTCACCCCAGGACGGCAAGACCATGACCGCTTTTGCCAAACGCACGGCATTGGCCCCCTCGAACCCTACAAAACCCTCCCTTTGCCAAGCCGCATCCCCGATATGGACGCCATTTTGGCCGGAGAGTTGTGCGGCGCCGAGCTGGACGACTGGATGGAGGCGATGCTGGGACCGGCGCCGCAGCGCTTTGCCGCCGAAGTGCGCGTGGAAAAGGCCGCCAAGCGGATTCTGGAGCGGATTGAAGAAGGCTGGACACTCTCGGCGCTGGCCAAAGACCTCAAACTCTCCCCCTCGCGCCTGCGCCACCTCTTCAGAGCCCGCTCGGGCATCACCCCGCAACAGCTCCGGGGCTGGTTTCGGATGCACAGCGTCAGCGCCCAGTTGGCCCAGGGCCGCACATTGACCCAGGCGGCCCACCAGGCGGGCTTTGTCGACTCCGCCCACCTCAGCCGCAGCTTCAAGCGCCTCTTTGGCCTGCCGCCCTCCCGAGTGCTGCGTCCGCAAACACGGTTCGCACTCCACGGCGACGGCCTGGAAACCCTCCAGGCAGAATCCACCGTTCAGGACACTTTGAGGCCTTGACCGGATCTTTTGGCTCGACTAGAACAACCGCCGTCAAGAGGATTTCTTGCAAGGGGGTTACGATGGTTGAGCATATTAAAGAAGTCGAGGCTGAGATGGAGCCGGTTGCCGTGGAAATCACCGACATCCCGTCGGGGAACAACGACGCAGATCGCTACGCGGGCCTGAGCCCGCAAGAGCTTATCGAGTACTATCGGCTGGTCTACTTGTCCCGCAAGCTGGACGACCGTGAGATCGCCATGCGCAAGGCCAACAAGATCTACTTCCAGATCTCGGGGGCCGGGCACGAAGTGCCGCTGGTGGCGGCGGGCAAAGCGCTCAAAGCCGGTCACGACTGGTTTTATCCGTACTACCGGGACCGGGCGCTGATGCTGACGCTGGGCATGACCCCCACCGAGGTGTTGATGCAGGCCACCGGCGCCGCCGACGATCCCAACAGCGGCGGCCGCCAGATGCCCTGCCACTGGGGCCACAAGAACCTCAACGTCGTCTCACAATCGTCCTGCACCGGCACGCAGTTCCTGCAGGCGGCGGGCAACGCCCAGGTCGGCCACATCATGGCCGCCACCGAAGCCCTCAAAGAAAAGACCGACCTCTACAAAAACAACGAGGTCGTCTACGTCTCCTGCGGCGACGGCACCACCAGCCAGGGTGAGTTCTGGGAGTCGATCAACACCGCCTGCAACCTGAAGCTGCCGATGCTCTTCATGATTGAAGACAACGGCTACGCCATCAGCGTGCCGGTCGAGGTCAACACCGCCGGGGGCAACATCTCCAACCTCCTGGAGTCCTTCCCCAACCTGCACATCACCGAGTTTGACGGCTGCGATCCCATCGCCTCCTGGCGCGAGATCAGCAAAGCCGTCGAATACATCCGCTCCGGCAAAGGCCCGGCGCTGGTCCACGCCCACGTCATCCGGCCCTACAGCCACTCCATGAGTGACGACGAGCGCCTCTACCGCACCGACGAAGAGCGCCAGGACGAGGCCGACCGCGACCCGGTCATCAACTTTGGCAAGTGGCTGATCGACGAAGGCATCTTGGACGAAGAAGGCCTCGAAGCGCTCAAAAACGAGGTCCACCAAGCCTGCTTTGACGCCGAAGACGAAGCCGTCGCCGCGCCCAAGCCCACCACCGACTCCGCCCTCTTCGCGGTCTACTCGCCCGACGTCGATCCCACCGGCTCAGACTTCGACAGCCCGCCCGTCTACGAGGGCGGCGAGAAGTCCATGGTGGACCTGCTCAACGTCTGCATGAAAGACGAGATGGCCCGCGACCCGCGCATTGTGGTCTTCGGCGAGGACGTGGCCGACGTGTCGCGCGATCACTTGCTGGAGGACGTCAAGGGCAAAGGCGGCGTCTTCAAGGTCACCCACGGCCTGCAAAAGGCCCACGGCGGCGTGAGGGTCTTCAACTCCCCGCTGGCCGAGGCCAACATCATCGGTCGCGCCATCGGCATGGCCACCCGTGGCCTCAAGCCCGTGGTCGAGATTCAGTTCTTTGACTACATCTGGCCGGCCTTCATGCAGCTTCGCAACGAGCTGTCCAACATCCGCTGGCGCTCCAACAACAACTTCAAGGCCCCCGTGGTCGTGCGTGTGGCCATCGGCGGTTACCTGCGCGGCGGCGCGCCCTACCACAGCCAGTGTGGCGAGGTCCTCTTTACGCACATTCCAGGTCTGCGGGTGGTGATGCCCTCGACGGCGGAGGACGCCAACGGTCTGCTGCGCACGGCCATCCGGTGCGACGACCCTGTGATGTTCCTGGAGCACAAGCACCTCTACTACCAGCCTCACAACCGGGCGCCCTACCCTGGCCCCGACCACATGATTCCCTTTGGCAAGGCCCGCACGGTGCGCGAAGGCTCGGACCTGACCATCATCACCTACGGCGCCCTGGTCGAGCGCAGCCGCAAGGCCGCCGAGAACATGGCCAAGACCCACGGGATTCAGACCGAGGTCATCGACCTGCGCACGCTCCAGCCCTACGACTGGGAGGCCATCGCCGCGTCGGTCAAGAAGACCAACAAGGCCATCGTCGCCTACGAAGACACGCTGAGCTTTGGCTACGGCGCCGAAATCGTCAGCCGCATCGCCGACGAACTCTTCGAGTGGCTCGACGGCCCCGTGCGCCGCATCGGCGCCCTCGACTCCTTTGTCGCCTACCACCCCGACCTGGAAAATGAAATCCTGCCCCAGGTCAACAACATCGAAGAGGCCATAATCAGCCTCCACAAGTACTGACACCTGTTTGGGACGGCTCTGATGGCGCTATAGGCCACAGAACTCACTCGCAATAGCGCTGCTATGGCTTCGTTCGTCCTGAGGCCTCTAGCATCCATCATTGCTCGCCCCAAACCCGTGGCTTCCTCTCTCTTTTCTTTTTGAAGTGCTTGGGTTTTGCGTGGGGCCTTTGGTGGTTCAGTCACGGTGACTCAACAACGTCACCTGCAGGAAAAATTACGCTCCCCTTTACGAAGCATCCTGCCCAAATCAAGCAACAGCTTCGCAACAATGACACCTGCGGGAACAATTGCGCTCATTTGCGCGAAGCTGCCTGCTCGAATCAAGCGCCATCCGCCCCTCAAAGCCGCCCGTGTGAATCGACCACGTTCATCCAACAAAGTCGACAAGCGAACAAGGGGCTTGGAGTCGCGCAGCGACTCTCCGTCACTGGGGCCTTGCGCCCCAGCGACGTGACCCCGCCAGTGAGCGCTATAATCGCCTGACTCTAACTGTTTGGGTCTTCCAACAAAGCCCACTGCTTGAACTGGTCATCCACAGCAAAGCAACCTGTCCCAACCTGCAGTTCAAAGCGCGTGGAGGACCCAGACGTTGGGCTCGTGGTAGGCGCCGATGTCCTGGGCGATGTCCACAGCAATTGGGTTGAGGGCGCCTGGGACCAGATATTGGCCGGATGAGGGCATGCGGTGGCCGGTGAAGTCTTCCCAGAAGGACACGGAACGCTCGATGCTCATGGCTTTGTGGGAGACATGGAGGATCTGGCCGCCGATTTGGGCGTGGGTGTTGAGCCAGGGATCAAACGGGGCGCCATTGGGTCGGGTCCACTGGATGTAGTCTTCCATGGGGATGAGCGGGTAGCAGTGCTTGAGGACCGGGCGTACGGGGGCGATGAGCGCCTGAGCGCCGCTCTGCCTGGCGATGGCCTTGAAGTGCTTCAGGACGATGGTGGACAGGCGCTGGCCGCGCATATCCTGATGGACCGTGGCGGCCAGCGCGCAAATGTAGGCCGGTTTGTCCTGGGGTTGACCCTCCAAGGAGGACTTGAGCGCCCACTGCCACCCGCCGTCGGGCAATGCCCCAAGGGGCTTCGCGTCGTAGACAGGCGCGCAGTTGCCAAGGGCGACCAGGTCGCCGCCGCGATAAACCCCAAACTGACACGTTGGGTGTCTGGACATGACGTCCATCCAATGGGTGTGGCCCACATCGTCCATCAAACCAATCGGGGTCCAGTTGGCATCCATGAACGCCTGAAAGCTCCCCAGACGCCCAGGCTCATCCCCGAGGCTTACGATGTGCTCCATGCCCTACCCTCCTTTGACCGACTGCGCCGTTGGCTCCTGCGGCCCCTCTTTGATGGGATCGAATGACAGAGGATGCGGCCCACGAAGGGATTTTTCAAGCAGGACTGTCACGCCAACGCTCACACACTGCCCCCAAACTCGCCAGCGCTGCGGTGACCGTCGCCCCAAATCTCCCCCTGACCGCTCGGCGCGCTTGCCAAAGCGGGTCTTTGAGGTGGGCTCCTTGCCAAATCGGGGCGCCCTCGCGCATCATGGCATCATCTGAATGGTTTGAGACCTCTTCCCTTAAATGGCTGAGGTCCTGGACGCTGGCTCAGGGCTTTTTGAAAGATTACCTGTGTGTTTCACCAGGAGCGCCGCGACACCTGGCGCCCTCGATGGAGACTTCTGCTCATGCACCGCCTGACGGGCTCGGTCGCAAGACTCGCCTTCTGCTGCCTCGCCGCCTGCACTGCCCTGCTGGCCGACGCAGCCCAACCTGCGGCCCAGGAGCTGCCGCCGGTCAACATCCAGCAATTCCGCCTGGCACCCGGCCCGGCCGATTACCTCACCATCTACGGCACTGGCCTGACCCCCCACCTGAACTGGACGGCGGGCTTCTTTGTCAACTTCGCCGACGCACCGCTGCGACAACCCGGAGCGTCGTCCATCGACACCGAGGTCGTCGATTTTCAGCTCACAGGCGACATCATCGGCACCATCGGCCTGTGGGACCGCGCCGAGCTGGGGATCGCCGCGCCGGTGACCTTCTTGCAGTCCTCGGATGACCTGACCCCCGTGGCGGGCAACGCCTTCACCGGCGACCTGACCAGCCTGGCGCTGGGCGACCTTCGCCTCTCACCCAAGTTTGAAATCCTCAACTTGCTCGACGGCTTTGGCCTGTCGGCCATCACCGTCCTCTACCTGCCCACCGGCGACAGCGAAGCCTTCAACGGCGACGGCAACTTCTCGGCCGAAGGGCGCCTGGCTGGCGACATGATGGTCTACAAAGGCATCCGCGCCGGTGCCAACCTGGGCTTCCGCTTCCGCCCCGAAGGACGCGAAATCCGCGAAGCCTTTGTCGGCAACGAAGTCCTCTGGGGCGCAGGCGTCGTCATCCCCCTCTTTACCGAGACCATGGACGCCATGTTTGAAATCAACGGCGCCATCCCCGCAGGCTCAGGCTCGCGCGATGAGGTCAGCTCTGAGGCCGTCCCCGCAGAGGCGATGATCGCCGTGCGTTACGCCATCGACGAGCGCTGGACGCTGACGGTCGGCGGCGGCCTGCGCATCAGCGACGGCTACGGCTCACCCAACAGCCGCGTCTTTGTCGGCATCGGCAACCAGTGGGTCACCGGCGGTCAGTGGCACTGGGACTACGACAACGATGGCTTCATTGGCCTGCGCGACCAATGCCCGCGTGAAACCGAAGACCTCGACGGCTACCTCGACACCGACGGCTGCCCCGACCCCGACAACGACGGCGACGGCATCCTTGACTCGGAAGACGCCTGCCCCGAGGCCGGCGGCGACGACGTGGCCGTGGTTGGCCCCGACGGCTGCCCCGACAACGACACCGACGGTGACGGCATCGTCAACGAGCGCGACAAGTGCCCCGAAGACCCCGAGGACATGGACCGCTTTGAAGACAGCGACGGCTGCCCCGACATCGACAACGATGGCGACGGCATCCTTGACACCACCGACTCCTGCCCCGACTCGCCAGAGACCCTCAACGGGCTCGTCGACGAAGACGGCTGCCCCGAAGTCGAGGGTCAGGCCGTCATCGTCACCAAAAACAAAATCGAAATCCTCCAGCAGGTCTACTTCGACACCGGCAAGGCCACCATCAAGGAAGAGTCCTTTGTTGTCCTCGACGCCATCGTCGATGTCATGCGCCGCAACCCCGAAATCCAACTCCTGCAAATCCAGGGGCACACCGATGACCGCGGCAACGACAACAACAACATGCGCCTGAGCCAGCGGCGCGCCGCCGCCGTGCTCGACTACATCGTCGAAAACGGCATCGACGCCGAACGCCTCACCTCGGTCGGCTACGGCGAGACCGAGCCCATCGACACCAACGACACCCGAGAAGGGCGCACCCGCAACCGCCGCGTCGAATTTGTCATCCTTGAGCGCGGCAAGTCCTCCACCAAAATCAAGCGCGGAGGCAGCGGCGAAGTCCCCTTTGATGAACTCGGCGACGACCCCTTCTGACATGCCCCATCAGCGCCGTCGCTCATGATGGCGCTGCCCCCCTCCAAAGCACTCTTCAACCCCCCCCATACACCACAACATGCGGCCTGTGCCTGCGCTCTGCCATGCCGATCACTTGTGCATGGTACCCCCCAAAAATTCCCCTCTTTCACCCCAGAGGCCCTGTTGAACCTTGACTCGCTCGGTATCCATGGAACAATCTAGGCCGTGTCTGACAGTTGGAACCTGGCTCCGGCGAGCGCCATGAGGTCAAAGTCGAGAAAACGAACCTTGGCGATGCTGGATATCGCCGGGCGCCGATGACAACGACATTGACATCACCGCTGCGCCAAACGACAGGTCCTTTGACAGACATGGCTTAACGCCAGTCTGGAAAACTTAAGCGTGCGTGCACTCACCGCTTTACCAACACTCACCCATCCATGTCTTCACAGCCCACCAGCCTCAGCCCTCAACTGGCGCTCCTTCCCATCCAGAACCTCCTGGCGCTGGCTGAACTCCAGCCTCGACTTGTTCGCCTTGGGATCCGCAACGTTGAGGACGCCTGGAAAATGCTCCAAGCCCCCAACGCCGCGCGGGGCATGCTCCACCCCGATGACTTTCAGACCATCGAGGCGGCCATCAACCAACTCATCAAGGAGCACGACTTCTGCCGGAGCTTCAACTGGGATTTGTTGGCCTACTCACCCGAAGTCCAGGCACAGTTCGCCCAAAAGGCCCAGGCCATCTTTGATGACGCCTATTGCGATACAAAGCTCATATACCTTTCCATCCCCACCCGCACCCTGCGCGCGTTGGAGAACGCCGAGTTGGCCAGCGTGCGCGATGTCCTCGCGGCCCAGCCTCGTTTGATGGAGGTGCGCAACCTGGGCAACCGCTCCATTGGTGAGCTTTTCCGCATTTTGGGGCAGTTTGCGCGCGTTTACCGCTACATGCTGGGCAACCTCTGGAGCGTCACGCAGCGACGCCTTAGCCCTCAGGGGCTCATCAAGGTCGTCATTGGGCCGCTCAAGGATCGCGAGCGCGATGTCCTGGTCAAGCGCTATGGCCTTGAAGGCCAGGAGATGACGCTGCGGGAGACTGGCGACGCTCTGGGCATCAGCCGCGAGCGCGCCCGACAAATTCAGAACCGCACCATGGAGAAGCTGCGCGAGGGCTCCAGCATCGCGCTCATCCATGACTGGGTCGAGCTTCACCTGCCCCACATCATCCACCGCTCCATGATCAAGGCCGGTGGTCTGGCCTCCACACAGGCCATCATCTCCACCGTCTCCACAGAAGGCTTCAGCCTCTCACTGGTCAGCGATGTTTTGGGCATTGAACTGAGCGAAATGCTCAAACGACAGGAGCTGATCCAGGCCGGAGAGCGCCTGTGGGCCATCAACAAGCCCTTTGCCCGACTGTGCTGGGATGCGGTGGACGCCATCGAGGCTCAACCCATCAGTGAAGACCAGACCCACGACAACGCCGACTTTGTCGAGCAGGTCATGGCCGACTTCAAAACCACCCACACTGTGGCCAGCCGCTACACACCAGCGCCGTCCTTCATCTCGCTGGTTGTCCGGCACCGCGCCCTCTTTTGGGCCCAGCGCCCCGAAGACGCCTGACCCACCACCCCCATCAATAGCGCGGCACACCTGCGTCCACTTCGATGGACCATGCGTCGATGCCACCGGCGAGGTTGTAGAGGCGGCCCTGGCCGCGCTGCGCCAGGATTTGGCACGCCATCGCTGAGCGCACCCCGTGATGGCAAATGGCCACCACGCGCCTGTCTTGTGGCACCTCATCAAGGGCCGCGTGCAACGTCCCCAACGGAATCAACGTGGAGCCCTCAATCCTGGCCAGATCAAACTCGCCGGGCTGACGCACGTCCAGAAGAAAGACCGACTCTGGATCGGTGTTGAGCCAGGTGTGAAGTTGGCGCGCTGAAATGTTGCGAAAATCTGTCGTCATGTCTCCCCCCAAAGCCCACCGGGCCAAAAACCATCATCCTTGAACCGCGTCATCGGAAGGCTCGGCGCGTTGAATGGGTGCTCCCAGGAGCCCGGGCGCCTTGCTCTGCCCGTGGTATCGACGCCAGGCCACTGTGCCCAGCGTTGCCACAGCCATCAAGATGAGCAAAGAGATAAACTGACTCGTGGTCAGCGCATAAAAGGTTTCCACGCCTGCCCCGTCGGGCAGCGCGCGGCGCCCTTCGACCAGGATCCAGGACCAGGCGGCCGATGAGGTCTCCCAGACCGCACCGCGCTGTGGGTCTTCGCGCAGCCGCTCCAGCATAAAGCGCGCTGCGGCGTACCACCCCAGAAAGAAGAGGATCAGTTGGCCGTGGGCGCGTTGCCAGTATCGCCGCGCCAACAAGAGCACCCCAAAGAGCAGCGCGCCGTTGAGCGAGGCATAGACCTGCACGGGATGAACGGGGGCCGACATGACTGCGTCGACGCCGATCTCTCCCAGACGTTGGTGAAGGCTCCAGGCAGGGGCGCCGTGCGTCAGGCATGTGGAGGAGATGGGTTCGCAGTGGCTCAGCGCCGGGCAGTCTGCATTGGAGGCACACTGCGCTCCGACACCGGGGATCAAGCCGCCGTCCCAGTGCGGAAAGCGCACGCCCCAGGGGCCAGCGGTGCGCTGACCAAAGTCGCAGCCGTAAAAGAAGCAACCAAGGCGCGCCACCGCCACGCCGAGCGCGAGTTGCGGGGCGACGAGGTCGGCAAAACGCCAAAAATCAAGCTTGAGAGCTCTGAGGGCCAACACGCCGGAGACAATGCCGCCCAGCAACCCGCCGTAGAGGACCAACCCACCGTGCTCCAGGTCGAAGAGCGAGCCCAGGCCGTGCCAGCGCTGGGGGTTGCTGACAAAAAAGAGCACGCGCGCGCCTGCCAGACCGCCCAGAATGACGGCGGTCATCGCCAGCATCACCCGGTTTCTGTCCAGCTTGGCCTTTTGGGCGGCCCAAAGCGTCAAATACCAGCCCACAAAAAAACTCAGACCCAACATCACGCCGTAAGCGTATATCGAGCCGCCACCCATCCACGGGGGCAATGTCAGCAAAACCGGTCTCACGCGCGCTCCTTGGAGTTGACACCAGATGGAGATGCGTGCACCACATTCCCCCTGGCGGTCGCTCTGGCCACCTTATCGGGGTGGCCTCACAGAGGGAAAGGCTGCGCGCGCGAATAAGAGCTTGTCAACCACATGTTCATAAAGCGCCCGCTGGAGCGGCACGCCGAACACCTGCCCGTTGCAAGATGTTATAAGAAGATGGAAGGTCAGGTCGCAGGAGAGCCAACACACCTTGGCGCCCCGCAACACAACACACAACGCGCGCATGGCGCGTCGCCGTCTGGGGTCACAAAAACCTCAAGACGCCTCGCACACCACACAAGAGCCCTGCCCGATGGCGAGCCTTATGGAGCCTTCATGATTCACCCTCTGACCAGCATCGCGCGCCGCCTCTTGCCGGGGCTGGCGCTGCTTGGCGTGGTCCTGGGGGGATGTTGTGAGGCTGGGCGCACCACGGTCAAGGTCCGCCAACACCAACAAGAGCGCACCGTGGAGCGCGTCGAGGCCATCGGAGAAGCCGACGCACCAAAGGTGGATCCCGTCGTGGCAGACGTCAACGGCCTCTTGATCCATCTCTCACAGGTCGAGCGAGAGCTTAGCCGCGCCCGGCGCCTGCGCGAGCAAATTGGCCATCCGCCGAGCCAAAGCTGGCTGCGCAGCAAGCGCCGGCGCATCCTCCACAACCTCATCGACCGCCAACTGTTGCGCAAAGGCCTCAAAGACGCCGACATTGCCATCACCGAGGCCCAAATCGATGCCCGGCTCGACCAGCGCATTCAAAAGACATTCTTGACCCGCAACGGTTTGGAGCGCTACCTGCAAAAAATCGGGATGGACGAGGCCGAGTACCGCCAGGTCCTGCTTGATGAATTGGCGGTCGAGGTGCTCTGGGGCACCGAAGGATCGCTCAACGTCACCGAAGACGAAGCTCGCCAGCACTACAAGACGCGCCGCGAGTCCTTCAAAGCCCGCTCCAGGGCAAGGCTGGCGGTCATCGTCCTCAAAATCCGCCCTGGCATGGACGCCCGCGCCATGCGCGACCTTGAAACGCGCGCCATCCAGCTCTCCGAGCAAGCCCGGCGCGGCGCCGACTTCGCCCAGCTCGCCCGTGAGCAAAGCCAGGGCCCCACCGCCGCCAGCGGCGGGGATCTGGGCTGGGTCTACGCCACCAACCTCGACGAGCGCATCGCCATGGAGGCCTTCAAGCTCCCCATCGGCTCAGTCTCGGCGCCCATCCGCACGCGCCTTGGCTACCAAATCATCAAAATCCACGACCGCCGCCCCGAGGGCTACCGTGGCTACGACGAGGTCCACCAGAGCATCCACAAGCAACTGCTCAACCGCAAACGCCGCAAAGCACGCCAGGACCTCCTGCTTGAACTCAAGCGCCAAACCCCCATCCGCCTCTACGAAGACCGGCTCGCCCCCCAGAAGACCAGAAAGCTGCCTGCCAAAAAGCTCAAAATCAACAGCTACTGAGCCAGCAAAACGGTCCGGTTCGCGCCTGCAGATGCCAGCCCACACCGTCTCCAACCCAATCAGACCGAAGTAAATTCAAACGCATTCCATGCTATTCAGACGGCAAACAAAGCCCAAAGCGGTACAAGTAAACCTGCTCGCACCCAAGGGGACCCTCAGGGCTGTCTGTCGGACAATCGGCATCATTCCCCCCTTCATATTCGTAACCGGGGCGACATAGATGGGTGCACACCAAATCGTCTGGATCATCCCTACCGATGCATATTCCACCATCAGCACAGATCCGCCACTCCACCGGACACGGCTGCCCTGAACCCACCGGCTCCTCCAAGGCTTGTTCAACGCAGAGCCCCCATTCAGTCGTCATTGCCGCACACCACCGACCTTCAGGACACTCCCCACCCATTCCGTTGTAAGCCGAAAACGGCAGACACATTTGCAAACACTCGTCTGGACCCCCTATCCACATGGCAGCAGCACACCTTGAATTGCGTTCGCATACTTCGTGGCCAGCCTCCTCCAGCGCCTGCTGACACGCTGAACCCAACGGCAAGTCACCACTTCGGTCGCAAATCCCGCGCCTGGGGCCTTTGTAAGGCTGACACCTCAACCACGACTCATCAGTGCAACCCGTTGGCTCTTCCCATGGAGAACATCCCTCCACGCAATACCCAAACCGACGGTGCTCCAAGCAAACCCTACCTTCGCCACAGTCCGAATCCCCTTCATCGGGCGCCCTGAAGTCACACTCCAAAGCACACACATCTCCATCACCCCGGAGGTCGGGAGCACACACAGCGCCCTCCACGCATTCCCCAGGCTCGCAAGGCTCGCCCAGCGGGGTTGTCCCCACATGAACGTCCTCCTCAGGCTCTGCGTCTTCCTCAGGCTCAGCATCCTCCCCTGGCCCTGTATCCTCGTCCGGCTCTGCATCCTCCGGCTCTGCGTCCTCCGGTTCTGCATCCTCGGGTTCTGCATCCTCGGGCTCAGCCGCCGCATCCATCTCAGCGTTGTCTTGTGCAACATCGACTTCTACATCATCTGGCTCAACCGCAACATCGGTCTTGGACGCGTCTGTCTCGCTCGGAACATCGGTTCGGGGCACATCCGTCTTCACTCGGACATCACGCGGCTCGGAAACGCCGCTGTCCGCTTCCTCGTCGAGGTACTCAGAAATCCCACAACCGCTGAGCACAAGCACCAAAGCACACACCCATGCTTTTGAGACACCCCAACACATGCAAACCCCCTTTAATCCTCAACCGATCCACTCATGCTTAAGAAGTGTAGCAATAAAGACAACTCAGAGACAAACACATCATCAAAAATACCGCCCCAAAACCACACACCGACGCCCGCCAACGCCTGGTGCAGATGCGGCACACCCGCACCACCAAACGCCAACCAACATCACTGGCCTTGGATGGGCGCGTCCGGTTTGCCCTGGAGCAACTCCGAGGCAGGTTTGAATGAGTGGATGATGCGGTCAAAGATGGGCGCCAGCCCCAGAAAATCACTGGCGTGGGCGCTGGCGGTCAGCGTGACCTTGGAGGGGCCAAGATCCAAAATGACCATGCGCTGCACCACGGGGGTCCCGCGCGCCGTGGTCAAGCGCCCCGTCAACTCCTGCGCAGGCCAACGCCCCACGCGCCCCTGCAAATTGTCCCCCAACACATAGCTGGGGTGGTTGTCCTGAATGTCTTTGAGGTTGGCGTCGGTCAAGAGCGACAGCGGGATGGGGTTGCGGCGCACGCGGACCAGGACATTGGCCCCATCGACGGCTCTAAAGTGCCCCGGACGCTCACGGCGCCACGACACCGGCACGTCCATCGTCCACCCATCGCCCTGGATCTCGTGCCACTCCAGGGCCCGGACGACCTGCGCTGCGCCTTCAGACGGCGCCTGCTGCGCACTGGACTGCTCTTTGTCATGAGACTGGCAAGACACACACGCGGCGGCCGCCGCCGCGGCGCACACCACCGCAAACGCGGGCCTCACGGCACGGTGACCGTTTCCAAAGCCGCAAAAGGCACGCCCAGGACGTGGTTGAAGAGCACGCCCGACAGCAGAATGCAGGCCACATAGACCACAAAAAAGAGCGTCACCAGCTCATGCCAGGCCCGGTCGCGCGACACCACCGCCACCACCGAGATGCTGAAAAAGAAGGTGATCCCCAACACCCAGAAGAAGATGCTGCGGTCGATCGTCAGGATGAACGCCACGGGGTCGTCGAACATATCCAACGCCTCAGGTCGGTGCTGTCTCATCGGCACCGTGCCGACGCGACAGCGCCATCAAGCTGAAAAAGTTGATGGTAAAGTGGGCCAGAATCGGCGCCAAAACGTCGCCGGTGTAATCAAAGAGCCACCCAAAGGCAAAGCCCATCGCGATGGCCAACAACGGCCACGCCCACAAACGACGGTCCGGAGCAATGTGCAACAACCCAAAGAAGATCGACGACACGATCAAACCCGCGCCGGGCAAGTACGACCCCAGGTAATGCTCCGCACCCACCTGCACAAATCCGCGAAAGAAGATCTCCTCGCCCACCGACGACAACACCGCCATCGCCAGCACCTGACCTGGGCCAAGACCCCCAAGAAGGTCTCCAAAGGCCTGGGCCATCCGCTGGAAAAATGGCAACACGCGCTCCAAAAGGTTGTCCAGCCCGTAGACCAACAACCCCAGGCCCGCGCCCAACCCCACCTTCCACGGCAGCGACAAGCCGCCGTCTCCCAGCGCCGTCAACGGCGAGCGATCCAGCAACCAGTACGACAGACCAAAGGCCAGCGCCGCCATCAGCGGGTACATCACCGCAGCGTTGAGCACCAACACCACCTGCCTGGGCAACTGGGGGTCCTCGGGATCAAAGCCATCTGAGGGGTTGTTTTCGTCTTCAGGTCCAGACATCGTGCCTGTCTTCTTCCTTCCCTGGGTCTGCTCGCCATCAGCGCCATCAGCGCCCGTAAGGCAAACCATCGCCGCCCCGCACTTCATCCCAACGCCCGACCACATTGCGACAAACTGAGACGGACGTTCACCATAGCCCCCATCCCCACACACCGCAAGCCGCCCCACAATCCCACAAATCCATAATCCAATTTCGTCGACATCAATTCAGATCCATTTCAAACTCGCTCCGTAACCAATCACAAGGCATCTGGACGCCCCAGCGTCCCCAATCTGACAATCCCACACAGGAACACACACATATGACACGCCCCGCTTTAACGCTCACCGCCTGCTGCCTCCTGCTGCTGACCCTCACCGCCGCCTGCAAAAGCCCTCCAGCACCGCCCGCCGACGCCACCAACCCCACCCAACAAGCCCAGCCCGCCGCAAACCCCCCCGCCGACGACGACGCCAAACCCGCCAACAACACCGGCACCGTGCGCAAGCTCGCCAAGGCCATCGAAGGCCCCGACCAGTGGGGCATCGAAACCGACGACGGCGCCCGACTCTGCCTCCCCAGCGGCCTCTACCAACACAAAGGCCTGGAGCTGCGCTTTGACCCCGCCACCGTCACCCCCCACAACCCCAACCTCAAACAACTCTGCCAGGGCTTCAACTCCACCACCATCGAGTTCGTCACCCCTCCCAAAGGCCGCACCCCCATCACCGCCACCGGCGTCAAAGACGACATCGGCACCCACCTGACCTACAGCCGCAAATACGCCGCTGGCCCCTCCGCCACCGGCCTCAAAACCATCAAACTCTGCCACCTCGACCTCATCACCCCCGAAGAGGGCAAGACCTACAAGCTCACCGGCTACCCACACCCCGACATCGACTCCGAAGACTGCGAAACCTGGGTCCTGACCGCCGCCCCCTCCAAATAACCCCCTCTCCACTTCCCCACCCACGCTCCCCCAAACTCCCCCAACCCACACTGCAGATTTCTGGCTCAACCCAACCCCCTGACCTGTCGATGTTCCATATAGACCCGCCCCAGGAGCAGAGGGCGGACTCCATCTCGATGCGGTGAGGAAAACGCCATGAATCAAAACCCCAGCCAAAGGCGCCATCGGCGCGTTCCCATCCAAATCCCCGTGCAACTCATCAGCACACGCCAAAAAATCACCGCACTGACCGAAGACATCAGCCACTCCGGCGTCTTCATCCGCACCGACACCCCCTCCAGGCTGCGCCAACTGGTCAAGTTTCGCCTGCGGCTGCCAGACACCGACCAGGAACTGCGCATGCTGGCCATGACCGTCTACACACTCACTCCCGACCAGGCCGTCTCCATGGGGCGCACCCCCGGCATGGGCATGAACCTCTACGGCCTTGACCCAGACATGCAGCAAACCTGGAAAGACTTCGTCGACCGAGCCATCAAACTCTACGACACCCCAGGGCTCGAACCCCCACACATCGCAGGCCAGATCGAACCCGTCCGACGCAGCAACCCCCGCTACGTCGCCGAACTGCGCGTCCGCGTCGAACACATCGACCAACTCAGCCAGGCGCTGACCCGAAACATCAGCCTCGGCGGCGCCTTCCTGGCCACCAAAGCCCTCACCCCACCCGGCGAACGCATCCGACTGACCTTCATCCACCCCAGAGACAACTCCGGCTTCTCCATCGGCGCCACCGTCCTGCGCACCGTCGAATCCCCCACCACAGAGCGCGGCATGGCCGTGCGCTTCGACGTCAACCCCAACACCCGCGACGCCTTCAAAGAATTCATCGAAGAAGGCCTCCTCGAAATCTCCATCGACGACTCCCTCTTCATCTCCCCACAAGACCCCAGGCTCGTTTAGCGGGGCTAAACGAGCGGTTCGGTCGCCTCGCTGCGCTTGGCTTCCTTTTGGTTCGCTGCGCCGGCGCTTCGCTTGGCTTGCTTGTGGTTCGCCT
>CAKZKQ010000690.1 GCA_937123825.1 uncultured Pseudomonadota bacterium
AGCGACCGAACCAAAAGCAAGCGCAGCGCCGCGAACCGAAAGCGCAGCGCCAGCAAGCGAACCGCCCTCTCGCCCCGCGAGAGGGCTCAGCCTTTGCCAGCGACCTTTTCCCAGGCGATGGCGGTTTTGCCGTAGAAGCGCAGGCGGCGGAAGACCAGGTCGAGGATGAAGAGTGCCAGGGCCCCAAAGAGGAAGTAGGGCCACAGCTCGGATTTGTACTTCACCGATTCGCCCTCGGGGTCGTAGAGCTTCTCGATGGTGGGGTTGAGTTGGCCTTTGCCGATGTCGACGGTTTTGTTGATGAGCTTCTCGTTTGGAGTCAGCGTCAGGTACTCGTCGGGGTAGGGCCAGGTGAGGGTGTTGCGGGAGACGGCCAGCTTGTTGCCCTCGGCGTCGAAGTGGGTCACGGTGACGATGTAGGAGCCGTAGCTGGTCAGATCAAAGTCGCCTTCGTAGCGGCCAGGGGCGGTCTGCTGAAGGACTTGACGGATCTTGCCGTCGTCTTTCTTGTCTTCCACGACCGGCTCGGCGTCTTTCTTTTCTTCCTCTTCTTCTTTCTTCTCTTCCTTCTTGGGTTTGCGACCGCGGCCTTTCTTCTTGGCGGCCTCTGCCTCTTCCTTCTTGCGCTTGGCCTCTTCCTTCTCCTTCTTGGCCTTTTCGATGGCGGCCGAGATGGCTTTGGGCGGCGTGATGGTCACGCGAGACTCGACGTGGTTCAGGAAGCGGTCGTCTTCGCCCACGGCGTCAATGACGATCTTGCCTCGGCCCTGCTCGATGGAGACCTCCATGGGGAAGACCTTGGTGGAGTCGGTGTACATCGAGTCGCGGATGAGTTGGGCCCAGAATTTGGGGTATTTGTCCCAGCGCAGCCACTGGTAACCCCAGCGGTTCTTCACGTCGCTGGTAAAGGCGATCGAGCGCCCCAACCCGCGGCGCCAGCGTGCCAAAATGGGCTCGCCGTAGTTGGACGTCAGGATGACCTCGGCGCGGGGCTTGGCTTTGGTGGAGACGTAACCCAGCAGCACTGGCCCCTGCGAGAAGTTCAAGCCGCGCATGGCCCGCACGGCGCGGGAGAGCCGAGGCTTGAAGGGCTCCTCGACGAACTGGTTTCGGGAGACGGTGCTGGTCTCTTTGGTGAAGATCTTGGGGATGTTGTACGGGTCGGCGGTGTAGTACGAGCGGCCGCCGCCGGTCTTGGCGATGCGCTGGAGCAGCGAGCGGTCGGCGCCTCGGCCCACCGAGACAGTCGAGACCGTGATGCGCTCCAACTCCATTGCGGGCAGCAGCTCGGTGAAGATGTTGGCCTCGGGGGCCTCGCCGTCACTGAGCAGGATGATGTGCTTGAGCGCCGCGTTGGTGGTCACAAGCTCGTTGTAGGCCTCCTGAAGGGCAGGGGCGATGCTGGTGCCACCGCCGTCGCGGATGCGCGAGATGGCGCCCAGGATGCGGATGCGGCTGGCGGCAGACTGAAGCGGGACGACCTTGTTGGGGTTGTCGTCAAAGGCGATGACGCCGATCTTGTCGTTGCGCTTGAGGATCTCGACGGCGGCCTTGGCGGCCTCTTTGGCCAACTCCATCTTCTGGCCCTGCATCGACCCCGAGCGGTCAATGACCAGCATCAGCGCCATTGAAGGCTTGTCTTTGCTCTTCTCGCCGTCAAAGGTCACCGGCATGATTTGTTCCATGTAGGTCTTGTAGTACCCACCGGGACCAAAGGAGTTTTCGCCGCCCGCCATGATGAAGGCGCCTCCTTTCTGGCGGATGTACTGGTCGATGACCTTCATCTTGCCGTGGGAGACATAGTACGCCGGGGTGTCGGAGAGAATGACGGCGTCAAAGTTCTCATAGCCGCCAAGGCGCGTGGGCAGGCCGTAGGGGCGGCGCAGCTCCACATCAAACTGCTCTTTCTCCAGGGCGCGCATCAGGTAGCGGGCGCGGGCCGGTTCGCCCTCGACGTAGAGGACCTTGGGCTTGCCCTGGACCTCGATGGTCTCGGAGAACTTGTTGTTGGGTCCGAAGGTGTCGACCTCGTCCTTGTTGGCCAGCTTCATATCCAGGCGATAGCGCCGGGTGCCTTGCTCGTAGACCTCGGTCTTGAACTCGATGGTGTTGGGGCCTGGGGCCAACTCGACGGTCTGGGTGCCGTCTTTAAACTCGTTCTGCCAGAGGGTGAGCGTGGCTTCGGTGGCCTTGGTCGAGTAGATCTCGACGCCCAGGTTGAAGGGCGAGCCGACTTTGATGTCCTCAGGCATGTTGAAGCCCTTGACGAGGACCTCGGGCCGGGGCTTGTAGGGGAAGTTCTTGGCAAAGACCTTGATGCCGTAATCGCGGGCGTTGTAGGTCTCGCTGAGCATGTCCCCGTCGGTCTGGTTGCCGTCCGAGATGAGCACGATGCGCTTGAGGTGGTCTTGTGGGAAGAGCCCGTAGGCCAGGCGCATGGCCTCCTGAATGTTGCTGCCCAGGAGGTCTTCTTCCTCGGCGGGCCGCGTGATGGGCGGGACGCGCTGGGCCCCGGGGGGGATCTCCAGCACGCGCGCTTCTTTGGCAAAGGTGACCACGCGGACGTCGTCGCCCTCTTTGAGGCCTTCGTAGGTCTTCTGGATGAAGGCCTCGGCCTGGGTGAGGGTCTCGTCGGGCATGGATGCCGAGGTGTCAACGATGTAGACGGTGGTGACGTGGCTTTCAAAGGTGGTGAAGACCACCCTGCTTAGCCCCATGGCCAGCGCGGCGATGATGAGCGCGCGCACAAAGGTGCTGAGCATCTGCTGCCCGGTGGGCAGGTCGTTGAGGGTGTAGTGACGGATGGCCCAGAGCATGGGGGCCAGCAGGACCAGTCCGAGCCACAACGGCGAGAGGATCTCAACGTCGCGGTCTTCGTACTTGAACTTCAGGGTGTCCTGGATGTTGCCGTCGAGGCTGGGCGCTGTGGGGATGATGACGTACTCGTAAAACGCCCATCCCATGGCCGCCCAGGCAGCGAAGAGGAGGATCCAAAAGAGGATGTCCTGCCAGCGGGTCTTCAGTTTGCGCATTTATACAGTCCAGCGGCGGTTGTAGCTGAGCCACTCAAGCAGCAGCAGGGCCAGGGCGGCGAGCACCAGGTAAATCCAGTATTCGCGGCGGACGAATGACAACCCGGCGGTGCCGATGGCGATCTTGCGATCTTCCAGCGTCAACTGCTCGGGGGGGTTGATGGCGGACTCTTTGGGGTCCGCCAGGTTGGAGGCCAGCAGGAACTCTTCCTGGCCTGCCTTGACGGTGTGGAAGCCGATGTGCTCGCCGTAGAAGATGGCTTTGCCTTCGTAAACGGGGATTTGGTGCTCGACTTCGTTGGGGTCGATGATGGTGGCCACGTCGGCGCCGCGCTCGACCGGGATGGACCAGGCCTTGCCAGTGGCGTAGGTGGGCACCAGGGAGTTCTGGTCGTTGGTGAAGAAGTCCAGGGCGTTGAGCATCAGGACGGGCAGGGCGATGCGCATGGGCATGTCGGAGGTGGTCAGGTCAAAGGCCACCGCGACGAGCTTGCGGTTGCCCTCATCGCGTGAGATGAGCATCGGAGCCTTGCCCGCCGTGGCCGCCACCTTGTCTTTGCCGATGGTCTTAAGCTGATTGACGTCGCCGGTGATGGTGATGTCCTTGAGCGCCATCCAGCGCACCAGCTTGTCGCGCTTCTTCACGCCGGTGATCTTGGGGTCCTTGACGGTGCCGGTGATTTGCCACGGCGAGTTCTCTCCTGTGGGGGCCACGTAGAGGTAGTTGCCCTTGTCTTCGGGGACATTGTCGGGGGCGAAGCGGTCAAAGACGACCACGTCGGCCTCGGCGACCTTCTCGGGGGACCACTCGGAGGGCTTGATCTCGGTCAGGTTGACGTTCTCGTTGATGACCAGCGGGGCCAGCAAGAAGAGGTTGCCCTCGGTGACCAGCAGGACGTCGATCTTGCGCGTGCGCGGCAGCACGGCGTAGGCCGAGTTGTCCATGGGGAAGACGTCTTTGGCGTCGGCGGTCTTAAGCTCCACGCGGGCTTCGAGCTTCTTGCCGCCAAAGCCCTGGTCGGGGAAGAAGAGCAGCTTGCTCTTTTCGGGGCCAAGCTTAATGGGCTTGATGTCCGAGAGGGTGCCGTCGGCGTAGAGCTGGAGTTCGACGTCGATCTCGCGCTCAAAGTAGCTGCGCACCTCGACGTAGATCTCGTAGTCCTGCTTGTTGGAGATGTAGCGCCGGACGTTGAAGGCGGTGATGGCCACGTTCTGGCCCGATGCGCCGGTCTTGACGTGGTGCAGGCGGACGTTTTTGGGCAACTGCTCGGCGGCGCCCTTGAAGTCCTGGGCGAAGGCGCCGTCGGTGAAGATGTAGACCTCGGGGTCGGACTTGCCGCGCACGGCGTCGCGCACAAAGCGCATGGCCTGATTGATGTTGGCCGGCGTGGCGGTGGTCTTCAGGTCCTTGATCTGCTGGCTGAGGATGGCCGTCTCTTTGACAAAGGGCGTCAAGGGCTTGAGCTGCCCGTCCATGGTGACCAGCATCACGGAGTCGTTTGGCCCCATCGAGTCCAGGACCTTCTGGGCCTCCTGCCTGGCGATGTCCAGGCGGTCCACGCCGCCGCTGACGTCGATGGCGTTCATGGAGGCCGAGGTGTCGATGAGCAGCACCAGGTTGCGGCCGATGAGTTGCTCTTCTTCGGGCCTGGGGTCGGCGATGGCCAACACGATCAAGGCCGCCAGCAGCATCTGGAGCAGCATGGAGAGCAGGCGCTTGAGGCGCTCCCACCAGGTGCGGGTCTCCTGGCTTGCCAGGACCCGGTTCCAGATGGGTCCAAAGGGCACCGTGACGCGCCTTCGCCGCAGCTTGAGCACGTAGAGCAGGGCGATGACGGCCGCCAGGCCGCCAAAGATGCTCCAGAAGAGCTCTGGGGTCAGTCCTACGAGCTTCATCCTTGGTCCTTATCCCACGATCGGCGCGGCCCACGGCGGCTCTGAGCGGTTCAGAGGCCGGTGTTGGGCCGCGGGCGACCTATTTCAAAAATCCGCCGGCCCGGAAGACGCGCATGACCAGCTCATCAAAGGGCTCCTGGATGGGGGCCTTGAAGTAGAGCAGTTGGCGTTTGACGCAGAACTCTTCCAGCTCCTGACAAAACTCATCAAAGGCCTCCCGGTAGCGCTTCATCAGGGAGGCGGTGACGGTGACCTCACGGACCTCGCCCGTTTCGCAGTCGACCAGTTGGAGGTCGCCGCGCAGGGCGGGGTTGAGCTCGGTCTCGTCGTAGAGCTGCATGGCGATGACTTCGTACTTCTGATAGCGCAGGAAGTTCATGCCCTCTTCAAACCCTTGCGGATCGTAGAAGTCGCTGATGACACAGGCCAGCCCCCGGCGCTTGTTCTGGGTGACAAAGGTCCGGAAGGCTTCGCGGATGTCGGTGTTGCCGTCGGGCTGGAGTTTCTCCAGGAAGCGGAAGACCTTGTAGATCTGGCCGCGGCCGCGCGACGGTGGCAGGCGCCCGGCGAGCTTGGAGTTGAAGGGGATGATGGCCACGCGGTCGCGGTTGGCCAGCCCGATGTAGCACAGCGAGGCGGCCAGTTGCTTGGCGTAGCGCAGCTTGGTTTCCCCATCGAGCCCCAATCCCATGGACTGGCTGCAGTCGACCAGCATGTAGATGTAGAGGTCTTCCTCTTCTTCAAAGAGGCGCAGCAGGAGCTTGCGCGTGCGGGCGTAGATGTTCCAGTCGAGGTTGCGGAAGTCGTCACCGGCGGTGTAGTTGCGGTGATCGGCAAACTCGATGCCGGAGCCGATCTTTTTGGTCCGCCGCTCGGCGCGCGAGCCCCCAGCGGCGATCTTGCGCGAGATGATGTAGAGCATCTCGAGCTTCTTCAAAAAGTCGTCGTTGAAGAGTTGTTCGTCACTCATACCTTGGCCGCCGGCACCTTCTTGATGATCTCTGCCAGGATGTCGTCAGGGTCGATGCCCTCGGCCTCGCCCTCGAAGTTGAGGATCATGCGGTGGCGCAGGCTGGGGACGGCGGCCTGACGGACGTCGTCGGGGCTGACGTGGTAGCGGCCGTCCATGATGGCGCGCACCTTGGCGGTCAGCAGGATGGTCTGGGCACCGCGAGGCGAGCCGCCGTTGCGCACGAACTGGCGCACCATGGGGGTGGACTCTTCCATGGTGGGGTGCGTGGCGCGCAGGATCCGCAGGGCGTAGCGCTGCACGGGCTTGGCGATCTCGACCTGACGCACCTCGTCGCGCATCTCCAGGAGCCGCTCGCGGGTGATGACCTTCTCGGCTTTGGCGTCAAAGCCCTTGGTGGTGCGGTCCATGATGGTGTCGAGCTCGTCGAGCGTGGGGAAGCCGACGATGAGCTTGTAGAGGAAGCGGTCAAGCTGGGCTTCGGGAAGGGGGTAGGTGCCTTCCTGCTCCAGGGGGTTCTGGGTCGCCAGGACGAAGAAGGGCCGGTCGAGCTTCATGGTGCGGTCACCGACGGTGACGGCGCGCTCGGCCATGGCTTCGAGCATGGCGGACTGGGTCTTGGGCGTGGCGCGGTTGATCTCGTCAGCCAGCACGAGGTTGGCAAAGATGGGTCCGCGTTGGAACTCAAAGCGCAGCCGACCTTTTTCGTCCTGTTCGGCCAGGCGCGTACCGATGATGTCGGTGGGTTGGAGGTCGGGGGTGAACTGGACGCGTTTGAAGTCCAGGTCCATGACGTTGGAGATGGTCTGCACCAGCACGGTCTTGCCCAGCCCTGGGGCACCTTCAAGCAGAACGTGGCCGTCGGCCATGATGCAGGTCAGGACGTTGAAGACGACGTCCTGTTGTCCGACGATGACCTTGCCGATCTCGTCGCGCACGCGTTTCATGTCGTTCTGGAAGCGCTCAACGATCGCTTCGGGGCTTTTGTTGCGGCTGGCCGCGTCTGTGCTCATGGACTCACACTCCTGGTGTGCGGGTTGACAGTGGCAAAGAAGGGTTGGTCGTGGGCGCGCCGACATCTGGGGCGCCCTCGTCCTGTGGTACTGCTTGGTGATGACTCCACGTTGGGATTTGGCCTCAATCGACCCCCAGCGTCAAGCCATCGGCTGACTCATTCGCCCGCGTCGCGGGGGCGGATGAGGTGGAAGTACTTCTGGACGTAGTAGCGATAGCCGGGAGGGATCTGGTCTTTCTCCATGACCTCCTCGGCCAGGTTCTCGTACTCGGTGTGGATCTCTTTGTAGCCGCGGCTGGCGAAGCCTTTGCTGGCGGCCGACTCGATGATCTCGGACTCGACCGGCCCGTCGCCCTGGCGGCCGGAGACCTTGGTGTTTTTGAACTTGGCGTCGCCAAGCGCCGTGCCTTTGTCGCCCAGTGGGTCACCGCCCGAACCACCCGAGCGGCCGTCGCCGCCGCTCTCACCGGGGGTGTTCTTGTTGGTGTTGCCCTGGCCTTTGCCGGGCTGCTGACCGGGACCGGCAGCGTTGGCGTTGGAGCCGCTCTGGCCGGGCTTATTGCCTTGACCGGGTGTCTGGCCTCCTGCCTGCTGACCGGGTTTCTGGCCAGCGCCCTGCTGACCGGCACCTTGCTGGCCGGGTTTCTGGCCAGGGCCGGGCTGTTGGCCTGCGCCGGGCTGCTGACCTGCGCCTTGCTGACCGGCTTTGGGGTCCTGCTGGCCGCCGGGCTGCATGCCGGCCTGAGGTTGTCCGGCGCCTTGTTGCGGGTCGCCGGGCTGCTGGCCGGGGGCGGGTTTCTGGCCCGAGGCGCGCTGGTTGAAGTTGTCGGTGGCGGCCTGCTGCTGCTCGTTGGGTTTGGAGCCGCCGCGGCGGACCATCTCCTTCATGTCGTTGGCCTGAGACTGGGCTTTGTCCATGGCGCGGCCGTGCTGGGCCTTCTTGTCGAGGTCGCGCATCTCGCCGGCGGCCATGTCCATGGCCTTGCCAAACTTCTTGCGGGACTCGGCGCGGGCTTCTTTGTCGCGCGTGGCGCCCTTGCCCCGGGACTTGGTCTCGCGCAGGCGGTCGGCGCCCTCTTTGGCGGCCTTCTCCAGTTTCTTCAGGCTGCGGCCGCGAGAACTGGTCTTGAGCTTCTTTTTGGCGCCGGTGAGCTTGTTGAGTTCGCGCTCAAGGCGAGAGAGGCGCTTTTTCTGGTCGTCGGTGAGGTTGTCTTTGTTCTTTTCGTATTTTTGCTTGAGCTTCTCGATCTCTTTCTTCTTGGACTCGATGGCTTTGTTGAGCTTCTCTTCGTCCTTGCCCATCTTCTTGGCGAACTTTTCAAGCTTCTTGGAGAGGTCCTCGATGTCGCGGTCGGAGAGTTTGCCCTCTTCGAGCTTCTTGGCCAGGTTCTCAAGCTCCTTGGCGGCCTTTTGCATGTCGCCTTCTTTGAGGGCGTTGGCCAGGTCCTTGGTGTGCTTGTTTTTGGCCAATTCGTCTTCGCTGTCTTTGAGTTCTTCAAGGACTGTGCGCCATTCGTCGTCCTGCTCTTCGAAGAACTTCTTGGAGACCTTGTCGACCTTGTGGATGAACTCTTCTTTGGTCAGCTCGCGCTTGTCCAGGGCGTCCATCAGCTCGTCCATTTCCTGGATGAGGTCCTGGGCGACGGGATCTTCGCTCTTGGCCAGCTCTTCTTTGACCTTCTCCCACTGATCCTTGGCCCGCTGGAGGTCTTCATCGTCCAGGACGGCCTCAGGGGCGGGCAGGGGCTCTTCGGGCGGCATGGTGCCGTGGATGGTGGGGGGCTTGACCAGGACAATGCCCGCCAAAACGGTCAGGACCATCACCAGCGCCAGCGTATCGCGGGGGATGCGCAGCGGGGTGGCCTCAGAGACCTTGACGCCTTCCATGTGACCGGCGGCCTCGCGGATGGCGGCCTTCTGAAACTCGCTGCGCTCGCCCTCTGGGATCTCCAGAAAGCAGTACGCGGTGGTGAGCCTGGCGTGGAGGTTGTTGGATTCATCGACGGCCAGGGCCACAGCGCTGCGGTCGATGCGGTAGATCACGGCCCAGAGCAGCCCGAGCACGGGGAAGGCCAGGGCGTAGAGCGACCAGCTTTGCAGGGACTCCATGGGAATCCAGCCGGTCTTAAAGAGGACCAGCAGAACCATCCACACCGCCGAGGAGCCGATCAAACCGGCGGTCAGCCCCTCAAAGACGCGCTGGGCGTAGAGCCGAAGCCTCGCCAGGCCGATGATGCTTTTAATCTTTTGCTGATGCATCGCTGCAGAACCTCACGGTGCGGAGAGGGGCCGCGGTGGCCGTCTCCTCAAAGGAGCCCTCGGTGGCTCATGTGTATCGCGCCCATCGAGCGTCGAGCGTGGTCGATGGCAGTACAACGACTCTAACGCTCGGGATGCTTCCCTGGATCTGAATCTTTCTGTGTTGGTGTGCTGCGCCGCCAACATGGATCTGACGCAGACACCGCGGGTGTCTGACGCGCCAGAGGAAAGCTTATTCAAATTCGTCGCCGTTGATCTCTGCCTCATCGAACTCCATCACATCCCCGGTGTCCTCGTCAAAGGGTTCTTCATCAATGGGGTCGATGGAGGCGCGGCGAAAGAAGGGGCGATCCTCGATGGCTTCGTCGTGCTGCTCTTCGGTGATGTGGTTGCGGTCGAGCATGACGCCAATAAGGCGCTGCATTCTGGCCCACCACTGATCCGAGATCCAGCCGCGCTCCTTATAACGATGGAACTTGCGCGGACCGGGCAGGATGCTGATGAGGAAGACCGATTCGCCCAGGCGCAGCCCCCACGGGGGGCGGTTGAAGTAGTGCCGGGCGGCCTTGCGCACGCCGTAGACGTTGGGTCCCCACTCGACGATGTTGAGGTAGATCTCCAGGATGCGCCGCTTGGGGATGCGCTCGACCTGCTCCATGGCGAAGGTCAACATGGCCTCCTGGAGCTTGCGCGCCATGGTGCGCTCGTGGCTCAAAAAGACGTTCTTGACCAACTGCATGGAGACGGTGCTGGCGCCGCGCACCACGCGCCGGGCCTTGATGTTTTGCTCCAGCGTGGCGCGGATCTGCATCCATGAAAAGCCCTTGTGGCTGAAGAACGAGCCGTCTTCGTTGGTCCGCAGGGCTTTGACGACAAAGGGGCTGATGCGGCCAAGGCGAACCCAGGCGGGGCTGTCGGCGCGGATGCGGAACTTGTAGCCGGTTTCGGGTTGGGTGACGGTGTGGACAAAGGAGCGGTTGAGCTTTCGCACGTCGGTGTGCTCGTTGTAGTCCACGATGTCAAAGCCCTTAAGGCGCACATTGCTCTCGGTGCGCATCTCGGAGATGTTGACTGGATTGATGCGGGCCGAGAAGGTCCATCCCACGGTGCCGACCATCTTCATGCCGTCGATCTCGGCGCGCAGTGCCTTGGGGACGGCCTCAAAGAGTTCCTGCGCGGGGGTGTCCTCAAGGTTGATCCGCAGTTTGATCTGCTTCAAGTCCAGGGCGGCGCGCGGGTTGCCGTGGCCGATGCCCTCAAGGTTGACACCCAGACGCACCGTGGCGGCGTCCTCCAGGGTGATGTGGGCGCGCTCGATGTCGAGGTCACCGCTGCTTGGATCCCAGGTGACCTGTCCGCCGACCTCAAAATCCATCCCTTCGAGGGCCTCGCGGGCCAGTTTGCGGTGAAAGACGGCCAGCCCGTGGGCCTGGACGCGGCCCGAGCCTTTGAAGTGGCCGTCCTGGGTGCGTCGGGTGAGGTCAAACTGGCCGCTGAAGCGCCCCTTGCGCGCCAACTCATGGTGGGGCAGGCGCAGGTGATGCGCCAAGGCGACGGCGTCGACCTCTTGGAAGTTGCCTTGGAGGCGCGGCTGGGCGCGGTTGTAGTGTGCGGTCAGGTCAAAGGCGCCCTCTGTGCCGCTGGCGTCGGTGTAGCTGGCGATGGCGCGTAGGGTCTGCGCCGCCAGCGTGTGCTCAAGCTTGCCTTTGGCGCCGGTGACACTCCAAAGCCTGCCCTGGTGTCGCCAGGTCAGCGCGGCGTCTTCGTAGTGGATCGTGGTGGGCAGCCATTTGAGGTGTCGCTGCCAATCGTCCGACTTGACCACGGCGACGGCGCTGTCTTTTTTGCGCTTTTTGTTGGGTTTGGGCCCCGCCTTGGGGGCTGGAGCCTGCTCGCCGAGCAGCTCGGTGAGGTTGTTGCGCCCGTCGGGGTGGGTTTGCAGGTCCAGGCGCAGGCCGCGCAGCTTGACCGAACCCAGCGCCACCTGACCGTCCATGTTGGTGTTCAGGTTGCCGACTTCGACCTCGGCTTCGTCGATTTCGGCGATGCGGGCATGGGTGGTGCGGTGGGCCAACTCCACGCCCAGCGCGCGCAGCTTGCCCGAGCCGTCCAGCCCCAGGCCCCGGACGCTGAGGCGAGCCTTGGGGAGTCGGGGGATGTGGGTGACGATGATTTCGGGCTTGAGGTCGGCCTTCATGACCCAGCTTTGGGGGCCTTTGACGCGCTCGGCTTCGAGCTTGACGCGTCTGGGCATGGTGATGGGCAGGGGTTCGGCGGTGGGTTCGAGCACGGCCGAGGCGACCACGCGGCTGCCGGGGGCCGAAAACCCGCCGGGGGCCACAATCTCAACGTTGATGTCGCGGGCGTACTCAATGGGGGCGCGGAGCTTGGAGAGCAACTCTCTGGAGCGGCTGTCGGTCTGGCGCACGCGGGCGGGGTGGAGCTGGTCGCGCAGGCGCAGCGTGCCGCCGTCGATGCGCACCAACGGCAGCGCGCGCCCGTTTCCAGCACCGAGCCCGTCGGTGTCTTGCCCCTCTTTGTCGCCCCGGCGCCCTTCGAGCCAGTCCAGCACCGGGTCCAGGTCGCTGCGGCCGTCTCGGCCTCGGACAAACTCGACGTGCGGGGCCACCAACACGACCTTGTCGACCTTGGGGCGGTCGTTTTTAAGCGTGGCGATCGGGTCGAGCGTGATTTCGATCCGTGGGACGGTCAGGAAGGGTTCGGGATCAAGGGCGTGCAGGCGGTCGTCGCGGGCCAGTACCACGTCGTGGAGCACGACCTGACGGGGGCCATGGACCTCCAGGTGCCCAAAAGACAACTCCTGACCAAGCCGCTCAGAGAGCGTCGCGAGCCGATCCCGGACCTTCTCTTCGGCAAAACCCGGCACCCAGAGGTAATAGACCGCCAGCGCTGCCACGACCAGAAGGCCGAGCAAAACGGCGGCCAGCGTCGCGATGCGTCCAATCCAACCCCAGACGCGCTCTTTGAGGGGGCGGTCGTCCGAGGTCTGGGCCCGGTAACGGCGCGGGCGTATTGGGCTTAGCTTGACGGTCTGGGCCGGTGGCCGCGCGGGGCGCCCCGATGGGGGTCTGCCCGAACGATCCGGGGGGGTTGTGGGGTTTTGAGGTTCACTCACCGCGCTTCTCACATCGACGGCGCATCGCCAATCCCTGGCTTCACGCTGCGCATTGTAATGTTTAAACGCCCGGTGGTCCAGTGTCCTTCGCGCCCGGTCCGATCGCCTGCCGATCGCATCCTTGAGGCCGTCTACAGGATGTGCGTTTTTTCTTCGGGTGGGACGAGTTTGCTTTGGGGGCGTGATGTCCGGGGCTCAGCGCCAGCGCCTTGGTTGGGCAGGGACCTTTCAGGGGGGGATTTGGGGAGCGCAGGGGGCAAGCTGGGAAGAGTGATTCCACCCGAGGCGTTGATGATGTAGGCTGTGTGCCCATATTCGGATTCAGGCATGTGTGCGCACGCGTTGCATGCTTGTATCGGGCCTTGCTTGTCCTCCAGAACCCCTCTTGTTTGGGTTTTGACCGATGGGGGTGGCGCCCAGCGAATTGATGACACGCCTGACACTGGTCAGCAGAGCAGGCGATGGCTTCCCTTTGGGGATGCGATAGGAGATGTGACGATGATTCCTCGCAAGTGGCGGTGGCTCTTTCGTGCTGTGGTGTGGTTCTTTCGTCTGATGGTGCGGGTGGTCAAGTGGTTCTTGAAACGCAAGAAGAAGTGACCCACCGTGCGCTCAAAGGTGAGAGATGACCACCCGTTTATTGGGGCTTGATCTGGACGGCACGGTGCTGCGCGACCACGACAAGTCCATTGCCCCCCAGGATCTGGCCGCCATTGAGCGCGCCAGAGACCACGGCCTGATTGTCACCATCATCACCGGGCGCCTCTACGGCGGCACCCGAGATGTGGCCCGTCAGGCGGGCATCAAAGGCCCCATCGGATGCGCCGATGGGTGCCACATCGTCGACGCCAGCACCCACGCCCCTTTGGCCCTTCATGTACTGGAGCAGTCGTGCCTGAATCAGGCGTACGAGCTTGCCTGTGCGCAGCCCGGTGTCTGGTGCTACGGCCTTGAGCCCGAACAAATTGTTCATGAAGAAGACGCCCCACACCTGCGTTACGTGGGGCTGTGGGCGCCGTCCTTTGCGATCGCCCCCAGACTGCCCGACGCCTCCGAGCGCTGCATCAAGCTTGTGGCGGTGGGGCCGCGCGCCTCGATCGAGGAGGCCTTTCGGTTGGTGCGCCACCAGCTTGGCGCGCAGGTCTCGGCGTTCACCTTTCCGGCGACGCTGCTGGGCAGCGATGAGCATGTCTTGCTGGTGCGTCAGGCTGGACCCGACAAAGGCACGGCGCTGCGCTGGTTGGCCAGGCACCACGGCGTGGCCATTGAAGAGACCGCGGTGGTGGGCGATTGGCTCAACGACGCGCCCATGTTCAAGGTCGCTGGCCGCGCCTTTGTCATGGGCAAGGCCCACCCCGAGTTGACGGCGCTGGCCACCGACGTGCTCGACGCGCCGCGCGGCGCAGGGCTCGGTGTGGCCCAGGCCATTGACACCATCCTGGCCCGCTAAAATCCCAAAGGCGGCCACATTTGACCAAAGCCCTCAGTGTTCATTTCAAAACGCGGCCTGTATCGGCTCCCCTGGCGACCGGTCAGTCGATCCGTGTGGCCTCAAAGCGCACCGTCAGGCGCGGCGCAATGGCGCGCGGCGCCACGGCCACAAAGCCTCCAAAGTCAGGCCCGTGGGTCAAAGCCTCGGCCTGACCATCCCCGTCCTCGTCCACCATCAACACCGTGCCGCCCACCTCAACCCTGGTGTCCAGGGCAAAGAGCCCCAGCGCGCGATCGCCCAGCGCCTCTTTGGCCCTCTGGCAAGCCTCAACAATTTCAGGCCGCTCCATCCCATACCGCTGACCACCCACCTCAAAGCCCAACTCGCTGTGCTCGCCCAGCAGCCCGTCCACAATCGAATCACACTCAAGGACCTGAAGGTTCTGGCGGACCAGTGCGGCGCCGTCTTGCTCCAGAGCGTTTTCAAGCACCCACTGCACCAGTTGCCCAAAGCGGATCTCCACGCGATGCCCGGCCACATCGAGGCTTTGACCGTCGCCGTTTGCCTGGGCCTTCCACGTGCTCTCAATGTGGGCCATGTCGGTGGAAAAAATCTCGTCGGGTGTGGCCTGAATGACCTCTTGCCCATTGTCAAAGCGCAGCACCATCACGCGCTCGGTGCCTTTGAGGTCGTTGGTCAACCCGCCGTCTTCCAAGGTCAACTCGGAGACCAACTCAACCTGGGCCAATGAGCGCGCCAGATCCTCCATCAGAGGGCTGTCGGGGCGCAGCGCCTCGGGGGCCAGCGCGTCGACCTGTGCCTTGATGGTGGGGCGCACCAGATCGTCGATCCGCTCCACCGCGCCGTCGCTGGGAATGGTCGAGGCCAACTGTGAGACCAGCACGTCGGTGAACACATCGCCCAGCGTATGACGGGCGCCCAGTGGCGCGCTCAAATCCCAGGTCGAAGAGACGCTGAAGCGCCCTTTGGCGGGCTCGCCGCTGTGCTCGTCGCCGCCAATGGTGTCGCCCAGCCCACCGCCGCCGACCATGTCGCCCAGGTTGGCGTCGGCGGCCGCGTCGCGCAAGCTGCCCCCGTCCTTGCCGCAGCCCATAGCCGCCATGCAAAAGCCCGTCGTCAAACCCATCAAAAGCACATCGTTGATTCTAAACATTCCACAGTCTCCCTTGGTGGCGCAGGTTTGCCGGAGCATTGCCCGCGTCGCTTTGAGGATGGTGCCCGGCCATGTTCTGACTGGTCAGTCACCATGTGGCTTTGCAAAAGCAATCCGCGTGCCATGTGACTTTGTGTCAAAGGCGGTGTCGATGCGGTGGGAGTGGATGGGGTTTCGATGAGGGTGACAGTGAAGGAGGGTGGGCGCACAGAGGGGTCAAAGTGGGAGGTTGGTGTGGCACATGTGGGCAAAGGTTTTCGCAGGTCGCGCCTTTGCCCCGACGCTCAGCTTTGTGAGCGGCTGCGGACGATCTGGACGATGCCCCAGACGACCAACCCCGCGCCCACTGCGGCCAAGAGGCCGCCGCTTTCCGTGCCGATGAAGACCAGGTTGCCGGTCAAGCCGCCGCCAACAAAGATCAGGCCAATGATGATGTTTCCGATTCCGCGTCCCATGGGGTTTTCTCCTCTTTGCTCAGAACACCCCACGTTTCCGCCAACCGGAGGATCTTGGAGTGGGCGAGGCCTGTGTCTGATACCAAAATACAGACGTCCGACTCACTTTGTGACGGCCCTGATGGCCCCAGGAACCACGTGACTCGCTTGCGGTAGCGCTGCTACAGCTGCGCTCGACCCGAGGTCCCTGGACCTCATCATTGCTCGCCCCAAAGCAAGCCTTTCGTCTGCATTTTGGTATGAGGCGGTTGTGTTGAGGCCAGAAGCTGGTGATTGAGTGGTGAGATGTCAATCGTAAAAATCAACTTTCTGTGGGGTGAGCGTGCAATAGTTCCAGTGGGGGCATGGGTGCGGATGGGTTGAGGGCGGCTTTGAGGAGCAAGGCGCGCGCGTCTTTTGTGGGGCACTGCGCAAGGTAGGTGGCGGACCTCTCGGCCGCGTCTAGGCGTTGGTCTCCCAGCAAGCTTGGGGGCGAGTGCAATGCTGCGCGGATGAGGTCCATGTGGTCTTCAGGAGCGGCGTGAATCAGCCAACTCCAGGCAGTGGCGCGCTGGGAGGGGGTGTGGTCTGTGGTAGGGTCGGTGGCGATGGTGCGCAGGTGCTGTGCGGCCTCTGGGGCGAGCCCGTGTTGAAGCAAGAGGCTTTGGGCGCGGATGGCCTCGGGGAAGCGGTCTTGGAGGCGGCATGACCAGGCGCGCAGCGCTTCTTCCATGCTGGCGGTGACTTTGGGACGGCGGCGCAGGGCGCGGATGGCGGTGCGGACCACCAGATGGTGGGTGTCGCGGCGCAAGGCGGCCAGCGTGTCTTGTTGGCGGCGCTCGTCCCAGGGACCTTCAACGTAGCTCCTGAGGCGGCAGCGGTGGACGCACGCGGTGGTGATGTCGGGCCTGGACAGCGCCCATGTCAGCGCGTCTTTTGGGCAGCGGTGGTGCCATGCGTCAAAGAGGAGCCGCAGGGTGATGGGGTGGTCGGCGTTTTGATTGAGCGTGTCTTCGAGATGTGCCCGGACTTCGGGCAGGAGTTTGGTCAGCGCCATGATGCGGCGCAGGGTGGCTGTGTTCAGCCGGGCGTCGGTGTGGGGGAGGATGTCGTCGTGGGCTGGGATGGGCAGCGGTGTGGGGGGCGGCGAGTTGGGGTCTTGGAGCCAGGCGCGGTGGGAGACGACCACGGCGCAGCACGGGGCGTTGACCTTTAAGAGCGCGCACGCCAGTTGTCGCCCGATCCATTGGTCGCGCTGTGAAGGGGGGATGCGGGTGTTGTGGAGCTGGCTGGCGGGGAGAAAGCCGGTGGTGGCGCCCAGGCAGACTTTGAAGCCGCCTTTGACGTTGTGCAGGACGGTCGCCGTGAGGGCCTTGCCCTGATCCATGTGGTTTTGGAGGTGTTCAAAGGCGATGTTGTTGGCGTTGTGGTGCTTGGCCACCGCCGTGATGGCCTCTTTGAGGGCGTTGATGAGGGCTTTGTCTGAGCCCATGGCTGCCGAGAGGTCGTCGAGCAGGAGCCCAAAGCGGGCGACGAGCCCTGGGATGAGTTCGGGGTGGGCTTGCAGGGCGCGCAGTTCGAGCAGGGGTGGATCCTGGTGGGGAGGGTGTTTGAGCCCCTGTGCCAGCGCCTGGACATGTTTGCGGATTCTGACGCGCTCCAGGCGCGGGATGTGTGACCATCGGTCTGCGAAGGCCGTTTCGACGGCGTTGGTGGGCCGATGGTGACGCTCAAAGCGGGCGATGATGGCGGGCATCAGTGGGATCAGGTGGCCGGGTTCATCGTCCAATGACAGTGGATGGAGGATGCGCTCAAAGTCTTCTTGTGAGCATGTCTCCACGCGCTTGAACAAGAGGTCTTTGAGGTCATCCGGGTTGGCCAGTCCGGTCCAATCGCTCCAGTGGCGCAAGGGGTGCAGAGGTTCATCGAGGTGTGCTTGGAGCTGGGCGCGGGTCAGGCGCAGGCCAAGTTCTCCCATGCGTTTGGGCAGGGCTTTGGGCCAGCCCAGGTTGAGCGTGGTTTGTTGGCGATAGGACGCCAACCATGTGTAGACCTCCAGCAGGAGCGCAGACTCTTGCTCGGTGACCAACTCGCACAGGACGCGGATGGCCCCCATGGTCTGGTCCCAGTGCGCGGTGATCTGTGGTGGGGTTGGCGGTGAATCGACGGCCAGCACCGCGCGCAGGTGTTGGTGGAGCGCTTTGCAGACGGTGGGTCGGTCGGTCCAGGGGATGTCTTGTGCCAGGTTCATGGTGGTTTGTGCGCCGGGAGGCGTTGGGTGTGGGCCTTGGGTCCAAGTTCATCGTGGACGATCTTCGTTACGATTAGATTATCATCATGACGGATGCGGACGTGGACGGAGCCCATATTGCCGCGCTTTTGATGACATTTTTCTTCACCCAGATGCGCCCGATGATCGACACCGGCCATCTCTACCTCGCCTGCCCGCCGCTGTACCGTCTGACCCAAGGGGCCAAGCGCCTTTACGTTTCGGACGATGCCGAGAAAGACCTCATGATGGAAAAAGGTCTGGGCGGCAAAGGCAAGATCGACGTCCAGCGCTTCAAGGGTCTGGGCGAGATGGACGCGAAGGATCTGAAGGAAACCACGATGGACCCAGCGTCGCGCAAACTGATCC
>CAKZKQ010000691.1 GCA_937123825.1 uncultured Pseudomonadota bacterium
TGGCCCCCATCCCGAGTCGCCGCAGTCGTTGCGGGATGGGGGCCAGCCCCCAAACCCCCGCTGGGCCCGCGGGCCCAGGCCCGCGGCTTTTAAGCTCAGATCATGAGTTTGAGCCACATCAGCGCGCTGAGCAATGAGACCAGCGCCGCCATGGGCAACGGCGTGGTGACGCGGCGCGGGGGACGGCGCGCGTCGATGATCTTCATCAGCCGATCAACGGCCTGCTCGACGGTGAACATCATGGGCCGCACGTCGCTCTTGGCCATCTTGGTGTCCACAAAGCCAAAGCGCACATTGGTGATCGACACACCCTTGTCCGCCACCGCCAACGCCATGCTCTCCAGATAGCGGCTCATGGCCGCCTTGGACGCGTTGTAGCTGGGCGCCTGCGGCGACAGACCAGTGTCTGCAAGGCTAGAAAGCCCCACAAAGTGACCCTGACCGGCGCTGAGCATCGGCGGCAACGTCACTTCCAACGTCGCCACCGCGCCCATCAAGTTGACCTCAAAGACCCGGCGCTGAACCGCCAATTCCTCCAGGACCAGCAGCTCGCCGATCCCCGCGCAGTAAACCACCACCTGCGGCGCGCCCCACTGGGCGACGATGTCCACAAGGCGCTCGACATAGTCGTCGGCGGTCACATCAAGTTGAAAATGGGTGTACGCCTCGGCCTCTTCTCCAGGCCACGGACTGCGGGAGATGCCCACGACCTCGTCGCCGCGCGCCAACAACCGCTGCGTCAGCGCCCGGCCAATCCCGTCCGAGTTCCCCACCACCATCACTCTCATGGCCATCGCCTCCTGGTCATCCAAGCCCCACATGGGCCACCCCACAGCGGCCCGCATGGGTTTAGAACCTCTAAAACACCCAGTACATGTCCACGGTCGGCAAAATGAAGCGGTCAAAGCCCACGGACTTGGCCTGAACCGGGAAGTTGAAGCCCGGCAAGATCAAATCCCCGATCACCACCCCCGCCCCGATGTTGAAAATATCCCAGGACCACAGCAGCTTGCCGCTGATCTGAAACGCAGAACCCAACGCAAAGTCGTTGTCTTCACCATCGACGTCCGCACCCCCCACCACTTCCACCGTGGTGAAGTCGTCCACCTGGGTGGTGACGTTGGTCGCCGCGGCCACCCGCTGCGCCGCGATGTAGCGCAGCGTCCCGATCATGGCCAGCTTCCGGCTCCAGCGGTACTCAATGTTGCCCACCAACATCAGGTTGGACACCGCCGCACCCGCATCCACCGAGAGCCCTCCCACAGACTCGCCGCCAAAAGACCCATCCACGCGGATGAAGTTGAAGAGCATCCCCCCGCTGAGCGTCAGCGGCTTGCCTCGGTGACGGTACGAGACGTTGAACTCCAACGGCGCCGAGGTCACGCTGACCGGCGTGCCCGTAAAACGCTCCAGATCAGTGTAGTACACCGACTGGCGCACCGACAGCGCCCAGGCATTCTTCTGGTAGAACATCCACTTGATGTTGCCGTTGAAGACGCGAAGCGCCCACGGCAGGTGGTGTGTCCCCACCGAGAGGTTATCCAGGATCCCCACGTCGAGGTTGTAGAGCCCCACACGGTACTTCCCCTTGGGGATCGTGTAGGCGGTTTCATCAATGGTGCGCTCTTCGTCGGTGTGCCAGGCCTGCGCTGTGGAGCAGACGAGCAAACCGCCAAGGACGCTCAGAACGAAAAAGATTCGTCGCCAGCGTTGCATTGCCCGACCTCCAGATCACAGTTCCAATCCCCATTGGCGGCTCGAATGAACACGCCAGTCCCACCAAATTGCGCCACCAACGCCCCGCCGTTGACCGGCAAGAGGATCTCAGGCACACCGCCGCTGGACGGATCGATCCGAAACTCCAACTGGGCCGCTTTGGTGTCGCGGATCCCGTCGTTGTCGATCGTCGTGTAGGCAAGATCAAGCTCAAAGGTCAGCGGCACCGAGGTCAAATCGCTCAGCGCCGTGTTGTTGCCCGCAGAGAACCGCAGGTCACCAATCTTGCCCTCAGAGCCGCGCCCAATCAGCAGCTCGGTGCCGTTGTTGACGAACTGGCAGTTGTCAAAGAAGGCCCAGACGACCGGATCAAGCCGGGTGTCGGTGAAGGGCACCACCAGACGCATGACACCATGGGAAGGATCGGGGCTGGGCTCGTCGCCCCACCCGTTGCAAATCCGAGAGACCCGGATAAAGCCCTCGTTTCCAAGTTCAATGGGTTGTTCCACGGTGCGCAGCTCACCGGCCTTTTGCGCACCAGCCTTTTGTTGACCGTCAGACTCGGCGCTGTCCACATCGCCGAGCGTATCGAGGACCTGCGCCTCAATTCCCAACAACTCCAGCACAGTGTTGCGCTCGATCAGAGTGTTGATGGCCTCGGCGACATTGTCCGGCGTCAGGTCCGCCCCTGGCGCGTCAAAGGACCGCAATGTCTGCGTCATGCTCGGAGCCTCGGGCTTGGGCTCCACTTCAGGTTCGGTGCACCCACACAGGGTGCACAAGAACACGGCGCCCACCACCGCCCCTCCTTGGAGGGCAAGGCGGGAGGGCGTGGTCATCGTCATCGTTGGTTGCATGTGCGAAAGATCGACCTAAATTGTAAGTGTGTTGCAATCCTGCGGAACGCGCTCAATCTATCAGCACGCCCAACAGTCTCAAAGGACAAAGCCACATGACCATTCAAGGCCCCGGCCCCGAGGGCCTTCAACGCATTATTTTTTCGATCCATGAGCTCAAGCCTGTCAAAAATTGGCGCTCCTGCGACCCCCGCAGACAACACCGCAGCACCGCCGAACTGATCGGCTGGCTGGCCACCATCCCCAGCAGCAGCGACGACTGCCTCCAGGCCACCATCGTCATCCCCGACGACACGCGCCCGCTAAGGCCCACCACCATCTTGCCCCCGCTGCTGGGCGCCATCTCCGAGGCCGCCAGCCGACGCGGCGCCCCGGTCAAAGTCACCGTCCTTGTCGCCACCGGGCTGCACCAAAACCCCGGCCCCCCTTTTCGAGAAGAACTCCAGCGCGCCCTGGAACCCTTCGCCGGGCACACCATGCTCAGCACCGACGTCCAGTTCCACGACGCACAAACCACCGAGCGCCTCCAACGGACGCTCAACCCCCTGGTCACGCGCCCTCAAAGCGGCGGTCAAGCCGACTGCGTCATCACCGTAGGCCTGGTCGAACCCCACCAGTATGCCGGCTTCTCGGGCGGCTCCAAAGCACTGACCATCGGCTGCGGCGCCTCGTCCACCATCGCCTCGCTCCACAGCCTCCAGATGCTCAGAAAGCCCGGCGTCACCATCGGCGAAGTGTCCCGAAACCCTTTCCGCAAAGAACTCGACCGCGTCGCCCGACAACACGCTGCCCCCACCTTTGAACTTTGCCTCGTGCCCAACCCCGACGGCAAAGGCATCGCCGGGTTCTACGCCGGCCCCCCCGGCAGGCCCTACAAATCCGCCGTCCACCTGGCTCGCCAGCTCCTGATGGCACCACTGGGACGCCAATTCGACTTTGCCCTCATCAGCGTCCCCGACGCCAAAAGCCAGAACTTCTACCAGGCCTCTCGCGCGCTGACCTACCTGGCCCTCCACCCCAACCCCTGCATCCGCCCCAAAGGCACGCTCGTCCTCCAGGCCCAATGCCCCGACGCCTACGGCACCAGCGCCGGCGAAGAAGCCTTTCGCAGAGCCCTGGGACGCGGCAGACGGCGACTGCTGGCCGAACTCCAGGGCAAGGCCGAACCCCCCCCGGGGCTCACCGGCGGCGCACAGCGCGCCTACGTCCTGGCCGTCGCCCTGACGCGCTTTCGCTGTGTCCTCATCGGCGCCCCCCCGCTGCCAGAAGCACAGCGCGCCGGATTGAAGCAATACGACAGCATCGAAGACGTGATGCTTGCAGGAGACGGCCTGATCGTGGACGATCCCTTTGTCATGATGCCCTATCACGATGAAGCGGGAGCCTCCGTTGACCGACTCGTCACCCTATCTGATCGCCCGGCTCAACGCACTGCGTGAGCTGCTCCAGGCCACCCAAGAGGCCAGCGCGCCCGATCCACGGACGCGCGCCGCCGACTGGCGCACCAGCCAGCCCCAACGCCTGGAACGCTACCACCAAAACACCCAGCGCCTTCGCCAGAGCGCCGAGTCGAACACGTCCGCGCTGGCCCGGCTCGCCCTGCGATGCAACCTGGAGCCGCTCGACGAAGATCTCCTCTTGCTGGCGCTGGCACCGGCGCTTGAGCGCAGCGTCGGCCAACTCCTGGGCAGCCTGCGGCGCAGCTTCTCGGCGGACAAATTGGACGTCGACCTGGCGCTCTCGCTGCTGACCCCCGATCTGCCCGCGCGGCTGACCGCGTTGGCCAGACTCAAAGACGACGCGCCGCTGCTGCGCCACGGTTTGCTGACACTCAAACCCGGTCGCGGCGCCGCAGGCCCCATGACGCGCGAGATGAGCGCGCCGGGCTGGGTCCAGCGCACCTTGCTTGGGCTTGGTGGACAGCGCCAGGGCGCCTTCTGGCAACGCACCCCCACCGACCAGACCCTCACACTCGATCAGGTCATGGTCCCCCTCGAAGCACGCCAGCGCCTCGACGCCCTACTGGCCACCCACCGCGCCCTATGCGATCGCCGTGACGGCCCTGCCCTGCTCCTGATCAGCGGCCCAGCAGGCACCGGCAAGACCACCTTGGCCCACGCCATCGGACGCCACCTGGGCAGGCCATTGCTAAGCGTCGACGCCCTGGCGCTCAGCGCCCGCACCGCCGATCCTGGCGGCGCCACCCTGGAATTGGTCGCCGAAGCGCGCCTGGAGCAGGCCGTGATCTTCTTTGACGACGCCGAGCTGCTCTTTGGCAGCCGCCTCCAGGGCAACCGCGCCCTGCCCGCCATGCTCACGGCGCTCGAAACCGTCCACGACCTGATCATCATCACCACATCACACGAGGATCTGCTCGACCCCACCGTGCAGCGCCGCATCCTCTTGCGCGTTGGACTGGAAAACCCCTCTCCATCCGGACGCCACACGCTGTGGCAACGCGCGCTGCCAGGCGACATCGCCCCGCGCGGCGACCTCGATTTGGAGTTCATCGCCGAAAAGTACGAGTTCACCGGCGCCCAGATTCAACAGGCCGGCGCCATGGCCACAGCCTACGCGCTCGAACGCCTCAAGCCCGGCGCCCCGGTGCAGGACGCGTGGCTGGACGCCGACGACATCGACCGCGCCGCGCAGGCACAGATCCGCCACCACCTGGCCCAACTGGCCGTGCGCACCACCAGCCACCTCACCCTCGACGACGTCGTCCTGCCCCAGGATCTGCTGACCACCATCCGCTCCATCATCGCCGCCGTGCGCAACCGCCGCCGGATCTTCGAAGACTGGGGTTTTGGCGAAAAACTCACCACCGGCAAGGGCATCACCATGCTCTTTCGCGGCGAATCTGGCACCGGAAAGACCCTCAGCGCCGAAATCGTCGCCGCAGAACTATCCATGCCCATCTACCGCGTGGCCATCCCCAGGATCGTCAGCAAGTACATTGGAGAGACCGAAGAAAACCTCGAAAAAGCCTTCCGAGAGGCCCAGGTCGCCCGCGCCGTGCTCCTCTTTGATGAAGCCGACGCCATATTCACCAAGCGCGTCGATGTCGGCACCGCCACCGACCGATACAGCAACATGGAGGTCAACCTCCTGCTCCAGGAGCTGGAGCGCTTTGAGGGGGTCGTGGTCCTGACCACCAACCACGACGCGGCCATCGACGACGCCTTCGAGCGCCGCCTCAACTACAAGCTGGACTTCCCCTTCCCCGAGGCCTCGCTGCGCCAACTGATCTGGACGCGCCATCTGCCCGACAAAGCCCCGGTAGAGTTGCACGATGAAGAACTGGAGTACCTCGCCGAGCGCTTTGAACTCAGCGGCGGCTCCATCAAGAACGTGGTCGTCCGCGCCGCCTACGCCGCCGCAGAAGGGCGCCGAAAGATCAACATCGACCTCCTGGAAGAGGCCGCCATCCAGGAATACCGGGAGTTGGGCAAGCTGGTGCCGTCTTAAAAGACGGCGGCAAGCTACACGCGCAGCATTTCAACCCTGCCCAATCGCAACCCGGCGACGCCGAAATTGAACGAAATTTAGCCAAGCGGGGTGCTGTGATGCTCCCAACGGGGCGTAAAAGCATGGATCTGGCCCGGCTCCAGCGTCTGCCAGCCTTCCACACCGCGCACATCGGCCAGGAGGACCAGGGAGCGGAAATCGGGGCGCAGCACCTTGCGCAACCTTGAGCCCAACGCCATTGGATCGCCCTCAGGCACGCATGAGGCCGGAATCCCCTCCATCTGTCGCACGCCCACAGGCGTGCCCAACGAACACACCAACGTGTGGCGGCTGTTGGTCACCACCAAAGCGGCGTTACAAGGCGTCTCATGCTCGCGCGCCAGCGCCCTGATCTCGGCCACAGTGCTGCGCAGCGCCGCCACCATGGGCTCTGTCTGCAAGACGGGGCGCTGGATTGACCCGGCCTCTTGCCGCAGGTGTTGCAGAAAGCGATGGAAGAAGACTTCATCGTCGCTCTGACCTCGAACATTTCGCCTCAGGAAGTCGGGCAACGCCTGGATCATCTGCGCTCGCCCCGGGCCAAGGTCGGGCAAGGTCCCCGCAACGGCTCCCAGCCAACTGCGCCAACGGTGGGGCTGGGTGCATTCGGGGATTCTTGGGCCTCCCCTCCAACCGGCGTGTCCCACAAAACCACGCGTGCGCAGATCCAGCGCCACAGGCAAGAGGGCCACAGGTCCCCGGCTGCGCTGGGGCTCCTTGCGCACCAACATCTGACTCTCTTGCTCGTAGCCAAGCCCCCAACTCTCTTCGGGCTCAAGCTCCGGGACGTTTTCCTGCACTTGATAGAGGGCGTAGCGCACCAATGAAGGGTCGCTGCCCATGTAGGCCAACCACTGGCTCATCCATCTCCCACTGGGTTTGGCGCACGGCGAGCTGCCGCGCTCTTTGGGGGTCGACTTGACGCGGCCGGTTGTCCACGCGACCTTCGATGCATCGTCGGGTCGGCGCGCCTTGGCCAGCAAACCCATCGTCGCACCACCACGGTGACCCTTGAATGACTATATCGGACAAGACCACGGCAGACCAAACCCCAACCCGTCGATGATGCCCACCAGAACCTTCACAGCCCTGGCCATGGCCTGCCTGATGACTTTGATGCTCGCGTTGGGCTCGGGGTGCTGGGGCGTGACCGGGCGCCCAGCAGGGCTGACCCCCTCACAGACGCTCAACTACGCGTTGGAAGCCCACCATCGGGGCGATGATCGCGCTTTCAGGGCTCTCTTGCTGCGGATCGTCGCTCAAAACCCGCAAAGCCCAGAGGCCACCATCGCCCGAGCGCTCCTGATGAGCCTGCCCAGGACGCGGGCAGCCACCACGCCCGCCGTGGCCCCCT
>CAKZKQ010000692.1 GCA_937123825.1 uncultured Pseudomonadota bacterium
GAGCGTGAAGTGGTGGACGGTGTTTGGGTTGGTGATGTGGGTGTCGTTGGACATGCCGGCGTCGATGGTGATCTCGTGGTGGAGGACGCGCACGGTGAGTTGGTGGGTGTAGGCGTCGAGCAGCTCGACCTCTCCGGTGGTGGTCTCGGACCAGCCGCCCTGGAAGCCGCCGCCGCTGTGCTTGGTGTGGTGGCCGATGGTGCCGTCAGAATCGGTGCGGAACCATCGGAGTTGGCCGTTGGGGTCTTGGAATCTGGCAGTGCACAGGAGTTCTTCGAGGTTTTGGGTCATGGGCTTTCTCCTGGCTGACGGCGGCCATACTTAAGTCTGGGGGTTGTGTGCGACTTTGGCAGATCGCAGGTTTTTGAGCCAGCGCATGTCAAAGGTCAGCAGGTGGAGCATGACCATGCCCAGGCTCAGGTCGGCGAAGTCGATCAGCGCGATGAGCGACAGGTGCATGCCCAGCGCCGCAAACCACAGCCAGGGGCGCGCTTTGCGAAAGAGCGCCAGGGGGGCAAAGAGCAGCTCCAGGCCAAGCCCGGACCAACTGGCGGCCTTGATGAAGACCTCGGGCAGCTCCAGCAGCGTTTGCCCCAGCCAGTTGCCGCGCGCCAGGGGGTTGCCCAGGATGTGGGCAAAGGCCGAGCCGTCGAGCCAGGAGGGGCTGGTGAGCTTGGTCAGCCCGCTGTAGCTGTAGCCGACGGCCATCAGCACCCAGAGGGCGTCAAAGAGGGGTTTGGGCATGCTCCAGGGGGCATCGGGTGCGGCGGCGCGAGGGCGTTTGGACCAGAGGGGCCCGGCGCTGGGGGTCAGCGCGATGACCATCAGCAGCAGCCCGACGTAGGGCAGGCCGGGGTTGGAGATGAGGGGGTTGCGGCCAAAGAAGCTGGCCCAGATCACCCACAGGCCCAGCGCCGAGGCCCGCTCCCAGCGCCCCAGCGCCAGCAGCCCCGAGAGCCCCGCGCCGACCACCGCCATGGCCGTGCAGACCCACGGGGCGTCAAACCACCCCAGGACGTTGGGGAAGGCGATCACCAGGGGGCTGGCGCTGGCATCGGGGAGCATGCCCTGGTTGGAGAAGACCTCGGCGGCCCAGGGGATCAGGTGGACAAAGTGGACCATCAGGTAGGCGCCAAAGATCAGGCGCGCCATGCGATAGCCCTGGGCGGTCCAGGGCGCGTCGGCGGCGCCCCAGCGCTTCAGGATGCCTTTGAGGCCGCCGTTGCGATGCTCGGCGGGGCTCAGGCCGTGGTTCAGGGGTGCAGCGGTGGACATGTGACCTCCAGAACGCTGGGCAGGGTTTTGGGCACGGCGCCGGGGCGGTGGTGGTAGTGGATCTCCACGCGGTCGCCTCGGATGTGGGCGGGCACGCCCAACTCGTCCAGCAGCACGGCCTCGCCGCAGAGCCCATATTGGGCCACGGCGTCGAGCAGCGGGCGCCCTTTGTCGCTGGAGGCCAGCACCGGGCCGTAGGCCAGCGCCGCGCCGTAGGTGTTGCGCCGGTTGTAAGGGCCTTGCAGGCGGCTGTAGCGCTCCTGGGTGATGTGCAGGTTGTGACGCTGGCCTTGTGGGTCGTGCCAGACCAGTTCAAAACCGGTCGAGAAGGTTTCGAGCCCCTTGGCCGAGGTGAAGACCTTGGGGGCCGGAGAGAGCATGGTGGCCGAGGCCAGGCCCTTGAGCGAGGTCAGGCCAAGGAGGTCGGCGCCCATCTGGGTCAGGCCGATGGTCAGCAGCACCAGCGCGGGCCACCAGCGGCGGCTTGAGTTGCGGTTGCGCGTCATCGTCGACCCTCCCCGTTGTGGACATCGACGCCCCTCAACATGTCGCCAAAGCGGTGTTCTTTGTCGCCAAAGCCGCATTTGCCGCTGAACTCTGGCGGGTTGCAGTAGGTGCCAAAGAGGATGTCCCACAATGGCAGGTCGCCGTAGTTGTAGTGGTGGTCGCCCTCGCGGTGGTGGATGCAGTGCATCTCGGGGCGCTGGAAGAAGAGCCCCAGCCAGCGCGGGGTCTTGACGTTCCAGTGGTAGACCAACTCGGCCAGACCGCACATGAGCACGGCGCCGGTGGCGGCCTCGGGCGTCAGCCCCAGCACCAGGTACATGATGGAGCTTGAGAGCAGGCCGTTGAGGAGCAGCTCCAGCGGGTGTTTGTAGAAGCTGGTCAGGACTTCGAGGCGCTGGGGGCTGTGGTGGAGTTGGTGGACCCAGCGCCACAGCCAGTCGGACTCATGCCGGGCGCGGTGCCACCAGTAGTAGACAAAGGTCAACACAAGGTAACCCACCACGGCGCCGCCGATGCCGCCAAGCAGATGCCCCGGCAGCAATGGGTGGTCCCGCATCCAGGGCTCCCACAGGACCCCTGCCAGCCAGACGGCGCCGACTTGCAGGCCGTTGAGCAGCACGGCCCGGCCATACCAGCCTGCCACCTTGGGGAAACGCCGTCCGGTGCCGCGAAGCTCAATGAGCATCATCACCATGGCGCACGCAATCACGATCAGAGCAACCCACATCAGCATCATCCTCCCATTGAATCTCATACTCAGAGGGCCACCACTGCGAGAGTATCCGCTGGCAACACCCATGGCTCATTGGCACGCTCCAAAGGTAGTGACGGCAAGAATAATCTCTATATTATTTGTTATTGTGTTTAGAATAAGCTGGGCTTATTGGTGAGGCCATTGGAAGGAGGGGGACCATGCAACTCAATCGTCTGGAGGGGCTTTACTGGGTGGGGCGCACGGGGGGTTATGCCTCGGCGGCGCGGGCGATGCCGTATCCCATCACGCAGCCGGCGGTCTACCAGCAGGTCAAGCGCCTGGAGGAGGAGTTGGAGGTGGTGCTCTTTGAGCGCGTGGGGCGCAGTCGGATGCGGCTGACCCCGGCGGGGCAGATCGTCTTTGATTTTGTGGCGCCTTTCTTTGAGGGGTTTGACGCCGTGGTGCGCGCGGCGCGGGCCAGCGCCAGCGGCGGGTCGCTGCGGATTCAGGCGGCCCACCAGGTCGTCCGCGAGTTGTTGCCGCCGTGGCTGGCGGCGTTGGGTCAGCGGCGCCCAGGGGTTCAGATCGAGGTTTTTGAGCACCACATGCCGGATTTGGAGGGCTTGCGGCGCGGCGAGGTGGATTTGGTGGTGGAATACTTGCCGCTGGGGCCGCCGGAGGATCTGGGGTGGCGGTCGGTGGCGGTCAATTATGGATTTTTGGCCGTGCCCACGGCGTGGACCGATGTGGTGGAGGCGGTGGGGCGGCCCCAGGTGCTCGGTGATGAGGGGGCGCTGGTGGGTTCAGGGGTGCTGGACCAGCGGCCCTTTGTGGCCTACAGCCGGCACCTGGAGCACTTTGAGGTCCAGCGTCAGGCCCTGGCCCATTTTGGGCTCTCGCCGTTGATGGCGGCGCACGTGGAGCGGGCCGAGTGTATTTTGGCGATGGTGGCCTCGGGCCTTGGTTACTCGTTCATCCCCAGTCTTGAGCCCGGCGGTCCTCGCCGTGACGGCGTGGCGGTGATCCCGGTGGGGGTGGACGTGGCGCGCTTTCCGGTCTTTGCGCTCTGGCGGCGCGAGGGGCCGCGCCACCCGCTGGTGGAGATGCTCTTGGAGTTGATGCCCGAGGTTCCTGGGCCAGGTCACGGCGCATAGGGTTACTGCACGGTCACCTGGAGGCGGTCGTCGATGATCCAGAAGTGGTCGTTGCCGTGGGCGATGGCCAACTCGTACTGGCCGATGCGCTGGGGCAGTTGCCACTCAATGGTGGCGCGCGTCCCTTCAATGTCGGTCACCTGGCAGGTGCCGCCGCTGACCGCGCAGGCCAGCTCGTAGGCCGGGTCGAGGTCCTCAAAGACCACCGTGAGGGTTTGTTCGGGGGCACCGGTGGTGGGGGCGTCGTCCGTGATGTTGCCGTGCTTCGTGGGGGCGCGCAGGGTGGTGATTACGGTCTCGGCGTCTCGCAGCAGCATGTGGCCGCCGGGCAGCGCCGTGATCCGGTCTCGGAAGTCTATGCTGCCCGACGCCAGCGTGTCGAGCTTGCCCATGACGCGCGGCCGGTTGTCCGACTCGATGTCGATCAATGCCAGGCCGCCGTATTCCAGGTCCACCACCACCATGTCCCCAACCAGCGCCATGTGGTGCCCGTCGCGGTCGGTGCGCCGCTGGCTGGTCAAGGGGACGCGGCCCAGGATGCGCGGGGTGTCGGGCTGCGAGATGTCCACGGTCCAGATTTCGGTGTCGGCGCTGACGTAGGCGCGATCACCCTGGAAGATGACCGCAAAGGGAGAGTCGGTCACCGAACTCAAGCGTCCAATGCGCACGGGGGCGATGGGGTCTTGCAGGTCGTAGACCTCCAGCCCAAAGCCAAAGCCGACGTGGAAGAGGTATCCGTTGTGGACGGCCATGTCGTGCCGAGTGGTGGAGATGGTGACGTCGCTGTTGAAGGTGCCCGCTTGGGTGGGTGCCAGGGGCTGGCTGGTGTCGAGGATGTTGAAGGCGCGGGTCGAGCGGGCGCTGTAGAGGTGCCCGTTGTGGGCCACGCCCAGATCTGAGCACTGGTTGGTGGACAGCTCGGCGGCTTGTGTGGGCTGTGCGGGGTTGGTCAGATCCCAGGCGTTGAACCTGTTTAGAGAGGTGTTGCAGGTATAGAGGGCGTTGTTTTGAATGGCGATGGGCCACAACAGGACGTTGCCCTGGGTTGGGCTGGCGGTCAGCAGTTGGAGGTCGTCGGGGTTGGACGCATCCAGGACGTAGAGGCCGTGCTGGAAGTCTTGATTCCACCCAAAGACGGCGGTGTCGCCCTGTGCAGCCATGGCGGTGGTGGGTTGGACGATGAGGTGGTCGGCCAGCCACGGGTTGGGCTGGTTCCAGCGCAGACTCATCACGCCGCCGTCAGGCCAGGATGTCACCAGCCGCTCGCCAAGCAGGCGGACATGGAAGTTATGTTCCACATCGGCGAAGTTGTGCAGGAGTCTGGGGTTGTTTAAATCGCTGACATCAAAGACACCAACGCCTGCCAAAAAGTCCCGCACCACCACGCGGTCGCCCGAGGCCGCCAGGACCACAGAGCTGTTGGGGGTCCAGCGCAGCGTCGAGGTGATGGCCATGGCCTGGGGATCGGAGATGTCGATGGCCCGCGAGCGGGCCGAACCGTGCGAAATCCAGGCCCTGGATCCGTCGATGACGATGGAGTTGATGCGCCGCCGCTCGCTGGGGACCTCCAGTTCCTGGAGGGTGATGGGGTTGGCCGGATCGGAGACGTCCAGCGAGGTCAAGAGGTCCTGGCTGCCGACCAAAAGCACGCCTTCGGGCGCGAAGGCCAGCTCGCCAATGTCTCCCTCCCACTCAATGGTCCCAGCCGTGGTCATGTTGATGGGGTCTGAGACGTCGATCAGCAGGAGTTCATCGTCGCTGTTGGCGGTGGCCAGCAGGTCGCCGTGGCCGGTCATGCCGCTCAGCACCAGCCCGATGTCCACGGTGTGCTCTCCAAGGCGCGCGGGGTTGCTCAGGTCGCCGATGTCCACCGCCGTGATGGACTGGCGGCCGCGCACAAAGACCCTTTGGCCAATCAGCGCGATGCCAAATCCTGGGCCCACGTCGGCCAATGTGCCCAGGAGCTGCGGGGCCAGCGGGTCCGAGAAGTCCATGGTGATCAGGGCGTTGTCGCCGGTCAGCGCGATCAGCGTCTGCCCGCTCCACGTCACGCGTGAAAACTCGATGTCTTGATGCGAGAGGTGCCAGAAGGGGTTGCGCTCAAAAATGGCGTCTTGGCCGGTGTACGCGGTCACCGCCACCACGGCCGACGCCACCTGCGAATCCTCCAGGCCGTCGTTGACCACCAACTCAAAGCCCAGTTCGCCAGGCTGTGCCGGGGCGATGAACGAAGGTGACTGGGCGCTGGGGTCGCTCAAGGCGACCTCTGGCCCCGAGCGCTGGGCCCAGCGGTAGGTCAGCGCGTCCCCGTCCAGGTCGAAGCTCTCGGCTCCGGAGAGCGTCACCTGCTGGCCCGGAGAGACGTTGGCCAAGGCCTGGACTCTGGCCTGGGGGGCGATGTTGGCGACGGTCCAGCGCACCTCAAACGGGTCACTTTGGGCGGCGCCGTCGTTGGCGGTCACTTCCAGGGCCATCTCCCCCACGGCGTCCAGCACGCCAGGGATGGTCAGGGTGATTTGTTGGGCGCCGTTGCCATCGATCTCCAGCGCAGGGCCCTGGGTTTGGGTCCACTGGTAGGTGTAGTTCAGGTCGTCGATGTCCTGGCCATCGGGAACCTGGGGCAAGGCCCGCAGTCGAAGCGCGTCGCCGCGGACAAAGGTCTCCTGGTTGGGCGAGATCAAGACCGAGGCGATGGTTGGGGGCGGCGTTGCGACGTCGGGTTCCGGTTCCGCGTCGCTTTCATCCATGGCGTCGGGGTCTTGGAGGTCGGGTTCATCGACGCTGTCGGTCAGGATGTCGTCTTCTTCGACAGTGTCGGGGAGCGCTGCGCCGTCTGGGTCGTCGATGTCCATTTCGACGACGTCCATGGTGGGGGCGTTGTTGGCGGGGGTTTGGGTGCCTGATTGGCTGTCATTGCCGTCACAAGCGGCCAGCAGGAGTGCGATGGCCATCAATAGGAGCCATGGTGTGGGGAGCTTGGTGTGCATGTGTGGCGGACCTGGGGTTGGTCGATGTTTGGATGGGCTCATACCAAATTGCAGACGCCCGACTGACTTTGTGACGGCCCTAACGGCGTCAGGAACCACGGAACTCACTTGCGGTGGCGATGCCACAGCTGCGCTCATCCCGAGGTCCCTGCCATCCGTTATTGCTCGCCTCAAAGCAAGCCTTTCGTCTGCATTTTGGTATCACGCGGTGGTGGTTTTGAGCTTATGTGTGACGCCGCGCGCGTGGCGCTTGTCTTTTGCGGTCGGTGCGCTCAGACGCACGGCGTGTGGGTTTATTCAACACATGTGGGGTGCGAGCATGGTTTAAAACAAAGGGCTGAACTCATGTTGCGGTGCAGTATGGGGCATTTTGATTGTTTCCTGTGTAGGACGATGATGCTTTTAGTGTTGGAAGTGTTTGGTTCCGCATCGTTGTGGTCGGGGTTTTGAGGGAATGGGCGAAGTCTTGTGGTAGGGGGCTTTGTGGGTGGGGCGAGCTTGAGACTTTGGGGTGGATTGGATAACATTGATGCGTGATATGGCACTGAATCCAACACAAAACATTCGCCGGTATGGTCCGTTTAGCATCATGGGCAGCCTGGGGTCGGGCGGCATGGGTGTGGTGTATCTGGCCCAGGACACCGTGACCAACCGGCAAGTGGCCTTGAAGACGTTGCGCAGTGTGCACGCCGATTTGAACCGGATGTTGCGCCAGGAGATCCACATTTTGAAGGATCTGCGTCATTCGGGGGTGGTGCAGCTCTTGGATTCGGGTTTCCAGGATGGCATCGCCTGGTACGCCATGGAGATGCTTGAGGGGCAGACGCTGGGTCACACCGTCGCCCACACGGCGATCGCGCCAGATTGGGATTCGTTGGTGTTCAGCCGGCAGTTGGCGGCGGTGGAGCGCGTGCCACCTGGTGCAATGTCAGGCGGTGAGGCCGCGGGGTCGGTGCAGGAGCATGGGCAGCACCTCCACTGGATTTTGCAGCTTTGCCGGGCTTTGGCGTACATGCACGGCGAGGGGGTGGTGCATGGCGATTTGAAGCCGGACAATGTGTGGATTCACAAGGCACGGCGCGCGGTGTTGATGGATTTTGGATTGGCGCGGCGTTTTGGAGATCGCATTGATCGGCAGGTGGTCATGCAGGCCGGTCGGACAGGAGGCACGCCCATTTACATTGCCCCTGAGCAGATTCAGGGTCACAGCCTGGATGCGCGCGCGGATCTCTATGCGCTGGGCTGCATGCTTTACGAGACGTTGTGCGGGCGGCCGCCCTTTGATGCCTGGGCCAACACCCAGGAGTTGCTCTACGCCCACCTGGCATTGGAGCCCCCGAGGCTCAGTGCGCTGGCGCCCACGGTGCCGAAGGCCCTGGCCGATGTGGTCATGGCGCTGCTGAGCAAGTCGCCGGCCGATCGTCCCAGTCACGTGCAGGTGGTGATCGATGCGTTGCAGACACTTCAAATCACTGCGCCAGCCGTCGCCTCCGATCCAGTCCCCCGTGTCCACCTCAATCAGGCGCCGTTGCTGGGGCGCGATGCCCAAATGCGCCGTTTGGAGCAGGCGTTGCACGACACGGCTGACGGGCACGGTGGCTTTGTGTTGTTGCGCGCTGAGTCCGGTCTTGGCAAGACGCGTCTGGCTGCCGAGTTGGTGGCGGTCGCCAGGCAGAACCAGTTTCATGTGTTGAGCGGCGAGAGCCGTGGTCGGGCGATGGACGTCTTCTTGGAGCCGCTGCGTCAGGTGGCGGACGTGGCGTTGCAACAAGGCCCCGAGGCCGCCCTGCGGTGGTTTGGTCCGCACGCGGCCACGCTGGCCTCTTTTGCCCCATTCATTGGGGCGCTGCCAGGGATTGAGATTGCCGATGAACACACGCCGCTGCCGACCGAGAGCGCCAAAGTCCGGTTGAGCAATGCGCTGATCGCGCCTTTGGAGGCGCGCTTTGAGCAAGAGCCGCTGTTGATTGTCCTGGACGACTTGCACCATCTGGACGATTTCTCGTTTTGGATGCTTAAGAGGTTGGTCGCAGCGTGCACCACCAGGCCGTGGATGATTTTGGGGTTGTGCCGCAGCGACGCGCGGCTTGAAGGGTTGGCGTCGTTGTCCAGCGCGAGCATCGAGTTGACGCCGTTGGACGATGAGCATGTCGTCAAGATGGTCGAGTCCATGCTCGGTGTGAAGGCCAATTAGGCCAAACTGGTCTCGCTCTTGAACGCCAGCGCCAGCGGCAACCCATTTTTCATCTCCCAATACCTCCACCTGGCGCTTGAGCATGGTTTGTTGAAGTTGACCCCCCAGGGGTCTTGGGCCTTGACCAGCTTGCTCAAGGACGCCACGGCGCTGCCCACACCCGAATCGCTGTTGGACTTGATCACCGAGCGAATGGAGATGTTCTCGGCCCTGGCGTGGTCGCTGTGTGACACCATCGCCGTGTTGGGGCATTACGCGCCGGTGGCTTTGCTAAGGCGCGCTTGTGGGCTTGACGCGGCGCACTTTGAGGCGTCGCTGGCCGAGTTGTTGAGGTCGAACCTTGTCTCGCGCTCTGGCCAGAAGTTGGCCTTCAAGCAGGCCTTCACGCGCGAAGCGGTGCTCAAGGCCATGTCACCCCAGGAAAAGGTGGCCATCCACCGGCGCACTGTGAAAGCGCGCAAGGCGCAAGGGGCGGAGCGTTTTGAGTTGCCTGGGTTTGAGTTGGCCAGGCACCTTGAAGGGGCTCAGTACCACCGGGAGGCCTGCCAACAGTGGCGGCTGGTGGCGCAAGAGGCGCGTCAGAATGCCGCGCTGACTCTGGCTTCGCGGGCCCTCAAGCGCGCGCTGGCGCTCTTGCCCGATGGGCGCGGGCTGGAGGGCGCGCAGATTGAAGCCGAACTGGCCAGGGTGGCCTTTGGGCAGGGTCACGGAGAACTGGCTGCTGAGCGCTGGCGAGCGGTGCTGGAGCGCACCGTGGGGCTTGGTGAGCAGGGGTTGATGTTGCGTGGCCGGACGTTGCTGGATTTTGGCATCGACTGGCTCTTGCCGCAGGGGCGCAACCAGGAGGCTTTGGAGGTGTTCGAGGAGGCGCTGGACATTGCCCAATGCTGTCGGTCGTTGCCGCTTGAACTGGACGCGCTTGAGGCTCTGGCCGACTACAAACGCAGTGTGAGCCTCTACGATGAAGCCCGCACGCATTTGGAGCAGATATTGGAGCTGGCCGATCCTCAAGAGCACGCGGCCCACGTGGCCGAAGTGCACCATAAAATGGGTCTCTTTCACCACGCCAAGGGCCACTATGAGCAGGCTGTCACTGCCTACCAGCGTGCGCTGGGGATTCGGTTGACCTTGCGGGATCCCCACGCGCTGCAAGCCACGCTGACGAACCTCGGCGGGGTCTACCGAGAGACGGGGCGGATTGATGAGGCCGAGCGGTCTTATCGACAAGCCCAGGAATGCTGCCACCAACATCAGCATGTGCGCGCTGAGTCGATCATCACCAACAACCTGGGCAACCTCCACGCCGAACGTGCCCAATACACGCAAGCCATCTCACACTACCACCGCAGTTTGAAGCTCTACCGTGCCATTGGCGACCTGCGAAACGCCACCACAACCCTCTACAACCTGGCCAACGCCAACCTGCGCCAGGGCAACATCATGGCCGCCATGGGCCGTTACGAACAGGCGCGTCAGAACTTCGTCAAGCTGGGCTCCCCGTCGGGTCAGGGGCTGGCGCTTCAAGGTCTGGCGCACGTGTACCAAAAACAGGGGCTTTGGGACAAAGCGCGTCTGTGCGCTGAGCGGGCGTTGGCATTGCACCAGGATGCTGGGGATTCCTACTTTGTGCACACCACGCAGGGGCGCTTGGCGTGGCTCGATTTCCATGAGGGCCATCTCCAGCGGGCGTCGCAGTACGCCCTGGAGAGTCTGGATTCGCTGCGCTCTATGGACGTCAAAACCAGGCTCCCGTTCATGCTCAGGCTTTTGGTGAAGCTCCGCATCAAAGAGGGCCGGTTGAACGACGCTCAGGCGCTGGCCAATGAACTCATGGATGCAGTCCAGGACAATCCACACAACGAGGCTGCCGCTCGGGTGTTGTTGGCGCAGCTTGCCCGCATGCGCGGTCATCAGGACGCCCAGCGAGCCCATCTGCGCGCAGCGACCGAACTCTACAAAGGCCTCGACGCCAAGCTCAGCGTGGCGTTCCTGGGGTGTGAGTTGGCACATCTGGCGCTGGACAACGATCGCGACCCCACAGAGCACCTCCAGCAAGCCCGGGTTTTTGCCCGGATGCAGGCCCTTGGTGTCGATAGCCCACTGGGGCGCGACATTGCCTTGCTTGAGCGCCTCATGGCCTCGCTTGGGGGTTGGGCGACGTCGGGGCAGCCTTGATCTCTGCGGGCTCGTGGATCGTCCATGAACCCCAGGCAGCGGGGGTTTGGAAGGAGGGCAGCGTTTCGTTGGCGTCGGGGTAGGGCGGCAGCAACTGGCCCAGCTCGTCGTAGATGCTCATGAAGCCTGGCAAAAAGCCCAGCGTGTTCCAGGCCTCAAGGGGGATGAAGGTCCGGGCCAGGCGCGCTTTGAAGGCGTGCTTGGTCATCAACCCGTACCAGAAGGCGGCCAGCAGCGCGCCGCTGCGTTGCAAGGGCATGCCGGTGTCTTTGAGCCATTGTGTGGCGCTTGCAGGGTCGGCGAAGACCCTTTCGAAGGTGGTCTGGCCGTCCATGGCGATGGCGTGGATCAACAACTGCACCTGGAAGAAGCCCGGGGCGCTGAGCTTTTGGGACTCGTCCCGGGTCTCCAACAGCGGCTCCAGCCGCCCGTAGAGCGCCAGCGTCAGCCGCGACATCGCCAGGTGCTGGCGCGCCCACTGCTCCTGCCCCAACTGCGCGCGCAGCGCTGGCACCACGGCGTGGATTCGCTGCCAGCCGTCATCGCCCAGCAACCCCTCTTGCAGCGTTGGAACGACTTGGTTCCAGAATGTGTCCAGCTCGGAAGAAGTCGTGTCCGTGCTCTCCAGCACGGCTTTCGCGGCGTTTTGAGGGTTCTGAGTGTTCTGGACGGCGCCAAGGAGCGCTCTGGGCGCGCCCGTGCGCCGGGTCCACCACATCATGTCCCAGTGGTAGTGCTCGGGAGGGGGCGTCAGGCGGTCCCAGAGGGCATCGTTGCGAGACATCGCTGGCATGTGCACGCCGACGCGGCGCCGCGTCCACCAATGGCCTGTGCGCCGTCGCTCCTCCAGCGTGGTGGCGGTCAGCATGTGGAGCGTGGAGCGGACAAACCGCGGCGGCGGCCCCGAGGCCGGAAACGGGTTGCGGGCAAAAAAGCGCTGCACCGAAGGCTCGCCCTCCAGCAGCCGCTGGGCCAGACGCTGGCTCGGGGCCAGATCGGTCAAGCCGTAAGGGTGGGCCGAGACCAGGGAGGCAAAGAAGCTGGCGCTGTCGATGCCCAGCGCCTCATAGAAGATCACGTAGTTGGTGCGGGGGTGGTGCGGGGCCACAAAGCGCGGCGCGCTCGACGGGTGGCTGGGCATGTGGCTGTAGACATACTCTTGCCACTGCTGGCCGTCGGCGCTGCCCTCCAAGGTGGCCACAAAGCGCACCGGCGGGTTGCTGTACGGAGGGAAGATCCCGTAGGCGTGCACCATGCGCCAGGTGCCAAGCACCCTGCAAAGCCCAATGACCACCCTCCAAAACCGGCTGCCAATGCGCGAAAACCCCGGCCAGTAAGGCCACGTCGGCCCCACCCAGTTGTTGAACGGCAGGTAGACCACCGTGGCCAACGCCCACACCGTCAAACACACCGTGGTCAGCAGCGCCGTGCCCGGCGCCACGCTCTGCCACCCCAGGCCAAAGACCGACGAGGAGGCGTCCAACATCGGCACACAGAGCGCCAGCGTCAGCAGGTTGAAGAAACCAAAGTTGCCCCCCAACCAGATCCCCACCTGGAGCGCCATGATCATCAGCGCCGAGGCCACCCTCACCGGCCCTGTCCAAAAGAGCCCAAAGGGCACCAGGATCTCCACGGCGAACATGAAGAAGAGCGCCGCCTGATGCAGCCGCACCGGCCAGCGCGAGGCCAGCCAGCCAATCGGGCTCGGCATCGGTTGGATGATGAAGAAACCCTGCAAGTACGACGCGTCCTTGGACGTGGTGCCCAGGAACTTGTTCTTGCCAAAGCCAAACATCAGCCGAAAGAGGAGCCAGCGGTGCGCCCAGGCCAGCAACTCATGGGGCTCTGAGGCCACCTCCAACCCTGCCAAAGGCGGCATAAAGAGCGCCAGAAAGCCCATCTCCAGCAGCAGGCAGTCCCACGGAAAGCGCAGCTCCAGCCCCACCGCAAACGACAGATAGACCGCCCAGCACAGCGCCAACCCCGGCCACGTCAGCGCGCCGCCCGTCAGCACCAGCGCCGCGCCCAGCACCCCCGCGCCGATCCACCCCATCAGCGCCCTGTCCGAGTGGCCCAACCACAAGAGCGTCGGAAAGCGCGCCATACGCCGCCATGAAGGCTCATCCCTGCGCAGCCCGGCCAGGATCCGCCCCACCGGGGTCACACCGCGAACCCCCGACATCGCCAGCACCTGCCGCCCCAGCGACACAAAGGCCAGCAGATAGACCGCGCCCAGCGCCCGGACAAAAATCCCCCAGATCAGCGTCGAGGGCAGCAAAGTCCCCTCCAACAGGCCCGTGACCTGCTCCAAGACCATTTGCATCAATGTCAACGTCTCTTATCGGTGTGGTTTTGCTCTCAGAGCCATCGTCCTAACACACCCCCACACCCCCTGTCATGCGCGCCGCGCGCTGGTCAGGTGTTGCGGGGGAGGTTGGAGATGTCCAAGAACGCTCAGATGGGGGCAGGGGCCGCGGCGGCGGTGTCGCGGATGACGGCGGGGCTCTGGGTGTCGCGCCCGATCATGACCCGGGCGGTCTTGCGCAGCCGGGTCCAGACCGACTCCTGGATGTAGGGCACGCCGTACTTCTCGCACAGCGCCTTGAGCTTGGGCTGCACCAGTTGGTACTGGCGCATGCTCAGATCCGGCCACACGTGGTGCTCGATCTGGTAGTTGAGCCACCCGTGCATGAAGTCGTTGATGTTGCTGCCGGTGCGGTAGTTGACCGAGCCAACGATCTGCCGAATGTAAAACTCGGCGCGGTTGCGCCCAGCGTCCTCAAAGACCGGCAGGTCCTCTCCGGTGTGGTTGGTGGTGATGATGATGAAGGTGTGGACGTTGGTGGCCAGCTCCGCCAGGATGCTGTTGAGCGCCACGCTCCCAGCCGCCAAAGGCCCCAGCGGCAAGAAGAGCACCGGAATGGCCCCAAAGGTCACCAGCCCGTAGTAGAGCCAGCTCTTGGTCACCAGATCCTTGCCCGGCTCCGAGAGCGGGTTCCAGATCCAGCCCACATCCTTCTCTTGGGTCTTGTTGCGCCTGGCCTCGCGCCGAGCGCGGGCCTTGTGCAGGTACTGGTGCACCGTGGGGGCGTAGTAGGTGAACTTCCAGGTCCCCATGAAGAAGCCCACCAGGGCCAGCTTGAGCGCCTCGGGCAGGTCCGAGTCGCGCAGCCAGTCCAGGTTGTCCTGGACCACATCGGGGTCGCCCTCTTCGCCCAACTTGTAGTGGTGGTGGATGTTGTGCTCTTCGGTCCAGGCCGCAGGCTCAATCCAATCCAACCAATCCAAAAGGCGCCGCTTGCCCTTGGCAAAGCCCTTGGACGTCAACCGCTTGGGCGTGCCCGGCACCTTGTCATAACCCTTGTGGCAGACATGGTGCGCGATCATCGTCCAGCGCGACGTCCGCCCCAGGCTCAGCGCCGCCACCGACACCGGGTTTGGACCCATCCAAGCGGTGGCGTACCCCAGCGCCGTACACATCCGGCCCCAGCGCTCCATCTTCTTGAGGTGATCCAGGCACTGCGGCCCGCGCGCCTCGTCCATTTCAGCGCGCAGCGCTTCAATTTCAGCCGCAAAGGCCTCCACATCCACGTCGATAAACTGATGGGTGGTCTCCACAAATCCTCCCAGCGAGCGCCCAACCTCCAAAAGGCCCAGGGCTCTGCCCGCAAATCCATCCTTCCAGGCTTCCACCTAGCCCTCGATGCTCACCGGCTACCTCTGTCTCATTCTCCCAAACACGTCAAGGCTTGCGACTTCGTCGCGGTTCGGTTGCCTCGCTGCGCTCGGCTGCCCTTTTGGTTCGCCTGCTTGCGCAGGCTTTTGGTTCGGTCGCTCGCTACGCTCGCTTCCTTGTGGTTCGCCTGCTTCGCAGGCTTTTGGCATTTGTGATGGGTTGGGTTCTTGGCTTCGCCGGTACGAGTTGGGCATTG
>CAKZKQ010000693.1 GCA_937123825.1 uncultured Pseudomonadota bacterium
AGGTCGGCACGGAGTGGACCTGCCCGTCCTGACCGCGCTCAAAGAGCAAGCGCTCCAACAACGTCTTCACGTGCGAAAAGTACCGCAACTCCCCCACGTTGACGAAACCAAAGAACCCCGGCACCAGAAAGAAATGACGCATCACCCACTCCAAAACACGCAGCGCCCAAAGTGGCGCCCTGCTCCCCCAATCCAAAGCACACTCTGAAGCACATAAAAAGCACCTGCGCGACCCAAAACATCACCGCCCGGCACACCAAAGCCCCTCCAAGAGGGCCTGCAAAGGGATCGAGCACAAAAATTCTGCCATCACCATGAATATTTTCCCCGCGCGAACGTCCAGCCACGACACACCAAGGAACCAAAAGGAGAGGATCAGGCCAATGAAGATGTACTTTGTGATCTGTGTGGGGCTGGCGCTGGGCACCGGGCTTGTGGGATGTGGGGATGACGGCGGCTCGGGTGGGGCAACGCCCACTTCGAGCGCATTTCAGGGCATCCATGAGGTGGAAAGCTGGACCCTCAACAGCGACGGATGTGACGCCGAAGGTGAATCGGTGCTCGACCAACGCAGCGCCCTCATCCTGATCGAGGGCTGCGTCCTTGATCTGGGCTTTACCTCGCAAAGCTACCTTCAAGCCCAGGAGTGCAACGACGAAGCCGAGTGTCAGGAGGTCAGCTGCGCCGACGGGAGCATCAACCTTTCGGGTTGGGCTTTTGAGGGCGGCAATGACTCGCAGGGCTGGCGAGGAGTGTCGAGCTTTGCCTCTGGCTCGGGTGAAGGCTCTTGTCAGGGCCACCTCGACACCTTTGTGCTCAGCGAGGGTGAAGAAGAGGGACAATTGGTGCTCGAAACCAAGCGCGTCCTGGTGGACGATGTGGGGCGAGACGCTGACGGGTTTTGTGACTTGGACGACCTCGAAGCCAAAGCGGCGGGACAGCCTTGCGCCGAGTTGGAGGTCATCACGATCAACCGCGCCGAGTGATCAACTCTGCTCGGAGATGACCCATACCTTGCCGGTGCGGCCACGCCCCTCAAAATCCAGGCATTTGTAACACAGCGCCAGACCGCGTTCGGCGGGCTCGGCCTCGTCGGCCTCTTTGTGCATCTCCAGGACCCAGCCGCCGCTGCGGCCACGGATGCCGAACTCTTCCCACTTGAGCCGGGTGCCACAGTGTTGGCAGCGGCCGTTGCGTTTGCGGAAGATGGCGTAGCGTGTTTGATCATCCACGTTTTGGCTCATGGACAGTGCGCTCCTTGTTTGTTGTTCTGAGGCTCACCATAACACAACCCCAGGACAATGTTGACGCCTGCGCACTCCACTCCCAAAGCCTGCGGCGGCTTCAGGTTCTTCAAAATGGCAGTTTACCAGCGGCCCGCAGGCGTCCCAGGGACCCGGCGACGTCTTGCGTGCTGATTTGACTGAAACGAAGGGGTTGAGGCTGGCCGCTGTCTGAGGCAACGAGCATTTGACGAGGGCGCACGCCAGCGCGTCGGAGGGCCTGGGTGAGCCAGCGCTGGCGCTCGTGGTCGTCGGTGGTGGCCAGGGTCTGGTGCCAGCGTTGGCACATGTCTTCGACGTGCGCGTCGATCCTTTGTCGGTCCAGTTCAGATGCTGCGGCGCCCGCGATGAGGGGCAGCAGGAGTTCGGCGCTGCTCAGCGGCAAGAACATGCCGTGGGTGGTGCGTGCGACCTGCCTAAAGACCTGCTCTGCGCCCTGGAATGAGCGCAGGCCAGGCAAACAGCCGATGGCATAGATGGAGATGCCCATTTCGCGGCAGCTTTCGGCCTGGGTGAACCAGTGGTGGCCGGTGGGGCAGCCCTGGGGGAAGCCGTCGCCGGAGGGTTCGACGCCGTGGGGCGGCGCGTCGCCAAACCAGACCACGGCGCGGGCGGCGCCGGGCCTCCAATCAAGTCGAACCACATCAAAGAGCCCTGCGGTGACCGCTTCAGGGCCATCGCCGCCGCCATCGGCGCGCAGTGCCTGGACGGCGCGCTCGACGCTGGAGATGTCGCCGGTCAGATCGGTGCGTTGGGTGACCCAGGTGTGGTCCTGGGGGGGATGATCGCGGTAGGCGACCAGCCCCAGGTGGAGGCTCTGGCACAGGGGAGAGGCTTTGAGGACCTCAACCAGCTCCAGCAAGCGCATGCGGACCTGTTCAATGTAGGCGCCCATGCTGCCGGTGGCGTCGACCAGAAAGACCAGATCGAGTTGGCCGCAGCCTCGGGTGCCAAGCCAGCGCAGCTCGCGCTCGGGATAGGGCTCCGCGCCGGGGACGTTGATGGGGGCCTGGGGCGGTGGTCCGTTAAAGCGCTGGCCACCGCCTCCAAAACCTCCCCACGAACCGCCACTTTCGGGTCGTCCGCCTCCGGGTCCCACCGCAGGAGGGGCTGCGGCCCGGGGCGGCGCTGGAGACGGCGGCGCCATGAACGACCCTGTGATGGGGGCTGCGGGGGCGGGACGAGCAGGGGCTGGCGCGGCTGGGGGACGGCCGCCGGGGGCGGGCGCTGGGGCGCTTGGAGGTGGTGCGCCCATCGCTGGTGGCGCGCTGGGGGCAGGCGGAGCAAGCGCGGACATGAGCGCTGGCGCAGGTCTGGGCGGTGCTGACGGCGGACCGGGCGGTTTGGGGGCGCTCATGGACATGGGGCGAGCCGTGGGGATGGGCGCTGCGCCCATGGGTGGCGCCATGGGAGCGGGCGCTGCGCGCATGGGAGCGGGGGCGGCGCCCATCGGGGCGGGGGGTCTGCCACCGAGCGGTGGAGGGACACTGGCGGCCGGTGCGTGGGGCGGTTTGGCGCGCACGGAGCGGACCACCGAGATGGCGGCGTCGGGGGCAGCGCTTGCGGGGGCGTTTGTGGGGATGCGGGCGCGTCGGGTGTCGATGGTGCGAAAGACCTCGCCTTCGCCGCCTTCAACGCGGATGGTCGCGTTTGAGAGGGTGAAGGTCTGTCCGGGTTTGATGGGCACCTCGCGGATCTTGTCAGGGCCGATATAGACGCCGTTGACGGAGTCCAGGTCGCGCAGCCACCACTGGCCCTGGCGCAGCACCACTTCGGCGTGCATGCGGCTGATGCCGCCGTCCCCGATCACCAGATCACAAGAGTTGTGGCGGCCGATGACGACTCTGGGTTTGTCGACCTCAAAGCGTTTGCCGGTGGCAGCTCCGGACAAGACCATGAGGGTCAGGGTTTGGTGTTCGGTGGGTTTGACCGACACCTTGACGTCCTCGGCGATCATGGAGGTCAGCGGGCTGACGATGGCGTACTCAAGCGCCAGGGCCAGCGCGAGGCTCTCGGCATGTGAATCCCTGGGGGCCTTGTCGAGCAGTTGTTGGATGCGGCCAGTGGCCCACAGGCGAGCAAGGCCGATGTCCTGGGGGGTTTGTGTGGGCAGCGTGACGCGGAGTTCCTGGCGGAAGGGTTTGCCGTCGGCGGTTTGGGCGGTCAGGACAAGGCGGCTGGGTCCTTGACCGGCAAAGCGGCCCAGGACGCGCAGGGCTTGACCGTCGTAGAGGTCGGGCAGGGTCTGGGGCAGGATTTCGGTGGCGTCGGCGCCTTCCCACCACAGCGAGATGCCGGTCAGGACGGGTCCACAGGCGGCCACGCGGCGCACGAAGCGCTCCAACGTCTGGGAGGTGTGCGCGGTGTCGTCGAGGACATCAAAGGCGCCCTGGCCTGCTTGGGCCAGACGTCGAACGAGGCGGCGGTTGACCCCGGCGCCGACGCCCAGGACAAAAAGGCGAGCTTGGGGGCCAAGAAGCTTGGGAGCACGCCGCAGCAGGCGACCAGCGTTGCCGACAGCCATATCGGAGATGAGGACCACGGCGCGGGTGCGTCCGGGTCGCAGGGGCGCCGAGGCGCTGCGTTCCAGGGCGCGTTGAAGCTCGGAGCCGCCTCGGGGTGGGTGTTGGGCGATGAAGGCGTCGGCTTGGCGGGCAAGTTCGGGGCAGACGGCGGTGAAGTGTCCTGGGGCTGTGTCGCCCATGGTGTGTTGTTGGTGGTCAAAGGCCACCACCTGGACGGCGTCGCTCTGAGGCAGTCCGGCCAGGATGGCGCCAAGGGCGTTGCGGACGTCTTGTTCAGCGCCGCGCATGGACGCCGAGCGGTCGATCAGGATCAGGACATCGCGCGGTTGTCGCGCCTGGGTGGTCACCTCGGTGCCGGGTGTCAGCAACGCGCCGCAGTATCCACACGGGGCCACCAGACCCAGGCCGGGGATCTCTTTGAAGCTGGACATGTCGCTGATGGGGGCGCCGCAGTTGCCGCACTTGATGGCCTGCATGGTGCCAGCGTCCGGGGCCGGTTCGGCGGTCTTGAGGGACGGGACCACGGTCAGCAAAAAGGTCCCTTTGCCGCCCTTTGGACGCTCAAAACAGACCTGGGGCTTGATGCCGGCGCTGGAGGCTTGCCAGACGAGCACAAAATCGCGGTTGGCCACCGGTTTGGAGGTGTCGAGTTGCAGGCGAGTTCGCCCAGGCAGGCCTTTGGGGCAAGGGTCGGCGGTGATGGGGTGAGAGAGGCAGCGGGCCGACTGGGCGGCGCGCTCGTCCAACGACACGCTGAGCGTCACGGCGTTGTCGCGCTGCGAGGAGGGTTGACGCGGTGGGCGCAGTTCCTGACCGGGGGCGGGAGCGGGTCCTTCGAGGTATTGGGTGGGGGCGACCATGGGGAAGATCAGGCGCCACTGGCCGTCGTCGAACTCCAGCAGTTGTTGGTAGACCATCTCGACGTCGATTCGGACGTTTGGGGCGATGTTGGCCACTGAGAGCGTGAAGATCTCGGGGGTGTCTTGCTCCAGGAGGGTGGCGGCGCGGCCCTGGGCCATGGCCTCTTCGTAGCGTTGGCGCGCTTCGAGGCGGTCGCGCACCACGGCGCGCACCACGCGGTCGGCGATGCGGAACTCCAGCTTGAAGACCGAGGCCCCTGCAGGCAGCGGGAAGGCGTAGATGGCCTCCACGGGGTCGGGGCAGGTGTTGTGAAAGCGCTGGGTGACGGTGGTGGTGGCGATGTCGGCGTTGACCTGAACATCCACCCGCGTGGACTCCAACGGCAGGACCTGGCCCGAGGCGGTCTTGAGGGTGCCTTGCGAGACGGCGTCTTCTTCGGTGTATCCGGACATGCTTCTCCTCGACCGTCGCCGCCGTGCATCTCTTGCTGGGGGGTGTTCCAGCGGAGTGTGCAGGCGGGAAGTTTGATGCAGTGGTGAGCAGAATTAGAGATGGTACCAGAACACCGCGTCGGGGCCTACTGCGAGGGCACAGGGCGCGCATTCATACCAAAATGCAGACGAAAGGCTTGCTTTGGGGTGAGTCGGACGTCTGCATTTTGGTATCAGAGTGCAAACGTCAGGCTGGGCAGTCCCAGGCGCTGCGCCAATTGGGCGCAGGCGGGGAGGTTGGGGGCAAGGAGCACCGCAGAGACGACGCGAGAGGCGTTGTGGGGGTCGGAGGTGAGCATGGCGCCCTGGGTCCAGGCGGCTTTGGTGCGTTGCAGCGGTGCGTGGTGTTGGATGGCGTCCATCAGCCCTTTGACCCCGTCAGGCCCGAGCGCTCGAACGGGCCAGATGCCCCAGAACCCTGCGGTGCGGGGGGCGCATCGGCCGCGCAGGGCCAGCGCCACTTGCCCCATGGTATGGCGAGGGTTGACTTCGACGATGGGCTTGAGGCGCAGGCAAGGGCCCTGGGGGGTCTGGGCGCGGTAGAGCATGGCGTCGATGCCCACAGGTCCTGCATAGCCAGCCTTGGCCAACTCCAGGCCCACCGCGCGGGCGGCTTGTTTGAGGGCTTTTTGCAGGCGTTGCTTGGAGCGTCCGTCGTCGGTCAGCCAGCGGTGCACCTCGGTGCCCAACCCCAGGACCACGTTGCGGCCCAGGATGGTGCCTTGGTATTGACCTCGGACGTCCGTCAGAAAACGCGTTATCCCCTTAAAAGACACATCACGATTGCCCAATACATGAAATTGAGCTGAAAAATCAGCCACTTTATCAAGCCATGGCTCCACCACCAGGGCGCCCTGACGCTCCAAGGTGCGTCGGAGCCAGCCTTCCTGGCCAGGGGCGAGCATGGCGTCATCGACGCGGATCATCTGGCGCCCGCTGGCGCCCCAGGGGGCTTTGAAGGCGACGCGGGTGAAACCCAGTTGGCCCAGCGCTTTGGCGCGTTCCAGGGCATCTTCCTGGGTGTGCACCACCACGCCGACCTCATCGGGTTGTGACCACCAGGAGGGCCAGTCGTGGCTCTGGCACAACTGGCGCAGCGCCACCACGGACCATGTTTTGGCGTAGAGGGACCGGCGCGCTTCGCTCCACTGCCCCCAAATCGGGGGTTTTTGGGGCAGTTGCGACACCAACGGCGAGAGGTGTTTTTCGACCAGCGGGCTCCATCCCCAGGGGGCCAGCGCGCTCAGATGGGGGTGTTCGTCAAGTCGGGCGGGCTTTTGAGGGTCATGGGCGACAAATTGGGGCAGCTCGACGCCGGCGTTGCTCAAAGCGCGCAGAAAGTCTGGTGAGGGGGCGCGGCGCGTGAGGATGACATCGTCGGGGCTGGCCAACCACAGCGGGAGGGTTTCGAGGTCCTGCGCCAGGGCTCGCAGATCGGCCTTGGGGGTGTGGGCGGCGCCGTGGGCGATCTGGGCTTCGCAGTGGGGCTCAAACCAGTGCACCACGGGGGGGCGGCCCCGGGAGGCGCCAAAGACCTCCAGCTTGTCGATGTAGGATTGGGGCAGGCCCGCGCGCCGACGGGCCTGGGCGTCAAAGATTTTGCCACGGGCGCGCCGGGCGGTCAGCGGGGACGGCAGCAGGCGGCAGTAGGCATCAAAGAGGTCTTCGCCGGGTTGGCGCCAGCGCTCAAACCAGCCCACGCCGTGCCGGACGTGCTTGATCTCGTCGTGAAAGACCAGCTTGAGGACCTCGGCGGTTTGCTGATCGCCGATGGTCTCAAAGGCACGGGCGTAGAAGGCCGCGTAGTCCAGGTTGGCCTGCTCAAAGGTCATGCTCATGCGCACCACCAGATCGATGGGCGTTTGCATGGACGCGATGCAGTCCCAAAAGTAGCGGTTGACCGGGATCTGCCCGGGCTCGACCCCGTCGCGCTTCATCTGGGCCAGGTAGAGCCGCAGGTGTTCTTGCTCCTCAAGCATCGTGCCCACCAGGCCGCGCCGAAAGCTGTCCGGGGCCTCGGGGAACTTCAAGAGCGCCAACGCCATCAACTCCAGCGCCAGCAGCTCGTGGTTGGCAAAGAAATGCATCACATGCCCGCGCCGGGTGGGATCTTCCAACTCCGAGAGCGAGGGAAACGACACGCGCGATCTGGTGTCGTCGATCCCCATCATCGCTGGCCGCCCCGGCTCCCCAGGGGTCTTGATTCCCCCTCCCCGGTCCACATCGCTCAAATCTGTCACTCGCCCCACCTCCAGCAGCTTATCCTGGAGGGACGTTCCAAAGAGGATTTGTTCGGCAAAGGCGCGGATTTCCATGGGATCTTCTCTTCTGTTTGGCGCAACCGTGACCATACACGCAGCGGCAAACGTGGCTCCAAGGCCCAACATAACCGCTTTTCAGCCGCCGCAGTAGCCCCAAAGAAGCCCGAGACATCGACGTTCGTTGATTGGCAATCTTTGGTATCGGGCCAACCAAACGGTGGGGGCTGTGGCGACGGCGCTTGACAAGCTGCAGGGTCGGACACACCTCATCATCACCCATAAGGAGGTGACCACGATGTTCTTTTTGATGCGCCCACGCTGATGCTCGCCGCGCCCCCAAAGCGCCTTTGTTGCGGCTCCACATGACCTGCAACGCCCGCGAGACTCTTTTGCATGACCCCAACCCCGTTCAACGCCCGGCCATATTGTGGTTGGGAGCGGTGTGGTGTGGGGTTCATCGGCCATCAAAACACACATCCTGGAGCCCCCATGACCCCCAACAACTTGCAGGAGGCGCTGGCCTGCGTGCGTGACGCGCGATACCGGCGAGACAACCACTGCGCGCTGGACGTGGCCTTGCGCCTGCCCACACCCCAACGGCGCCTGGCGCTGGACAGCCTCGAAGACCACCACCCCATCACCATTGGCCCAGCCCGCGTGGTCGAAATCGCCACCCATGGCCGCTGGGGCGCTGTGCGCTACCGCAACAACCAGATTGACCTGCTGGACCTCAAACAACGGCGGCGGCTTCACCGGGTGCGCCCCCCGGTGGCCGTCACCTGGATGGCCTTCAGCCCAGACGGCGGACACCTCTACATGGGCCGCAAAGACGATCTGGCGCGCACCAACGACAGGGCCTGCGGCGCGCTCTACGCCTACAGTTGCCGCAAAGGGCGCTATAGAGAGTGTTGCCCGCCGGGCACCCACACGCGCGACCTCATCAACCACCTGCACACCCAACGCCTGACCCACCCCTGCTTTGACGCCACCTCCCCAGTGCTGCTCAAAATCGACGCCATGGGCGCTTCGTTCGGCACCTTTGAGGTCTGGTCTCCTGCGCTCGCGGCAGGTTCACGCTACCGCCGCCCCTGGGAGATCAAACCCAACAGACGCCTGCACCCACCGCGGCTGTGGGGCGTGAAGTGTTTGCACCGACTCACCCCACCCAAAGGCCTCCACGACCCCAACAACCACCGCCCCACCCTCCCGGTGCTGCTGGGTTATGTCAGCGGGCAGTTGCGCGTGGTCGATGCGCTCAGCGCACAGCGTGCCTTGCCCAGCGGCATTCGGCGCCGAATGCAGCCGCTGGGTGACATGGTTGTGGATGAAGCGCGGGGAGTGGTGATCACCTGCGACAGCAAATGCGTGCGGCTTTGGTCATTGCAGGATTTGAGCGTCTGGCAGTCGAGCCACACCCTCCACGATGGCCCTGCCACGTGCCTGGGGTTGCTGCCGACAAGCGGTGAAGCGGTGTCGGCCGGTGAAGACGGGCTGATTCTGCGTTGGTCGGTGGGCTCGCCGGACAAACTCCACTTGATGGGCGCTCACGAGGGCGCCATCACGGCCATGAAGATCACCGAATGCGGCGGGGCGCTGTGTGGGGACGTCGAGGGCGTGGTGCGGCTCTGGTCAGGGCCGACAGGCTGAAAGCGGCTCAGTCGGCGTCGGTCATGGTCCGCCCCAGTTCATCCAATTCGACGCTGACCGTGGCGCTGGCCGTCAACTCAAGGCTGCGGATGAGCCCCTGGGCCTTTTCAAAACGCACCACAGCGTCGTTGTGCTGTCCGGAATCCATCAACACGCGGGCGTGGTGACACAGAATGCTGGCGCGCTCCAAGGGCGCGCCTTTGAGCAACCCCTCGGCCTGTCCAAAGCAGGCCATGGCGTCCTGCGCCTGCCCCGCTTCGGCGTAAGCGCGGCCCAGCAAATCCAACCACATCGCCTTGTTGTGATCATCGCGCCCTTTGCGCGTGCCGTCGAGGGCCTGCTGGGCAAAGTCGATGGCCTTGTGGTGTTCCCCACGCATCAATGCGACCTCTCCCAGCCCCGCCAACACAAACATCTCATAGTGACCGATGTTGTGCTCTTGCAGCGTCTCTAGCGCGGCCGTGTAGAGTTCTTCGGCGCGGTCCAGTTGACCCTCAAGCACATCCACGTCGGCCATGCTGATGAGGTTGACCGCCTGCCACTGCAGGTCCTTGGCCTGCGTGGCCAACTCCAGCCCTCGCCGGTAGCAACGCTGGGCCTCTTCAAACCAACCCTGGACCTTGTGGATGTTGCCCAGGTTGACGTACACGGACTGCTCAAGGGTGGCGTTGGCGCTCTTGCGCATGCCGATGAGCGCTTCCTCAAGCTGATGTCGGGCAGACTCCAGCCGCCCCTGGCGCTTGTCCACGATGGCCAGAAACGCGCGGGTGTAAAGCTCGCCGCGCCGATCGTTCTGCTCAACGTGAAGCTTGAGCGCCCGCAGGAAATGCTCGCGGGCCACCTCCATCTCTCCTCTGCCAAAAGCGGCGGAGCCCAGGTTGGCGACCCAGATTCCCCGTTGAAAGTCGTCTCCGACCTCCTTGCAGATGTCGATGGCATCTTGAATGTGCGCCGTGGCCTCTTCGTTGCGGCGCACTCGGCGCATAAAGAGCCCTGTGTGGCCGTGCCAGACCCCTTCGTAACGCCGATCCCCGACTTCCTGGGCGATGGCCAGTGCATCTTGGAGCAGCACCAGGTTTTCGTCCTGCGCGCTCATGGAGGTGTAGGCGAGAAAGCCCATGCAGCGCCCTTCCAAGCGACGGTCCTGTGCTTTGCGGGCGTATTCGAGCGCCTCCTGAAAGATTTTATGGGCGCTGCCCATGGCCCCACCGCAGCGCAGCAACCGACCTTGAGCCGCCAGCAAGAGCGCGCGGCGTTGATCGTCAAAGTCCGTCTCATTGATGAGGCTGCCCATGAGGTCAGCGCCAGCCAGAAAAGGCCCTGTGCGCTCGTAGGCCTCACAGATCACCATGGAGAGCAGGTGGAGCTGCTCAAAGTCGCCGCGCTCCAACGCCCGTTGGTGCGCCACGCGGCAATTGTCCAAGGTCGCCAGCATCGCCCGAAAGCGCTCCACACCGCCATGGGTCGCAAAGGACGCCAGCACTTGTGGTTGACCAAGGCGAGCAAACCAGGCGCCGTGACGGATCTCGGCGGCCTCTTGCTGGCCCGAGTCCTGGAGGTGCTGGTGGGCGTGGGCCTGGACGCTGACCAACATGCGAAAGCGCCGTTGACCGTCGAGTGGATCTTCGTAGGACTTCAAAAGGTTGTGCATCAAGAGCACATCGAGCACATCCACGACCCAGGCGTCGTCTGGCCAGCGTGACAGGTCGACCACCGCCTCGGCGTCTTTGAGCGAAAAACCGCCTTCAAAGACCGAAAGCTGGGCCATGGTGGCCTGTTCCCAGGGTTCGAGCAGTTCCCAGGAGCTGTCGAGGGCCAGACGCAAGCTCTTGTGACGCAGCGGCGCAAAACGGGCCGAAGCGCGCAGCAAGCCAAAACGCCGGTCGAGCCGCTCGCGCAGCGCATCCAGCGAGAGCAACGGGGTGCGGGCCGCGGCCAACTCGAGCGCCAGCGGCAAGCCGTCGAGCATGCGCACCACCTCGACCAGCGTGGCGGCGTTTTGCGGGGTCAACTCCAAGCCCGCGCGGACCTGGCGAGCGCGCTCCAGGAAAAGCGCCACAGCGGGGTTGCTGCCCACCGACTCGGGGCCATCGTCCACTTCGGGCACCCGCAGCGGCTCCAAGCCCACCACGCATTCGCCCTCCAAGGTCAGCGGGCGGCGCGAGGTCAGCAGAAAGCGCACTTGGGGGGCCTTGGCCATGAGCACCGGCAACGCCTCGCAGAGCGGCTCCACGAGTTGCTCGGCGTTGTCCAGGATCAAGAGCATGGGCTCATCGACCGAGAGCGCGCGGACCACTTCCTCAAGAGGCTCGCGCGTGGCCAGCGTGGCGTCCAGGGTCCGCATGATGGCCTCAAACATGGCTTGAGCAGTGCGGACATCCACCAGATCACAGCACAGGGCGCGGCCGCACACATCGCGGGAAAACTTCAGGCCGAACTCAAGGGCCAGGCGAGTCTTTCCGGCGCCAGCAGGGCCCACGATGCATAGGAGGCGTTGGCCAGTGACGATGTGTTCGGAGATGAGCCCCAGTTCGTGCTCGCGCCCGACAAAGGCATCGCCGACGGCTTGGAGGTTGGTCTCAGGAAGACCGCGCCGCAGGCCGCCGCCAATCAGCGACACGGCCGATTCGAGCGATTCGAGCAGCACTTCCAGGTCGGGGTGGCGCTGCATGGGGTCCATGGACAAACCCTGCGCCAGCGCTTGGTAGATGCCATGGGGCAGCCGGGGATCGGGCGGCGGCTTGAGGCGGCCAGCGCAGACCTCCAGGGCCAACTCGTGGCGCGTTTTGCCCCGGAAGGGGCGCTCTTTGTAGAGCCCTTCAAAGAGCGCCGCGCAGAACGCAAACTGGTCGGAGCGCTCGTCGGCGGTGCCGCCCAGGTGTTGTTCGGGGCTCATGTAGGCGGGCGTGCCGATGACGGCGCCGGTGCGGGTCAATGAGCGCACGGACATGGTGGACATGTCGGGGCTCTGGAGGGCCTCGACGTCGCGGACTCTGGCCAGGCCAAAGTCGGCCAACATGACGCGACCCTGGTGATCGACCAGGATGTTGCCGGGCTTGACGTCCCGGTGCACCACACCGCAGCGGTGGGCCGCGGCGAGCCCGCGTCCGGCGGCCAGAAAGACGCCCAGGACCTCTCGCCAGTGGCGACCAGGGACGCTGAGCCATTGGGCCAGCGTGCCCCCTTTGACCAGGTGCATCACCATGTAGAGGCGGTTTTCCCAGGTGCCGACGTCATAAACGGGCAGGACGTTGGGGTGGTTGATGCGGCTAAGGACCCGCGCTTCGCGGCGCAGGCGAGCCATGTGGTCGTCGTGACGGGCGTCGTCAGCGGGGTTGTGGTTGAGGAGCTTGATGGCGACGCGCTTGTCAGTTGTGGGGTCGTGGGCCTCGTAGACCGTGCCCATGCCGCCCTGACCCAACTGACGGCCCAGGCGATAGGGTCCGATCTGGACCGGTGGGTGAGCGTTGGGATCATCGAGGTCGCTGGTCATGCCCAACTCGGCGACAAGACGGGCGCAGCTGGCACAAACGTCGATGTGGTCGTGCAGCGCCTTGGCCTCGGCGGCGTCGAGTTGGTTTTCCAGCAGCCGCACAAAGCTCTCGGCGTCGGGGCAGGCGGATAAGGGTGTCTGGGTCATGAGAAGTTCACAGCCTCAGGGTTTGGGGATCCGCAACGTGGCGCTGATCATGGCGCTGCCGCTAAGCGCGTAGAGCACGACCAATGGGTGCAACTCCCACGGTCCCAGCGTGAAGCTGCCCCACCAAAGTTGGGCTTCGGTGTGACCGGTGGCGTAGGCTGCCAGGAGGATCAACACCAGGACAAGGCTGCTGGGGATGGGTGTGCCTTCAAAGTAACGCACTTTGCCGCTCTCGCTGTCGGTCAACGCGTCGGCGGTGACGTTGAAGCGCGCCAAGCGGCTGACGCCGCACGCCACAAAGTAGATCAACACCGCCGCGTCCCAACCCCCGCGCATGCCCAGCGTAAAGGCCAGCGCCGCTGGGGCGACCCCAAAAGAGATCACGTCGGCCAGCGAGTCCAGGTCGGCCCCCATGTCAGACTGACGCCGGGTCTTGCGGGCCACAAAGCCATCGAGCGCGTCGAGGATGAAGGCCACCGGGAGCAGCACAAAGGCCCACCACAGATCGTGGCCAACACCGTCGTTGACCAGGTGGTTGAGGCAGGCAAAAATCGCTCCGGTGCCGCAGGCGGCGTTGCCCAGCGTAAAGAGGTCCGCAGGCGCAAACGAGCGCAGCATGGAAAAGTGCTTGGGTTTTGGAGGATTGGGTTGGGTCATGCGCATTCCATGGTTTGGCGCCGTTGCAGTAGGGACCAACGCCTCGACGCGGCAGAACTTGCCACGACCGCGCCCGGAGATCCAACCGCGAGCGCCTTTGCATGTGCTTTTGCGCCGCCGCCCCTTGTGAAAACGCTGCGTAGAGCGGCAACCACAAGGTGCATGGGTGGGGATGCGTTGGAGGGGATTTGTGACCTCGCTCAATGCAGTGCCCAGCGCTTTATTTTTCAGAACAGCCCCATAAATACACAAATAAAATAATTTTTAAATAATTACAAAACCGCCAAGTCCAAGAGCACAAGGCCGCCACGTGGCACCGACCACCATTGCTGGGATGATAGACTGATCCAGGCGGCCCATCAGACGATCAAAACCGATCCCGAGACCAAGCACCTCGGTGTGACCTGTGTTGGGATTTGGTTTGAATGGAGATGGATGATGCTCGAATACACCACGCGCTTTTTGCTCTTCGCTTCTCTCTTCCTGATGCTCAGCGTGGCAGGAATCTCGGTGGCCCTGGCCGGTCCGGGCAAGCACCTCGACTCATCGGAGGGCAAGGCCAAGGTCGCCAAACACAAGGCCCGCGCAGGCGGCGACAAGGCGCGTAAAAAAGGCCCTCGAGGCCCCAAAAAAGACATGTCCAAACCCGATCACCGGGACAAAGACGAGCGCAAAGCGCGCAAAGACCGCAAAGAACACGAGGGCAAAAAAGAGCGCAAGGAGCGCGAGGCCAAACGGGGCGACAAAGTCAGGGTTTGCCTGGCGCCGGGCAAGTCGGCCAAGTCGCACGCCATTGAGGTCAGCCACGCCGCCCTCAAAACCCACCTGCGCAAAGGCGCCTGCCGCACCGACGCCCTGCCGGGCAAAGCCTGCGCCTGCGAGCCGGGCAAAGACGCCCCGCGCCCTCCCCACAAGGACAAGCACGCCGATGAAGACGAGCCCAAAGTCGACAAAGAGTTCTACCGCGCCGCCCGCGACGAGAAAGCCAAGCACATCCGCCGCAGAGCGCAGTTGAAGCGGCTGGGCGAGCTTGCCCATACGAGCAAAGACGCCGCGTTGTTGAGCAAGGTGGAGTCGCTGACCCTCAAAGAAGCTGCCCGACACCGCGCCGCGCTGAAGAAATTGTCCAAAGCCAGCCGGTGACCTTCACTGCCCTGGACTTAGGTCCGCGCTCAGGCGCTGTCCCACAAAGTCCAAAAAAGCCCTCACTCTGGGGTGAACGTGGCGCGACGGCGGCATGAGCGCGTGGATCGGCGCCGGGGGCTGCTGGCAATCATCCAGGAGCGCCACCAAATCGCCGCGCTCCAGATCTTCGCGCACCAGCCACGACGCCAACCGCGCCACCCCCAACCCGCGACGCGCCATCAAACGCACCGCCGCGCTGTTGTTGGCCGCCAGTCGCCCTCCCACCGAAACCTTTATGGTGCGCCCGCCGCGCACAAAGGGCCAGACCGAGCGCGCCCCCAGCCCGATGTGACTCAGGCACTGGTGCCCGCGCAGCTCCTGGGGCGTCGTCGGGACCCCGGCGCGCGCCAGATAGGA
>CAKZKQ010000694.1 GCA_937123825.1 uncultured Pseudomonadota bacterium
AGGCCACCTACCACACCGAAGCCACCACCGCCCGCATCGCCGCCGCTCAGCGCGCTCGCCTCCAGGACATGGCCACCAAGCAGCGCCTGCCGCTGCTCAAAGGCGCCATGAGCACCCTCCAACTGGCCCGCACCAGCGACAACGAGCTGCGCCAGTTGACCGAGTTCCTGCCCAACCTCAACGACCTCGACACCGGCCTTGGTCGCCAAGCCGCCCTGGCCATGGCCGCCTGGCGCGCCGGACTGTGCGTCAGCGCCAACCTCACCACCGGCGGCTTCGACACCCACGGCGACCATGACAACCGTCAGGGTACCGCCATGACTCGCCTCACCCAGGGGCTGAACGAAATCTGGGAAGAGGCCGAGCGCCTGGACATCGCCGACCGGATCACCGTCATTGTCGGCTCCGACTTTGGTCGTACCCCGGGCTACAACGACGGCAACGGCAAGGACCACTGGTCCATCACCAGCATGCTCTTCATGGGCGCTGGCATCACCGGCAACCGCGTCATCGGCGCCACCACCGACCGCCACCAGCACCTCAAGATCGATCCCGACAGCCTTGAGGTCTCCGAGAGCGGCATCACCATCGAGCCCGTTCACATCCAGCGCGCGCTGCGCAAAATGGCTGGCATCAACGAAGACGAGCTCTCCAGCCGCTTCCCCCTGGCCACCGACCTCGACCTGAACCTCTTCGGGTGACCGCAGCGCGGACGCCAGCGGGCGACCGAGGCCGCCTTTAAATGCCTCGGTCGCCCTCTTCCCCCCCCATCACCATCCCAAAGTCGGCATTGTGCATTGACAGGCTTTGAAGTTGGCCAAGAACGCCGTCTTGTGGGCATTTTTGGGTGACCACTGACCACAGACACACCAATGCTCCCACCAGAACGCTGATGCGGCGGGGTTTCTCCCACACCGACCACTTTTCTAAGTACGGACACCACGCTATAGTGTGGGCGTTATGAGGCTGGTCGACGGTTCGGTATTTGCTTGAAGGAGGCGTCCATGCCAGGTGCCACACGGCTGGGACATAAAGCGCTCGTTCCCTCTGACAGTCACGGCTGTCCAGGGTGCAGCCATGAGTGCATCGGCCCCATGAAGAGCGGCTCCAGCGACGTGAACGTCAACGGGCAACCCGCCGGATACGTCACCTCCGAAGGCATCCACTCCTCGTGCTGTGGCGGCAACTCCTGGGTCGCCGTCAAAGGCTCCCCCAACGTCTTCATCAACGGAAACGCCGTCTTGCGGCTTGACGACCAGACGCAGCACTGCGGCGGCGTTGGCCGCATGGTCGAGTGTTCCCTGGACGTGATCGTCAACGTCGGCGCCGGTCGCCCCGCGCCCCCCAAACCCATGCAGAACATCATGGAGAGCAGCCCCATCGCTGCTGCCGCCGGAGGTGGCGGCGGAGGTGGTGGAGGCGGCGGTGGCGGCGGCATGGGCGGAGGCGGCGGTCTTGGCGGCGGCGGCGGCATGGGCGGCGGTGGTGGTCTTGGAGGCCTGGCCGACGCTGCCGGCGGCGTGGCCGACAAGGTCAGCGAGGCGGCCGGAGAGATCGGCGAGCAGATCCAGTCCAACGTCGAGCAGATCAAAGCCCAGATTGATCAGGTGGCCCAGCAAGCCGAAGCGGCCATCGATGAGGTCCGGGGCAAGGTCGAAGAGGTCAAAACGGCCGCCGAAGGCCAGATCGAGCAGGTCAAAGGCCAGATCGAGGAGGTTCGGGGTCAGATCAACGACGGATTGGAGCAAATCCAAACCGTCGCAGCCGAAGCCCAGGCCAAAATCACCGAGGTCCAGGGCAAGATCACCGAGGTCACCGCCGAGGCCCAGGCCAAGCTCGAAGAAGTCAAAGGCAAGATCACCGAGGTCACCGACCAGATCGAGGGTAAGATCGACGAAGGCCGCGCGGCCTTTGAAGAGATCAAGGCCGAAGCCCAGGCCAAGGTCGCCGAGGTCGAGGGCAAGATCGAGGAAATCAAGACCCAGGCTGAGGCCAAGGTCAACGAAGCTCGCCAAGCCATCGAGTCCAAGATCGAAGAAGGCCGCCAGAAGGTCGAAGAGATCAAGGCCGAGGCCGACGCCAAGATTCAGGAAGTTCAGGACAAGATCGAAGGCCGCGTCGGCGAGATCCAGGACGAGATCGAAGGCAAAATCGACGAGGTCACCAAGGCCGCCCAGGACAAGCTCGAAGAGGCCCGCACCAAGGCCCAGGAGCGCGTCGACGAGATCCAGGGAGAGGTCGAAGCCAAGGTCCTTGAGGCCAGGGACCGCTTTGAAGAGGTCCGTGCCGAGGCCGAGGCCAAGGTCGATGAAGCCCGCGACCGCGCCGTCGAGATCAAAGACAAGGTCGACGCCGAGATCGCCAACGTCCAGACCCGCGTTGAAGAGGTCAACGCCGAGGCTCAGGAGCGCATCGCCGAGGTCCAGGAGAAGGCCGCAGACATTCAGGGCAAGGCCAACGACGCGCTGGGCAAGGTCAAAGAGCAGGTCGCCAAGGTCAGCCCCGAGGCCGCCGAGAAGCTCGGCGAAGCCCAGGAGAAGCTGAACGAGGCCGGTCAGAAAGCCCAGGAGCGCATCGCCGAAGTCCAGGGCAAGGCCGACGAAGTCACCAACGAGGTCAACGGCAAGCTGGGTGAGGCTCGCCAGGAGCTCGACGAGATCCAGGCCAAGGCCGACAAAGAGATCGCCGAGTTGAAGGCCAAGGCCCAGGAGAAGGTCGACGAGGTCGAACTCAAAGCCCAGGAAGCCAAGGCCCGCGTGGAAGACGCCAAGGCCCGCGCCAACGCCCGCGTCGATGAGGTCAAAGAGCGCATCGGTCAGGCCGGCGAGGACGCCAAAGAGAAGGTCAACGAGGCCAAAGAAGAAGCGCTGGGCGTGGTGACCGCCGGACGCGAGAAGATCGACGAGGCCCGCGCCAAGGTCGACGAACTTCAGGAGCAGGCCGAGGCCAAGATCGACGAAGCACGCACCAAAGCCGACGAGCTTCAGGCCCAGGCCAAAGCCAAGGTCGAAGAGGTTCAGGACAAGGCCAAAGAACTCAAGGACCGCGCTGCAGAGGAGTTCAAGGCCGCCGAAGAGCGCGTCAACGACGCCGAAGCGCAGCTTCGCCAGACCGTCTCAGACGCCGAATCCAAGGCCAAGGGCGCCGTCGAGGATGCTCAAAACGAGTTGGCCGAGTTGGAGAAGCAGGGGCAAGACGCGCTGGAGCAGGCCAAAGCCGTGCTGCGCGAGATCGAAGAGAAGATCGAGCAGCTCCAAAACCTCTGATACCCAATACAATCTACTTCAAGAGGGCTTTGATCTCGGTGTTTTCAAGCACGGGGTCGGTGTGTGGGCCGGTACCGTCCAGTGCGGCGGTCACCAGGCCCTGGGCCAGTTCCACCGAGGTGATGACGCTGCCGGGCATGAGCCTCTTGAGGACCGGGTAGAGCCAGCGGGAGAGGCGGTAGGTGAAGTTGGGCTCCTGACGGGGCTCGACGGGGTAGATGTAAGCGGGCCGCAGGAGGTGAACGCGCCCAAAGTTCATCTTTTGCAGGGCGTTTTCGGCCATGCCTTTGTAGCGGGCAAAGGCGATGCGGCTCTTTTCGGAAGGATCGGCCCCGGCGCCGCTGAGCAGGCAGAAGGTCGCCTGGGGGCTCTTGGCTTTCAAGACTTTGGCAAACTCAACGGCGTAATCGACCGTGATCTTTTTAAAGAGATCATCGGGGACCGAGCCAGTGTAGGCACCCAGACAAAAGAGGGCTGCGTCCTGGTTGGTGAGGGCCTGGGCCAAAGCGCTGCAATCGCCAAAGTCGGGGTGGAGGACCTCCACAAGTTTGGGGTCCTTCACACCCACACTGCGCCGCCCCACGACGGTGACCTGGGCCACAGCGGGGTGGGCCAGGCAGAGTTTGAGCGCCTCGCCGCCGACCATGCCAGTGGCGCCGACGATGACGATGCGTTGTTGTGGGACATTCATGGTGAGACCTCCAATCGGAACATTGTCGATGTGTCTGCGCGTATTGGCGAGACAAGGACAACATGCTCTCTGGAGGGTGTGGCGACACTGGCCAAAGGCGCCAAACCGTGTGCCACAAGCGCCAACGCCTGACATGGAGGGCTCATGCACCCAGCCTTCCATCGGCGTTTGGGCGCTGTTTGATACCAAGTTGCAGACGTCCGACTGACTTTCGTCTGCATCTTGGTATGGGGCTCAACGCACCCCAAATGGGGTCGGAAGCCTGGGATTTTCAGCGAGATTTGTAGGCTTCGAGGCCAGCGCGCAGGATTTCGACGCAGCGCTTGAGCTTTTCGACTTCAAGGACATAGGCCACGCGCACCTGTGAGCATCCCAGCCCTTCAGTGGCGTAAAACCCTTCGCCCGGGGCAAACATCACCGTCTCGCCGCCCAGGTCGAACTGGCTGAGCATAAAGATGCAAAAGTCCTCAGTGTCATCCACGGGGAGGTCGGCCATGAAGTAGAAGGCGCCTTGCGGCATGGCGCAGCGCACCCCGGGAATGGAGTTGAGGCCGTTGACCAGGACATCGCGGCGTTCGCGGTAGGTGGACACGGCGTCGGTCAGCCAGGAGGCCGGGGTGCTGAGCGCGGCTTGTGCGGCGAGTTGGTCGACGGTGGGCGGCGACAGGCGCGCCTGGGCAAACTTGAGGGCGGTGGCGTAGAGGTCGGCGTTGCGCGTGACGAGGCAGCCGATGCGGGCGCCGCAGGCCGAGTAACGCTTGGAGACGGAGTCGACCATGACGGCGCACTGGGCCAGCTCGGGGATCTCCAGAACGGAGGGAGAGCGTCCGGCGCCGTTGTAGACAAACTCGCGGTAGACTTCATCCACGATGAAGAACATGCCACGCTCCATGCAGATCTTGCCCAGCGCTTCGAGCGTGGCGCGGTCAAGCACGGCCCCGGTGGGGTTGCCCGGCGAGGGCAGGACAAGCGCGCGGGTCTTGTCGGTGCAGGCGGCGGCGACGGCCTGGGGATCGACAGCGAAGTTGTCTTCGCCCTTGGTCAGCACGGGGCGGACCTTGACGCCCAGGACATGCGAGAAGCCAGCGTAGTTGGTGTAGTAGGGTTCGGGGACGACGACCTCGTCTCCCGCGTCGCAGATGGAGGCGAAGGCAAAGAGCAAAGCCTCGGAGCCGCCCACAGTGACCATGATCTGATCGGGGTCAATGGCCCCGCCGCCAGCATCAAAGCCAAGGCCGTTGTAGAAATCGGCCAGGGCCTCGCGGTAGGCGCGGATGCCTTGTGAGGGCGAGTAGGCCAGCGTGGTGTGATCGAAATTGCGGTAGGCGTCGATCATGACCTTGGGCGTGGGCAGGTCAGGCTGGCCGATGTTGAGGTGATGGACGTGAACGCCACGGGCGCGGGCCTGATCGGCATAAGGCATCAGGCGCCGGATAGGCGACGCGGGCGCGGTCAACCCGCGCGTTGAGAGCTTTGGCTGTGTCATGGTCGTAAGACCTCCCCCTGTGCAGGGCGACCCATCGGGGACACCCCTTAAAGCGATGCATGCCGCGTTGGCACTCCACCAGCACCATTCACAGCAAGCAGGGCTGGGTAATAACACCACAAAGCCGCCGATGGAACGCCCAAAACACGCTGTGGGCCATCAAATCGGCGCAATTTCCCCCCGCAGGTGACATTGCTGGATGGGTGGCGGTTGGTTTGGGCAAGGAGCTTCGCTGGGGAACGTAATTTTCCCCGCAGGTGACGTTGTTAAATGGGTGGCTGTGGATTTGGGACAGAGGGCTTTATTGGGTGACCCAGGATGTTTGGGTCAGGCGATCGTAGCGCTCACTGGCGGGGTCACGTCGCTGGGATTTGGGCTTTGCTGTGGGAACGCGCTTGATTTGTGACAGGCGGCTTTGTTGGAAGGCGCAGGCAGTTCGGGTCAGGCGATTATAGCGCTCACTAAGGGGTCACGTCTCTGGGGCGCAAGGCCCCAGTGACGGAGAGTCGCTGCGCGA
>CAKZKQ010000695.1 GCA_937123825.1 uncultured Pseudomonadota bacterium
TCACCCGGCCCCATCCTCCAGCCTGCGCATCCAAGAGCGTCTGGTGGGCCTGCGCGTGATCGTGATCCCGGCCCAGCGCCTGGAGGTATCCAGCGTCAAAGCTCTGCACCCCCACCGAGAGCCGGTTGACCCCCACCTGCCGGAAGCGCTCCAGCAGCTCGGGCGGTGCCTGACGCGGGTTGATCTCCAGGGTAACTTCCAAGGCGCGGCGCTGGCCTTCGGCTTGGGCCAGAGCCTGATCGGCGGGATCGTTCAGCAGCGACCAGCGATCCTCGATCGCTTTGATGACGCGCTCCACGCACTCGGGCTCCCACAAACCGGGGGTGCCGCCGCCAAAGTAGATCGAGACCAGCCGCCGCCCTTTAAAGCGCCCCGCGCGGGCGTCCAACTCTCTCAAAATGGCCTCGGTGTAGGCCTCATGGGGGATGTTTCGCACCACACGCACGTTGAAGTCGCAGTAGGGACAGCGGTGCAGGCAAAAGGGGAAGTGAACGTAGACCCCCAGCGGGCGCTCTTTGCGGGGCTGGACGCCCTCTTGTATGGGTTTGGTCATGGGTGCTCGTGGTGGTGCGGTCGATGGTTCAGAGTGGTTTGGACTCATACCAAAGTACAGCGGAAAGGCTCACTTTGGACTCACTGGGGGCTGCCGCCCCCTCATGCCCCCGCTTGTCCTCCCATGACCCGATGCAATGATTCAAGGTTTGGCGTCCACACCGTAGAGGCAGGCAGCGGCGGCGTCGATGAAGGCGGTGATTTTGGTGTCGGGGGACTGGGCTGCCTCAAGCGCCAGGGCGCATTGGGCCAGCGCCTGCCAGGGCTCGGCGCCGTCGATGCCGGGTGGGGCCTGCGCGGCCACCTGTGGCCAGCTCGCCGGGGTGGGCCCCAGCGGCAGCGGGAGGCTGGAGAGCAAGCGGCGGCCAAACTCGCGGTAACCGGCGCGCTTGAGCTTGGAGCGGGCCTGGATAAAGCGCCACACCGGGGCGCTGCCAAGGAGCGTCACCACCGCCTCCACAGGCACCGGCAGTTGTGGGTCGGGGACCATCATGTAGAGGTCCGTGGAGACCCAGTGTTGACCACGATCGAGGGCAAAACGGGCCTGACGGGCGTAGAGCGGCGAGAGGATCTTGACGGGGGCATCCATCAGGGCCGTGTTTTGGGGCAGGGAGAGGTTGTGCCAGCGACATTTGCCTTTGCGGGCCTGATAACGGGCTTCGAGCGCCGGGCGGTGCGCGCTTAGATGGTCAAGGAGCGCCCCTGTGGGCTCATCGTCTTCCAATGCAGCCACCAACACCAACGCGCGATCGGCCAGTTGGTGCATACGCACGTCGCGCCCTTTGACGGTGGGCTTGAGCAGACGTTGGGGCAAGCCAAGCTGGAGGGCTTGTGCGCGCGGCATGACAAAGGCCTTGTTGAGGCCGCTCTTGAGCCCCTGACCGATCTGAAACCACGACCCCAGCGGTGTGGTTGAAGCCGACATCTGGGCCAACCAGCGCTCTTCGGCAGGATCCTGAAACGTCCAGGGCTCGTCTTGCTGCAACCGTTGGGGCTCGATCGGGTAGGTGTCGGGTGCAGGGCCACGCCACAGCCCAGGCACATCCGCCGGGCGTCCAAAAAGCATCGGTCTGGCAGGGCGCAGGTCTTTGTCCAGAACCACCAGCGCAGTCAGGACCTCCACGCCGTGCCAGACTTGATGGTTTCCAAGGTCCAGGACCAGCCTGGGATGGCTGTGGGTGGCCAACCAGGCGCGAAACGGGGCCGCCCCGGTGGCCTCAAGCCAGTAGCGCGGTGCGATCGCTGCCAGCCGGCCGCCTTCGGTCAGCGCCTGGGCGCCCGCAGCGATGAAAAAAGCGGCGCGATCAAGCTGGCGGCGATGAAATCCAAAGCGCCCAGCCAGGCGCTGGTGGGTCTCCCCATCAAGTTGATCGGCGTTGCCATAGGGCGGGTTCATCAACACGACCTGGGCCTGGGGCAAGGGTCCGGCCAGGGCGTCGGCGCACTCAACTCTGGCCTGGACCCGACCGCTGCCGCCCAACTCCTGCGCCGCCATCTGGAGCACTTCGGCGGCGATCTGCGCGGCGCGTGGATCGCGCTCAATCCCCACCAAACCATGCTCCAGCAGCCAATCGGGGTCCTCCCCTGCCACAACGCGCTCCAGCAACGCCGCCAGCAGCAGGCGACCGGTGCCAGCGGCCGGATCCAGGCAGACCTCGCCCTGGCGCGGCGCCGCGGCTCGAACCAGCCAGTGCGCCACGCGCGCCGGTGTAAAAACCTGGTGCTCGGCGCGCTGGGGCAGCCGCAGGCGCTCCAGCTCGTCGAGCGCCGCCCAGGCTCTGGGGATGATCTTTCGAGGGTCCAAAACTCGTCTCCATACCTGCGGGACCCATGGCCCATGAGCGCCCATCAGCACGGCGGGGTTTACATCCAGGCCGAACGATAGGAAATTAACGCACGCCAGGCGACGGGCATAAAGAGACGCACGAGGCGCTCTTGGGCCCGTGTTGGTGGCGGCCTGTGGGTGTATGGATAAAGATCACCGACAGACGGCACAAGTCTTGAAAGAGGATATTACTTGCGGCGCGGAGACGTCCACGCTGTGCACAATGGGAACGTTCACCATGACTCGACTGCCCTTAAGGACAACCTGGAGCCACGCAGCGGTGTGCACTCTTGCCACCGCTCTGATGCTCGTGTCCCACGCCCCCCAGGCCGAAGCGCGCAACCCAGCCGATGCCTTCAAGCAGCGCATTGCGCTGTCGCACACCTCGTTTCCTCCCCGGATTGACGACAACGAGAAGTTCATCAAGCACATTCGCAAGGTCGACACGCGCGAGTTCTGGGCCGAGAGCGAAAAAGGGGGCTGGTCGTTCCACTACATGGCATTTTTTGCCAAGCCCCTGCCCCGCAAGCCGCACCTGGTGGTCTTCTACGACATCACCGACAAGGGTGCGCCGCTGCTGATCACGCAGACGACCTCTCACCCCATGAGCGGCGGTCAGCGGATCATGGCCGGCTACTACGAGTTGAGCCCGGTGGAGTTCCAACCAGACCGCAAATATTTGATGTTGTACCAGCCAGACATCAGCTCGCCGGCGTTGGCCGAAGCTGAATTTGTCCTGCGTTCGCACGACCCTGCCAAGGCCGCCGAGGTCAAGGCAGCGCGAGAAGCCCAGGCCGAAGAGCGGCGTCGCAAAGCCCGCGAGGCACGCGACAAAGCCAAAGGCGGTGGAAACAAAGACCTGGACTGGCAGCCGCCGGACTGGTGATTCGCAGGTGATCACTGCCAGGCACAGTGAATGATAGCTCACCAAGGGACCCCATCAAACGCCGAGCACGGGCGGTGGGTCTCCGTTGCAGAAAGAGAGATGGGTTGCACAAAATGATGAAACGCAATGTGATGTTCTTTGGCCTCCTGGTCTGCGCGCTGCTTGCCGTGCAGAACGCCACTGCACAAGAGCCCCAGCAGCAAGATGGCGCAGCCGTGGAGCCGCTGCCCATTCCCGCCGACTGGCGAGAGCGTTCGGGTGTGGAAGTGGGCCTTGAAATCCGCAATATCGCCGAACTCGAAGGGCAGCCCTTTGATGCAAAAATGTTGGATGTGCGCGACCGCCCGGCGTTGGGCCTGGACATTGTTCAGCGCGGCCGCAACCTCCTGGTCCTTGAGGACAACGACGGGTCGCTGCGTCGCTCGGGTTTTGGCGGACAAGCCGCCTGGCAGCAGGTCCTGCGCACCGTCTACACGCTCTACCCCGACCGCTTTGACATGGTCATGGCGTTGACCGAGTGGCAGGAGCAGTCGGCCTTTGCCTACTACCTGCCGCTGGCCAACGACGTCACCGGCATCGGCTACCAGCACCTCACAGGCCGTCAGGTCTTCAACCAGACCGGCTCCAATCTGGACGGTCTGATCTTCATGAACGACTATCGGCTCTACCTGGGCCGCAACGCCGTCTTTGGGCGCGTGGTCTTCCTCCAGGAGATCGGCCACCGCTGGGGCGCGTTCCCGTTCTACGCCAACAGCCCCACCAACGGCCGCGACATGCTGGGGCGCGATGACTCGCACTGGTCCTACTTCATGCACAGCGCCAACTCGGCGTTGGAGGGCAACTCCTGGCGAGACAACGGCAACGGCTCCTTCACCACCGAGACCAACGCCTTTGGGCTCACATTCAGCCCTCTGGACCGCTACCTGATGGGCTTCTTGCCCCCCAACGAGGTCGAGGACTGGTTCCTGATCCTCGACCCCGACGTGCGTGGCCAGCGCGACGACTTCGGTCGCCTGCTCAACGCCGCCTCCGGGCCCGCCTTCCAGGGTCGCGCCACGGTCAACGGCGGCCGCCACAACATCACCATCGACGACGTCATGCGGTCTGAGGGTGAGCGCAACCCGAGCTTCGCCAACTCCCAGAAGGTCTGGAACGTGGCCACGGTCCTGATCCTCAACCAGGGTTCGAGCTGGGATGCCAGCAAGCACGCCACCGCCGAGGCCCTCATCGACTCCTGGGAAGAGATGTTCGAAGAAGAGGTCGGCGGCGCAGCCGATCTGATCATGACCCTGGAGGACAACCCCCAGCCGCCTGCCAGCGACTTCGGCGACGCCTGCACCTCCACCGGTGACTGCAACCCCGACAACTCCACCGTGTGCTTGACCACCGACGATGGCCGCATCTGCTCCAAGCGCTGCGACGAGGCCAGCGAGTGCGGCGCGGGCTTCTGCTGCGCCGAGGACTTCTGCTACCCCAGCGGCGACTCGGCCTGTGAAGGTGAGATTCCCGAAGGCGAGGTTTGCACCGACGATCGCGACTGCGGCTTTGGCTGCTGCATTGATGGCGAGTGTGGTGAGTGTGAGGACGACAACGACCCCGAAGATCGCGTCTGCACCGAGGGCGGCTTTGTGGTGCCCTGCGACAACAGCGCTGGCTTTGTCAACGGCACAAGCAGCCAAGACGGCTGCCAGACCCCGGCGGGCGCCCCCGGCAACGCCGCCCTGCTCCTGCTGATGGCCCTGATGGCCATGGCCGTGCGCCGCCAGCGCGCCTGAGCGCCCATGCGGGGCTTGTAAGCGGCGCCCGCTTTCGCTTAGATACCCCACAATGCTGCGCTTGATCCGATTCGATGCCGCGCACCGCCGCGCGGCGCCTCAGCACACAACACGCCTTGCGTTCGAACGCGCCCACACAAGCGCCAGGAGCCCGCTCCTGGCGCCAAGCACATCAGGGCCACACGCAGGCGTTGCCACACCAGCGATGACGCCATGAGAAGTCTCCGACTTTTGACCTCTGCCCTGACCACCACGGCGCTGTGTGCGCTGACGCTGCCTGCGGCCGCCGACGGGCTGGTCGATCTCCCCCAGGCACCGGTCCAGACCGAGCTTAAAAACACCGACGCCACCGGCTCGGGCCCCTGGCGTCGGCTCATGGAGTCTATTTACAGCCAGCCCCACAAGATCGACGAGGGGCTCGGCGAGCGCCCCGCGCACAGCCTCAGCACCCTTGAGGTGCGCCGCAACGTGCTGGTCATGGTCGATGACGACGGCAGCATCTTTGAAAACAGCTTCATTGGCCCGTCCAGCAACGCCACGCTCAATGAGATCACGCGCCAGACCATCAACGAGCTGGGCAACATCTACGACTTTATCACCGTCATCATCGACTGGAACGTCACCTCGGTCTTTGCCTACTACATGCCGCTGGCCAACGACGTGGCGGGCATCGGGTACAAAAACCTCACCCCCGACGGCACCGAGATCTTTGATGAGACCCAGGGTCCCCTCCAGGGCTTCATCTTCATGAACAACTGGCGGATCTACACCCAGGGCGACCCAAACCTCAGCCGCATCGTCTGGCTTCAGGAGATCGGCCACCGCTGGGGCGCCTTCACCTACTACGACAAGGGCAACGGCCAGCGCGAAGACATGCTTGGGCGCGATCTGGCCCACTGATCCTACTTCATGCAGAGCCACAACTCGGCG
>CAKZKQ010000696.1 GCA_937123825.1 uncultured Pseudomonadota bacterium
CAGATCCGCGACACCTCGGATCGCGGCACCAAGGTCAACGGCAAGCGCATCATCCAGCACAACCTCAACGATGACGATGAAATCAGCATCGGCATCTTCACGCTCAAGGTCAACATCGAGGGCCTGCGCTGCAACCTTGAGATCCTCAAGCAGGCCGTTGAGGAAGAAGCCGCCGAGAGCTTCGTGGCCGCCGCCCCCGAAAAGTCGGCCTACAAGACCATCTTCCACATGAGCGTCCCGGCGGTGCTACAACCCCGGGTCCACGTCGAAAAAGACGAAAAACTCGACGAGGGCATCAAGCCTCTGCGCTACAAGCGCAAGAAGCTGACCTGGGTTGCTCCGCTGGAGACGCGCAAAAACTGGCGCACGGCCATGCTGGTCGCCGCTGGCGTGTGCAGCATCCTGGCCTTCGGCGCGGTCTTCTTTGCCACCGGCGGCGGCCTGCTGATGAACGATCCGCTCAGCACCGCCCACAACTCCAAGAAGTTCTCGGCGGTGGCCGCCGCGCTCGACGACACCAGCGCCTCCTGCAACGCCTGCCACAGCCCCTTCCAGGGCGTGGTCGAGTCCAACTGCAAAGACTGCCACAGCGACATCTCGCACTACGCCAGGCATGTCGAGTCGGCCAAATCTGGCGAGGCCCCCGACCCCGAAGTGGCCGCCGCGGCCTTTGATACCGCCTGTGGCAACTGCCACAAAGAGCACCAGAGCCTTGAAGAACTGCGCGAGGCGGCCACCGCCCAGTGCATGAGCTGCCACACCAACAACCCACACAAGAACGGCGGCCCCGGGCGCGACACCAAAGCCCCCGAAGGCATCGCCAAGGCCCAGAAAAAGGCCCAGGGCATCAAAATCAGGGCGCTGAGCACCGAAAAGCTCCACGCCGCCCACAGCAAGATCCAGCGCCGCTGCGTCGGCTGCCACGCCAAACCCGACGAGAGCGGCCCCGAAGAGAACCCCGGCGCCAGTTGCGGACGCTGCCACAGCGACGTGCTCAGCGAAGACGCCACCGCCCAGGAGTGCTACAGCTGCCACGGCGGCCCGCACGGCAAAGACCTCGAAGCGGCCGGCATCGCCGCCCTGGTCGACATCGACGAAGCCACCATCGAGGCCGCCAGCGAGCCCTTCGCCAGCGCCGAGCGCTTCTCCCTGATGAGCCTGGCCAAGGGCATGGGGCTGACCTTCCTGCTCTTCATCCCGCTGGGTCTGGTCATCGGCACCCACGGCGCCTACCGCTTTGTCCGGCGCAACAAGGCCGAGGACTTCATCCCGCCGCCCAACCCCGACAACTGGTATGTCCTGATTGACCCGGAGCTCTGCGTCGGCATCGGGGCCTGCGCCTACGCCTGCCCCTACAACGTCATTGAAATGGAGCCGATGGCCTCCAAGCCCGACAACAAGCAGGCGGTGGCCAAGCGCATCGGCGCCTGTCACGGCTGCAAGGCTTGCGAGCGCGTCTGCACCCCCAACGCCATCATCGTCGTCAAAGCCGGCGAGGGGCTGCCCTCAAAAGACTTCCCCGACCTGGACCCCAATTACCAGGTCCCCGACGTGCCGGGGCTCTTCATCATCGGCCAGACCACCGAGTTCAAGGGCCTGATGAAGAACGCCGCCAACCTGGGCTACCGCGTTGTTCAGCACCTCACCCGTGTCGACAAACTGGCCCCCGGCCACGCTCAGGCCAAGGGCTACGACTGCGAGGTCTTCATCGCGGGCGCTGGCCCCGGCGGCATCTCGGCGGCGGTCAGCGCCAAACAGGCTGGCCTCAGCTACGTCATCTGCGAAAAGGCCGCCGCAGTGGCCAACACCCACCGCAACATGCCCAAGGGCAAGGCCCTCCAGGCCAACCCCCCGCTGCTGGACTCCATCAGCCCCCTGCCCATGTTCGATGGGCCCAAAGAGCAGGTCATCGAAGCCTTCGAGAAGATGATCCGCGACGAGGGCATCCAGGTTCAGTTCAAGCAGGAGGTCAAGAGCATCAAGAAGGACGGCGAAGGCTTTGTCATCCAAACCACCAACGGCCAATACCGGGCCCTGAAGGTGGTCCTGGCCATCGGCAACAACGGCAACCCCCGCAAGCCCCGCTGCCCCGGCGAGGACCTCGACAAGGTCAAATACCGCCTGGTGGACCCCGACGAGTACAACGGCAAGAAGATCGTCGTCCTTGGCGGCGGCAACAGCGCCGTCGAGGCCGCCTTCGCGCTGGCGCGCTCCAACGGCGGCTCCAACGAGGTCATCCTCTCCTACCGCAAAGGCCAGGAGAAGATGAAGATCTCAGGGACCAACAAAGAGGAGCTCAACAAGCTCGCCGCTGAAGGCAAGCTCAAGCTCATGCTGGGCACCAGCCCGGTGGAGATCAAAGAGCACTCCATCATCCTCAAAGACAACAAGACCAACGAGCAGACCGAGCTGCCCAACGACACCACCTTTGTCTTCTTTGGCTCGCTGGCCCCGCGCAAGTGGCTCGAAAAAATGGGCGTCAAATACGTCGCCAAGCCCGCCAACTGGAACCCTGGACCCACCAGCGACCTCACCTTCCTCGAATAGTCGCTCTGCCCTTGCTGCCGAAGAAAGACCATGGACCTGACCTCCAAACGCGTGTTCCTCTCCGGCACCTTCCAGACCTTCAATCAAGACCAGATCCGCGCCCGGCTCAAAGCCCAGGGCGCCACCATCGCCCGCAAGCTGGACTCCAAAGCCGACCTGGCCGTCTTTGGCCAACGCACCAGGAGCAGCACCAAAGACAAAGCCCAGTCGCTGGGCATCCCCGTCTTGACCGAAGGCGAGCTCCTGCCCCTCATCGGCGTGGCGCCGCTCAACGAGCGCATGGAAGCTCTGCGCGGGATCATGGGGCAATCCCCCAGCAAAGAAGCCTGGCAGGCACTCTGCGCGCTGCTCGACGACTGGCCCGAAAAATCACACCTCGACATGGGCCTGGAGTACGCAGAGGCACACCTTGAACATTGGCCCGACCTGCTGCGCATGCTCCCCGAGCGCTGGATCACCGCCAGCGGCCACCTGTGCAGAAACGTCCGAGCCCAAATTTGCCGCGTCAGCCCCGACAAACCCAACCACGCCGGCTATCTGATCCAAATCGGGGAACGCTCAGACCTCCGCCGCCTCCTGGCACCCAGCACCCCCTCAAATCCAGGCCCCAAAGCCCCACAAGACACCCTGGAGCGCACCGAGCAAGCGCTTTGCCTCGTGGGACCTGACGGGACGCTCAAAGCCAGCACCCCGTTTGCGTCCCCCACCGAGAACTGGTCCAGAGAAGACCACTTCTTCTCGGTCTGCGGACGGTATGTCTGGTTTATGGGCTACGACAGTGAAGGGATCGAAGCGGTCTTGTACCTGCTCGACAGCCAGGATCTGTCGGTCCTGGACCAAAAGCGCCACAGCGAACTCTACGACGGCTATTACGACCCGTGCGGCTGGGGCGAATATCAGGTCGCCATGTCCGACAATGGCCAGGTGGGCGTCTACAACTGCGCAGGCGACTCCGTCCTTGGCGCCTTCATCTTCTGGCAAGAAGACGCTCAAATCCATGCTCGCCCCACCCCCATCATCGACGGTGACCCAGGGGAAATACTGGGTTTTTCGGCGTGCGGCACGCGCTACGGGTTATTAACCTCGATAGGCCTCTTGCACCTCTACAGCCTTCCAGAAGTGCAGCGGCTTGAGAACCGCACCCCCGACCCCCAGCCAGACGCACGCGGCAACGAACCGCCAGTGCTGACCTACGGTGGCCGGTTCACCAAAGACCTGCTCCTCATCCCGCTGCGGGGCTGGCACAGCTGGCAAAACGCCTGGGGCATCAGCGTTCACGACCCACTGACAGGCGCGTGCCACGGTTTTGTCAGGGCCACAACCCCCTCATACCACCACAACGACTGGATGCAAATCCACAGCGATCGCCTCTGCAGCCACGCCGGCGGCACGCTGCGCTACCTCCCCCCCGCACGCCTGACCTACCAACCCAATGCCCCAGAAGCATAAGCAACAATCCGCCGTGCCAAGACAACCACAATTTCGCACAACCCCCACATCTCCCACCCAACTGTAAAAACAACGTAAACATCGACATCAACCCTACAAACAATGTCGAAAGACAAACACTTTAAAACTTGAAACCTCACACTCCAAAGCATTGACAGACATCATCCAACCCAATAAATAAACAGACCATACAGTTATTAAAGCACCGCGCTGCGCTTCGATAGGCCAGCTCTGTGCCTACCTCAATCACAATCATCGAGCAGCCCCAGACTGCTCAACACAAACCAACCCCCTCCATGTGTTGACGGTTAAGGGCTACCGAAAGACAGGGAGGCCGTCAGCATCGAGCTTTGCGATGAAATCAAAGAGAGTCCACCTCCACCTGTTGATATCTTGAGCGTATTTGAAGAACCACTTGAAGAGGTCTTGGGGCTGGTCAGGTTGAACCATCTGGCTCAGCAGCTCCCCATGCAACTCGGTCCAAACTCGCTGGGCCTTCAAATTGCGGACCTCTCCTTTGGTCAGACCTTGCTTTTGACGAGTGACCAGCGCCACAAGCTGCCCTAGCGCCACCCTCAGCACCGCCGCCCATATCTGTGTGCGCATCAGCCCTTCATCGCTGCTCGTCAACTGGTCCAGCCGTCCTACTGAGCGCAGCATCTTGAACACGATCTCAACCTGCCACCTCTTTCGATACAGATACACTATAAATTCAGCATTGGCCTGGACAGCATTGATGTTGGTTACATAGAGGTGCCAATGCCCTGTTTCCTGGTTTCTGATACCTACGACACGGGCTTGGAATGACTTTCTCCCGACTCCAATTGTTGCTTGAATGTCCAGCTCTCGGCGCCTGTTCTTCTTAAGTACGTCCCAAAGACTTTTGCCAGCCAGCCTCATCGAACCCAACGTTCTGTCAACGATTGTCTTCATCAATGACGACTTTGGCGTTGCTTTTGAGCCTTGAGACGAAAAATCCGCCGTGCTTTGCAATGGATTTAAAGGTCTTGTGAGACGAATAGCCAAGGTCAAAAAGAAGGAGGCGGCCTTCGACCCAAGGCCCAATGTGGAAGAGGCCTTTGAGGTCGTGGAGCGTGCCTTTGGATATTTTGAGTTTCATCGCTGTGCCATAGATGACGTTGTACACGGCATGGACACCTACTTGCTCGACAAAACGGACACTGGCACTCAACTGACAAGCAAACCGACTAACTTTTTACCCGGTCTTACTTTTTGTGCCTGGACAGTGTTGGTGTTGAAGAGGTGTTTAGACACTTGTTGTTACTGAGCAATGGATTCATTAATGCTGCCGTAAAGCATGTCCAAAAGGTGTAGTTGCTTCAAGATGGGCAGAAATTGATGACGTGCCTCTGTAGCATTGATTGCCAGTGCCAAAAAATCGAGAGCACGCTCCATGCCCCGGCGTACGATCTTCTGCTCAGTTTTCAGCAAGCTAGAGTCCATGTCTTCCATAGGAGGAAAGACAAAGAAGTCGTATATCTCAGCCTTTTCCTTATCAGGAGCTCTGCGCAGGACGCGACCTCGTCTTTGAATGAATTGCCGGGGGTTGGTAGAGCTGGCCAAAATGAATGCTCGTCTGACTTGAGGGATGTCAACACCCTCATCCAAACAGCGGATGGCAACAATTGCTTGAAGATGACCTTGTCTAAACGATTCTAGAATGGCTGCTCGTTGATTCGACGGCGTTTGTGATGTGTAGGAGGCCACACGCATCCCCAACTCATTGCCAAGCATGTGGACGACGGCTTCAATTTGTCTGACCAACTCACCTTCATCAGAGTCATCAAGAGCATCGGGCTCTAAGCCTGTTGGGTCAGTTCGTCCATCACCGCAGTAGATGAGATTGAAAGATGTTTTCGACAAAGGTTCCATAACGCGCTTGAGCGCCGGAAGTTTCCCCCGTGCACCTGCTAATAATCGAGCCCTTTTAATGAGCAAGGATAGTGCAATCTCTGAAGGGTCGTCAGGAGTCCCTCCCGCTAGCAAACGGCCAATAGACCGAGAAAGACGGGTATAGGCCTCCATCTCATCCTCTTGGAGTCGGACCAGGATAGGATGATAACTGTACGGACATAGAACAGGAGGATTGCTCTCCATGGCCTCGCGCAATCCAAACGAAATAACTGGCTCTCCAAAATAGTCCTTGATGGCTTGTGTGCCAGCCTCGTCCCATTTACGTTCATGTGTGGCTGATAATCCAAGCCTTAGCTCGACGGCTTCAGGTAACGAAGCTCGCAAGCGTTGGGCCCCCAGGTTGTGGACCTCATCTGCAATGAACAATGTCCTTACTTCCAATCCAGCCAACAGTAACTGGAAGGGCTTCCCCATCAAGGTGGCATTTGTTGTCACAAAGCTAGTGACAGACCTTCGGCCTTGATTTGCGAGCAAGAGGGCGTTCTGAGCTTGTGGCACCCACGTTGAGCTGGACTCTGCACACCTCACCGGCTTGAGGCCAAACAAAGACATGGACTCGATCCATTGATCTACAAGGGCCAAAAAGGGTGCGACCACGACAATGATGAGTGGGCCACCAACACGTTCGAATACCCTCACAGCTGTTGAGAGAGCTGCAATGGTTTTTCCTGCGCCTGTGGCCATTGCGTAGATGCCCGTTCCCTGTGCTTCGAACCATCGATCAATGGCTTCTTCCTGATGAGAACGGAGCTTTAGGCGGGCTGGCCAAACCAGGGTTTCTCTGATTTTAACCGCAGGTGGTGTTGATGCTTTTTTCAGAACGCCATTGCCACTGTGTTCGACAGGCTGGACGAGGTTTAGAGCAAGAGCCTCATGTAGCGGTAGCACTTTGAGTCCTGGGGTCTGGTTGCTCCACAAGGATTCGAAGTCCTGTCTGAGGTGCTGGATCATTTCATGTTGGTGCCTATTGTCATCGCGATAGACTTGGATACGCTCAAAGTTGTGGACATAGGCTGTTAGTGATTCATTGGCTGAACCTGAAAATGCCAATAGAGAACCATTTTTCCCTTCAACCACTCCAAGCTTCTCATGGTAAATGGCGTGACTTGTTTGTAGCTTGACTGTAGCGATGGAAACATGGAGGTGACCCATGGCTATAGCCCAACACATGAGATCGCGTGCGCTCCAAAGACTGTCTGTGCTGTCGGGTACAGCGTATTCAGCCCAGCGTTTACGGTCCTCGAATACATTCGTCAAAGCTGCCACATCTCTGCGGTCAAGCTGAGGACAACAAACCAGCTCCATTCTTCCGCCATTACAGAAGAAATCTGTGAACTCTTTGGCCGCAGCCCTAAACACACTGCTGGAGAAAAATCCTGCAGCTCGGTGATAGACCTTCGCATCTGCGATGACCGTTTTGAGAAAAGAATCCCTAAGCACAGCAGAAGTTCCGCGTAGGATTTTGGGTGGTTCACTGGTCAAGTCTAACACAGGCTCCTACTGCCCAGTCAGTAGTGAAAAAAGGCGGTTGATCTCACGGTGTTCTTCAGCCGTTGGTATTACATCCTCTTGAGGTTCTGTATCAGGAACTATGTGTATGCCCATCGATGGCGAGACTGTTTGTGGCCCTCTACAAACTACGAGCTCGCTGGAACCAATCAGTCCATTGAAGTGTTCTAGAGTTGTTCCAAAAGCGGTGTGGAGTTTGCGCAGGAACTGTTCCTCTTGCTCATGAAAAACACCGTCGGCCATAGCCACATCAAACAACTCTTCCAAAAGTGACCGTCGTTCGTGGAGGCTGAGGCTTTCCTTGAGTTGTTCGATCACAATGTCTAGGTCGAAGTCTCGGTGCCGCAATTCTGCCATAGAAGCTCGCAATTTCGTTTGCTCATCTTCCGTTAGTATCTGCATCCGGCTCTCAGCTCTATCTTTAATCGCCGTTAACTCCACATCAGGTGTTGCACCATCTGCGTGAGCCAGCGCCATAGCCAGATCGAGATAATGTTCCATCGAGTCACTGTCGAGCGCTTTGGGCACGGACTGAGAAGGTTTGTCTGAGGTATTTGGAATCAGGCTAATCAAAGTAACAGCATCAACGCCTGGAGACTGACTTGCTTCTCTGTAATCTGGAGATGTTTGGATGCCTGCAGAGTAGAGGAACTTACATGTCTCGCGAAGTGCATTGGTACGCAAGCGCTTGTTGGCTGTGTGAACGCCGCGGCGGTTGACCAGCTCGGCCAAGCGGACTGATGCAGTACCGGCCATAGAGGCTTCGATTTGTTCTTTGCACCACACCACAACAGCTGGCTCCTGTGGTGGTATAGGTTCGGGGGGCTCGTTGGGATCCACTCTAAGGCCATATCGGACCAAGGGCTTGGTTGTTGCCTCAATGACTGCTTCCGATTCAAGCAAAAGTTGAAGGGTCTCTTCGACTTCTGTCCGGTCCAGATGTGTCAGTTCCATTATTTCGGGAACGGACAGTCGTCCATGCCTCAGGTGCTTCAGGATCCAGCTTGAGGGTTGGAACTGCGCATAACGCACAGGTTCAAAAGTCCGAACAACCTCTAACGCCCTCAATTCCAGAAGCTCTGCGATACAATCATCAACAGAAAGACGTGGTAGCCCTGTAACTTCTTGGACTTCTGGCGCCGACAGGCTACCCAGAGCAAACGCATGGAGCACTGTATCTTTCATATTTCTGAATCCAGTGTTGAGCGTTTGGCCGACCGTGTCTGCTCAAGGGCTCAAAGCCTCTCTTCACGTGACCTATGGTGTATGTGTTGTAGTTGTATGTCGGTCTACACAAGACCGCCAAGACGTTTGACTTTGTCATCGGTCTCTTGGCCTGAGCCTAGACCCCCCAGCTCGGCGATGATGCCGCAGACAATTTCCAACTCATCACCCTTGCCTGTATCCAACCGGCGTTGAAGTTCTTCTAAACCGGAATGAGCGTACCTTTCAAAGATGTCGAGACGCTCATTTCCACGCTCAGCTGTCAAAACTTCCAATTTGCCGGTGCTGGCCACGGCCAAAGCATCAATGAAGCCTTCATCTCTTGGTTTTTGAAAATACTGGAGGCGGATACCTTCGCCAGTCTTACCCATATCCAGTCCTCCAGGTCTTGTTGAGTTGAGTGCATACCCCAACGATGCGGCGAACATTAGCCCCTTTTGCTTAGTTTCAAAGACGCCTTTCTCTTTTAGAAGGTCCAAGACCTTCTCGAGATCTGCAGGAGGCCTAATTCGATCGCGCATGTTTACACCTTTTGGATCTCAGTCCAGTCAAATGCTGTGTCATTTTCGCCCACAACATAATCTACATCTGTTCCGCGGAAGAATACAGTTCTGTTTGACTCCCCCGGTTTGTGCAACTCCAGCACGTAGGAAGCCCCTACAGCATCGCCTAGCGCTGTTTCGACTTCACCAGTCCATTGATCATAGCTTGATGCGAGAATGAGTTGAGGCACTACTTTGCGAAGGCCAGCAGGAACGGTTTGCTTGAAGTATCGATCCATCGTGGCAAAGGGCGCATCCATCATTAGTGGGTAAAGCCCGCCAGCAAATAGTCCTTTGCTTCGCTCACCTTTGCGCGCTTCGTCTGCCAGCTTGATAAGGGATGCGACAAACGCTAGAGCTAGCGCCCTTTTGTTTGCGGAAGATGGTGCGGATTTGTGCCATTGCCCATCTCCTCCTCGTTCCTTGATATTGAGTCTGAACTCGGCGTCGAACTCCACCAAGCGGTCGAGCTGAGCCATCTCTTTCCACTTACTTTTCAACTCAGAGTCTAGGAACTCCTGAACGATATTTATCCATCCAGCCTTGAGCTTTTCCAGCCCCTTGCGCACGTTGTTAACTGCTGCAATCTGACGCGTGAGACGAGCCCCTTTATCTTGTGCTTTGACAGCCCTGTTTCGCTTTTTAGCTAGTTCCGTATATTCTTGATTAAGGTCTACAATCTCGTTGCTGTAAGTACCTTTCAAGATGCCTGCTTTGATCAAGTCATCATTGAGGGATATCAGCTGTTTTTGAAGACCACTGACATAGTCAGCTTCGAAGTCCTTACCCTCAAGTTCTCGTACAGTGGCTGAATACTTCCCGGCAACATCTCTCAGATCATCGTTAAGTTCTGCCAGCTCAATACGCGCAGCATTAAACTCCTTCTGGAATTCTTCCGCTCGACCTTGATAGTTGGCCAAGTCTGCCTTCAAAACACTGACGGATGATTCAAGCGCCGCTAACTTGATACCAGTCTTCCAACGTTCGAGCTTCTCAGCCATGTCGTTATTGATCGGCGTGCCACAACAACATTCGCCTTTTGACAGAAGATCATCGACGAATTGGGGCTTGATACGCGCTGGCAACTCTCCTTTCTTTCGAGCCTGCTCAGCCAATTCAGCACCGGCCTTCAGAACATTCGAGCGCAAGTACAAATAGCCATCTTTGGACACTCTCTTGGCAAGCTGTTTGCGTTTCTCTCGTATCTTAGACTCGATGTGAGACTTTTCTTGCTCTAAGCGTCGCCGCTCCTCGATGTAAGGTCGAACATTTTCGACCTTAGCTAGTTCCTCTTCAATGGACTCTTTCTGTTCGTTGAGTTGCCCTTCTGCTTTATTCTGATCAGCGACCAAATCTTGCCGCTTCTGGATGCGAGCCTTGATTTCTTCGAGCTTTGTGGTTAACTCCTGTGCTTCTCCTGTTGAGGTCGCTTTGAGCTTCTGTTCCAACTCTCGTTCAGTCTTGGATAAGTGCCTGATTGACCGTTCAAGCAGTGTGAGATCCACGAACTGTTCGACCGCAGTCCTCAACTTGTCTGCGCCAGCACGTGCCACAAGTTGTTCAAGGTCCTCCCCTCTAAAGAAGAAAAATCCCGCAAGGTCATTAGGTAGGAGCTGTTCAATGCGAGTTTTGGCATCCTGAATGGTAGTGGTCTCACCCTCTTTGCTGCGGAGGAACACCTTCAACTCTTCCGTTGTACCAGGTTCCAGTTTCCCCCCTGCAACCTTACGTCCGCGGAACCTTCTCTCGATAGTGAGTGTCTCTTCACCATCTTGGATGATCATCCGAACTTCTGTCTTCACATAACCATCAACGGTGGCAGACTCCAGGGCTCGATAAGAGACAATGTCTTCAGGGTTTTCAAAGTTCTTTCGCCCGTATAGACACCACAAACAGGCTTGAAGAAATGTGCTCTTACCTGCCCCATTTTCTCCCAAAAGAATCGTAATCGGCTTGTCGCCAGGGAGTGCAAGCTTGAGAGTGTACTCTCCCGTGATCTGCCTAAAATTAGATATCGATATCTCTCTTATTATCATTTTACAGCGCGCTCCACGAAGTCTTGAATCTTCTGAGCAAGCTTATGGGGCTTGTGGAGGTGACGCTGTTCGTGTTCGTACTGAAGGGTAGCTTCAAGAATCTTATATTCTGTTTCATCGAGCGAAGATACGATCTCGCTCAATAGGCTAGACTTCTTCTTTTCGATCGTCTTCCAGTTCTGCTCGCTCATTATTCTCTCTGTCACTCTAAGCTCCTGTGTTCGCTTCGAGCGGCGAACACAGTGAGGGTGCGAAGCGTCGTTGACTTCGATCAGTCGGGCTAGTTGCTCTTCTTACCCTAAAACGGGGCATTTGTAGGTTGACACCTTCATCAACCACATCGTCTGTGACGGAGTTGACTCGGTGCCAATCCAAACGCGCTCCGTTCTAACGGCTCTTCAACTTAATCCCATGATCAACGCGGTCTAACAAGACTGCCAACCGGAAGCTTTACCACTAGCTCTCCCAGCAAAGCTCATCTATTGCTTGTAATCCTGCGCCATACTGACGCAACTGTATACTCATAAAGCTTAACCGACAAGTCGAGAGTTGCTCCACCTCGGATTTTCTATGCATGCAGTCGGTTGATGACGGTGCGCACTGCATCCCAGTCGGGCATGGTTGTGTCATGGTACCAAGACAACCGAATAACCTCTTGAGCCTCTTTTTCTGTCAACCCCATGGCCAGCATGACATGACTTGGCTCATAACTATGCGAAGTGCATGCAGATCCATTGGATATGGCAATCAAGCCTTTAACTTGGACCATGATGGCCTCGGAATCTACCCCAGGAAATCGTAGGCTAGCGGTGTTATGAAGCCGTTGTGTATTGTCGCCAATCCATTGGGGGCTCAATGGAGCCAATTCGTTTAGAAGCCTTTCTCTGAATGCTTCGCACTTTGCTTGGCGTTCAGCGTGGTGTTTCAGCGCAAGTTCAGCAGCTTTTCCCAATCCTGCGAGAAGGTGAACTGGCAATGTCCCCGGTCGCAAACCTCGCTCTTGGCCGCCACCGACCATCAGCGGCTTGATGGGAAGTTTCTTATATCCCCGGCGGCGCGTCACCAGCGCACCTACACCTTTAGGTCCATAAATCTTGTGGCCACTGATGCTAATGAGGTCAATTCTCTTATTTCGTAAAGGCCTGATCAGCTTTCCGAAGCTTTGAGCTGCATCTACATGAAAGAACGCATCATGATCTTCAAGACATGCACTCAAGGCTTCAACAGGTTGGATGATGCCTGTTTCGTTGTTGACGTGCATGAGTGACACCAGGAGGGTGTCAGGTCGCAGATGCCGGGACAATTCTTCAGGGGAAACCCATCCTCCTGGGGTGGGTGAGAGAAGCGTAATGTCAAAGCCTTGACCCTCAAGGCGTTCCAGTGGCTCTAAGACAGCCTTGTGCTCAATGCTACTACTAATAATGTGACGCCTATTTTCCTGAAGGCCATATTCAGCCAAACCGAGAAGGGCGAGGTTGTTGCTTTCAGTGGCACCACTGGTGAAAGCTATTTCTGAACGCTTAGCATCAACGACCCGTGCGACCTGCTCACGAGCCCATTGCGCCGCTTTTTTGGCGCGCTGACCGAATTGGTGAGTTCGGCTCCCCGCATTGCCAAACTCATCTGTCATGTAGTGGATGATCTCTTCAATCACCTCAGAGCTCATCGGTGTGGTGGCATTACAATCCAGGTACACTGCTGTCATCTTTGACCATTATCCTTTTGTTCAGATGCTTCTGTGCGTTTATATTTACGAACAGTGTGTGTAGCATTATGCTTGACATCGTGGCTATGTTCAGTTCATTAAAGATACGTAACTTGACTGATGTTCCGTTCTTTTCAACCTCAATCCACACTATGCCACAGACAGAGGTTAACTTGTGGAGCCTTCCTTCGGCTACAGCTTCCCTGCGATTCGTGGTGTTCAAGCCAAACGTGAATACTACGTCTCCATGTGTCCCCTACGGCTGATTCCTCGCATCTTTTCATTTGATAGCGAGGAACTCCCTCCCGAAATGAGGGCTCAGAGAAATCTGAATGAAGCACGCATTCCAGACCTAAAGCAATACATTCTTGATAACTCAGAAGACTATGTCTTCTCGGCTCTGACGGCATCCATCGATGCGGATGTCCATTTTGATTCCGTTGGAGAAGGAGAAGCTCAGCGCATCGGTATCCTGCGCGTTCCCATGGACGCCAGATTTATCATCAACGATGGTCAGCACCGTCGGGCTGCTATCGAAGCAGCTTTGAGGGATAATCCAAGTCTCGGATATGAAACCATCGCAGTGGTCTTCTTCATGGACAGAGGTTTGAAGCGTTGTCAGCAGATGTTTGCTGATTTGAACCGCTATGCGGTGCGCCCCTCCCCGTCAATTGGTGTGCTGTATGACCACCGCGATTCAATCGCAACACTGACTCGCGAGATGATCTTCAACTCCAAACTGTTTCGTGACCTCGTAGAGACAGAGAAGTCATCTTTGTCAACGCGTTCACGAAAGCTTTTCACGCTCAGTTCGCTGTATACAGCCAACCGTGACCTTGTTCGGGGCTGGGAAGGGATGGAAATTGAAGAAGCCGTGCGCAAGGTCCAAGACTTCTGGGAAGAATTGGCGCGCTATATCCCTGAATGGAACCTAGTGCACGAGCGCAAGATTACGGCAGGTGAGGTTAGGCGCGACTTCTTGCACTCACACTCCTTGTTCCTCCAAGCCATGGCCAGGATGGGCCATATGCTCATTGAAGAAGACGGATGGCGCTCACGCATGACCAAGGTCGCTGAGGTTGACTGGTCCCGTAGCAATTCGCTCTGGGAAGGACGATCTTTGCTCAATGGACGTCTGCGTAAGTCCCATCGCAATGTGGTTTTGACGACCAACGTCATCAAGCATGTGATGGATCTTGAATTGACCGAGGCCGAGCAGAAAACCGAGACCGAGTACACAAAGGCATTGTCATGACTAACTCAGCTTTTGCCGAATTGGGACTCCAGGCCACTCTTGATGAGCTGTGCGATGAAATCCGGGACCTCTATGTTGCGGATACGGTCCCTTGGGTCATCGGATACAGCGGTGGCAAAGACTCAACGGCCGTTCTCCAACTGGTCTGGATGGCGCTGCAAGAGTTGGAACCTACAAAACAGACCAAGCCTGTGCATGTCATCAGCACCGACACGTTGGTTGAAAATCCCATTGTGGCGTTGTGGGTGGACCAGTCTCTTAAAAAGATGGAGGAGGCTGCATTGTCGCAGAACCTCCCATTCCATCCACACCGCCTCACACCAGAACTTAAAGACAGTTTCTGGGTCAATTTGATTGGACGAGGTTACCCGGCACCTCGTCCGAAGTTTCGTTGGTGTACGGAACGTCTCAAGATCAAACCCTCAAACAAGTTCATTCTGGATGTCGTTCGGGATAATGGCGAAGCCATTTTGGTCCTTGGCACACGAAAAGCCGAAAGCAGCCGGCGTGCCGCACGTATGAAGAAGCTTGAACAAAAGCGTGTGCGAGACAGGCTGAGTCCCAATGCTTCGTTGCCTAACTCACTTGTGTTTTCACCTGTTGAGGACTGGACCAATGATGATGTGTGGGTCTTCTTGATGCAACGCCCTAACCCTTGGGGCTACCGCAACAAAGACCTGCTCACCATGTACCAGGGGGCCTCGGCGGATGGCGAATGTCCTCTTGTAGTAGACACCACGACACCCAGCTGTGGAAGCAGTCGTTTTGGTTGTTGGGTCTGCACATTGGTCGATAAGGACCGTTCCATGGAAGCCATGATCCAGAACGATGAAGAGAAGGAGTGGATGTTACCGCTCCTAGATCTTCGTAATGCCTTGGACATGCGTGATGAGAACAACAATCGCGATGACCGAAAGGTGCGCGATTTCAGACGGATGTCGGGCCGTGTTGAGCTTTACTCCCGGGGCACCATTCCTGGCCCATATGTCCAATCAGCACGTGAGGATTGGTTGCGTCGGTTACTCGAGGCTCAAAGCCACGTCCGGGCCAATGGCCCAGAGTCCGTAAGCAGCCTTGAGTTGATTACGCAGAAAGAGCTTGATGAAATCCGACGCATTTGGGTCTTTGACAAGCATGAGATCGAAGATAACCTTCCTCTGATTTATAAGAAAACTACAGGCGAAGAGTATCCAGGACCCCGTCACCTCAACGACAACCACGTCTTTGGTGCAGCTGAGATGAAGCTGCTACGTGAGGTTTGTGAAGGTGATGACCTCCACTTTGAACTTTTGCGAGAACTTCTAGATGTTGAAGGAAGTTACCGGACCATGACTCGCCGAGCCGGTTTGTTTGAAGCGCTGGAGAAGGCTTTTCGGCGCAGTGCCTTTGAAGGGGTTGAGGACGCAACTCAATTGGCTCGTCAACGACGCGACATCCTTGAAGCAGCGCGTGGTGGGGAGCTTGAGCGTTTGGATCAACTCCTTGAAGACGTTGAAGGTCGAGAGCAAGAAGATGTGTTGCCTCCTAAGGATGCAGCCAATCAGGCCCAGGAGGCTCAACCGTGATCCTTGATCGCATCATACTCCACAACTTTGGTCTTTACAGAGACTGTCAAGAGATTGAGTTGACCCCACCATCTGATGGTAAGCCCATTGTTCTGTTTGGTGGGCTCAATGGTGGTGGTAAAACCACTTTGCTGGATGCCATCCAACTGGCGCTTTATGGAAAGTTGGCACGCTGCTCCAATCGCAATGGAATGGCGTATGGAGAGTATCTTCGCCGCTGTGTTCATAAAGGGAATGACGCGCGTGAGGCAGCACTCATCTTAGATTTCCGACATACTACAGAGGGACGTGTCCATCATTACCGCATCCAGCGTAAATGGAATGGCCATGTACGCAACGTAACCGACCAAGTTACGGTCTTCCGAAATGGTGTGATGGATAGCCAACTGGCTGACCGCTGGCTAGAGTTTGTCGAAGAAATGCTGCCCAGTAACATCGCCCACTTGTTCTTCTTCGACGGTGAGAAAATTGAGGCGTTTGCTGATCCATCACAGTCATCGGCGCTGTTGCATGCAGCGATGCGATCTTTGCTGGGCTTGGACCTAGTCAGTAAGCTTTCTGCCGACTTGCTTGCATTGGAACGCCGTCATAAAGAACGCGCACTCGGTGCACAAAGCCGCAAGCGTGTCGAGGAACTACGCGCTGAACTGCAAACTCAACACGACATAAATGCCGATCTTAACTTGAAGCTTGGAGCGGCCAACACTGAGATCGACGTGCTTGAGAAGCGTCTCGAAGGTTTGGAACACATCTTCGAGAAAGAAGGCGGTACACTGTTTGAGCAACGCCAGGAACTGGAAGCTCAGTTGGCTCACATCAAAGGAACACTAGACCAAACTCGCCGTGAGCTGGTGTCCCTTGGTGGCGATCCCAAGAGCCCTTTGTTGCTTGTTTCAGGAATGCTTCACCAACTCAACATCCAACATCAAGCTGAAATCAAACAACAAGACAACTCTTTGCTTATAGAGTTGTTGCAGGAGCGCGATCAGTGGTTGCTGAAGACCATTGAGGCCATAGGGTTGAGTTCAGACAAGACAAACACACTGTCGGAGAAGCTGGCCGAGGATCGCCAGGAGCGCATTCAGGTTGCTGAACACCCCGCATTCCTTCATCTCTCTGGTGAGGCTGCATCTCTGATGCGCTCTGTGTTACCACCTCAAGCAGATGAATGGCGTCAGAGACTCAATGATAAGCTGGCAAGAAGCCTCCAATTGAAGGAGGAACTGGTTCAACAAGAGCGCTTGTTAGGAGCTGTTCCCGAAAGTGACCACATCCATCAGATCATTCAGGAGCGCGAATCGCTCAAACAAAAGCTGCAGAATACACGCAAGTCACGCGCCAAAATCCAGGCCGATTTGGAGACCGGTCAAGGCGTGATCGAGCGCCTTGAGGGAGAATACAACCGCCTGTTAGAGAAGGTGGCTCATGCAGAACTCAAACGCTTGGAAGCTCAGCGTCTCCTCGACCACTCACAGAAGTCTCGTCAAACTTTAAAGTCTTTCCGAGAGAAGGTCCTACAGCATAACATCCATCGCATTGAAACCATGATTCTGGAGAGCTTTCAGTCATTGATGCGCAAAGATAACTTCATCCACGACCTGCGTATTGAGCCCAAGAGCTTCGAACTCCACCTGCTCGACTCTTCTGGAAAACGCGTTGAGGCCAATCGCCTCTCGGCAGGCGAGCGTCAGCTGTTGGCAGTATCGATGTTGTGGGGGCTGGCCCGAGCCTCAGGGCGCACTTTGCCCATCGTCATTGACACCCCATTGGGACGTCTTGATTCAAAGCACCGAATCAATTTGATTGAGCGTTACTTTCCCAAGGCAAGTCAGCAAGTTCTGCTTCTTTCGACGGATGAAGAAATCGATGCAGCTTACTACAAGCGCCTCAAACCTTCGATAGGCCGCACTTATCACCTCGAATACGATAATGAGCACGGTTGCACCACCGTCGAACCTGGTTATTTCTGGAATGAACAGTTGGCATCATGAAAAATACCATTGAGAACATCCGCCTGTCACAGCGCGCTAAAGACCGGCTTATCACACTCAAGCGCACCATGGGTATGAATCAATGGAATGAACTGTGTCGTTGGGCATTTTGCCTGTCGTTGTCAGATCCCAACCCCCCATCGCCACGCAAAATTCCGTCAGACAGTACCGTGGAGATGACCTGGAAGACCTTTGGAGGCCCACAGCACGAGTTGTATTGGGCGTTGCTTTGTTTTCGTTGTAAGCAAGATGGCTACCCACTTGAGGACGAAGTGCTCAAAGCACAGTTCAGACTGCACCTCCACCGTGGCATTGCGTCCATGGCAGGTAACCCAAAGCTTCGCACCATTGAATCGGTCATCAAACTTGTAAGGCCTAACAAATCCAGCCAAAGAGTCTAATCATGACGCCAGCCCAGCGACGTAAGGCTTTCAAAAGCTTGAAAGTCGGCAAGCAGGTGGGGACCTCCATCTACTTTCATCGTCTCCTGGCCGACACGTTGCCCAAAACGCTCCGTTTGTTCTTGGAAGGTTTGCCCAGCATCGCAGGAATTGAACCAGGGCGTTTTAATGTCTTCAAAGTGGACCTTCGGCAGAACAAAGCTTCTTTGTTGCACTACCCTGACTTCTGGTCATCGGGTTTCCCAAGACTGGCCACAAGCTGGTCGTTGAATTTGGACACAGGTAAAGTCTCTCGTCGGTGCTACGACAAAGAAAACCCTCCAATCCTGCATCGAAAAGAATTACTCCTGCCGCCTGAACATGAAGATGTTCCAATATTTGCAGAGCTGACGCAGGCTGCAGAAGACGCTGGTCTTTTCGAATCCGCCAGTACCATTGGCCGATTGAAGGCTTGGAAGCAGCTCCTCAAAGAGAAAGAGATTCGTCTGAAAGGCCACGCCCTCAAATCTACGAGCACAGTTGCACCAACCCCAGTGTTTGATGGTTCTGGGGAACCACCCATTATGCGTCACCGCACAGCCATCACACGGGGCACTCTATCCGCCCCAATGCAGGCTTTGTGGCGCCATGGATTCTTAGATTCCACCCACACCGTATTCGATTACGGCTGTGGATTGGGCGATGATGTACGGGCTTTAGAGGAAGCTGGATTTGATGTAGGGGCCTGGGACCCTCATTTCCGGCCTGAAGGAGAAAAATGTATCTCTGATGTCGTCAATATTGGCTTTGTCATCAACGTCATTGAGGATAAAACGGAACGTCGTGAGGCACTTCAAGGTGCCTTTGCGCTGACCAATCATGTCCTCGCAGTGGCTACACTCATTGGAGGGCGTGCTGCGTACGACAAGTTCCGCATCTTCCGTGATGGAGTTCTGACTTCACGCAACACCTTCCAAAAGTACTACGCTCAGTCTGAATTCGCCGAGTACGTCAAGGATACTCTTGGCAGGGAGCCGGTCACCATCGCTCCTGGTGTTCTATTTGTCTTCAAAACAGATGAGCAAGAGCAGGAGTTCCTTGCAAGGCGTCAACGTCAGCGCATTCGTGCTCGTCGTCCGATGCCACGGGCCTCAGAGAGACTTAAGCCAGAGCGTACATCCAAGCGCGTGGCCAAGCTGTCTCGATGGATGCAACACGAAACTTTGCTGGAAGATTTCTGGAACGCTTGTTTAGAATGGGGGCGTCTACCAGAAGCTGGAGAGTATCGTAGAGAGCCTGAATTAAGAGATAAACTCGGTACACCCAAAAATGTGCTGCGATACTTGATCGAAAACAAGGATAGCCAGGAGTTTGAGGAAGCACGCCGCGCACGTATGGACGACACCAGCGTCTATCTGGCGCTGGGGTTCTTCGAGCGGCGCAAATCCTTCGGCACTCACCCACCGCGTACACGTCGGGACATCAAGGCATTCTGGGGTTCGTACAAAGCAGCCAAAGACGAAGCTCAGCGACTCTTGTTCTCCATAGCAGACACTAAGGTCATCGCACAGGCTTGTGTGAAGGCATCCCAACATGGTCTGGGTTATCTGGATAGAGACCACTCATTGACCATCCACAGCTCACTGGTCAACGAGTTGCCAGTCGAGCTGCGTATCTATCTGGGCTGCGCATCCAAACTCTATGGAGAAGTTGGTGAGGTTGATCTAATCAAGCTTCATATCCAGTCAGGCAAGATCAGTCTGATGCTCTATGACGACTTTGAAAACAAGGTTCTCCCGTTACTTATTGAGAGAGTAAAGATCAATCTACGCCGTCAACATATTGATTTCTTTGACTATGGAGACATGTTCGAACCCCAACCCCTGTATTTGAAGTCAAGATTCATTTACCCTTCTTTTAAGAACTACACAAGGCAGAAAAATTTAGACGACTCAATCAGCAACTTAAACTTATTCAAGACTAGTGAACATGGTCCTAAGTTGGAGGACTTTAAGTTGATTTTGTTGAAAGCCGGCTTAGACTTTAACAGATTTAGCTCTCAATAGAACGGAGCATGTTTAGATTGACACCGAGCCAACTCCGTCACAGACGGTGTGGATGGGTTCAAACCAGGTGTCAATCTACAAGTGCCCCGTTCTAAGCAATCCTAATTCTCTTTATGTTTTATATACAATCCGCCTAAACGCAATACATACAAACTGTCATCACCGCTAGAGGTTTATTCAAACACAAATGGGAAACCAGTCAGACTCAATGAACCATCTTGCTCAATGAAAACTTCACACTCTGAGCAAGGCGGGATGGAGGAAGATTTGTAACGGTTTGTCAAGAACAATGGTTCGGACAGTTTCATGCAGCTAAGGCGCCGTAGTCACGTAACTCATCAAGATAAGGGGTGAATTTTGGG
>CAKZKQ010000697.1 GCA_937123825.1 uncultured Pseudomonadota bacterium
TTCGATGCGGGCGGCTTCTTCAGCTTCGGCTTTGCGGCGCGCTTCGGCTTCGGCGGCCAGACGAGCGGCTTCGGCTTCGGCAGCCTTGCGTGCTTTTTCTTCGGCCAGACGAGCGGCTTCGGCGGCTTCTTCCTCGGCCTTGCGCAGCGCTTCGGCTTCGGCAGCCTGACGGGCAGCCTCTTCGGCGGCCAGGCGAGCGGCCTCCTCTTCGGCCTGGCGCTGGGCTTCGGCGACCTCAAGGCGCGTGGCTTCTTCTTCGAGGGCTTTGCGCTCGGCGGCCAGACGCTGGGCTTCGGCCTCGGCTTCGGCGATGCGGGCGCGCAGACGCTGGGTTTCGGGGCTGACGGGGCGCGCCAGCTCCTGGCGGCGGCGGTGGCGCTCTTCGCGCTCGGTCACCAGACGCTCGGTTTCCTGACGCAGGGCAGCGGAGCGGGCTTCGAGCGAGTTCAGCTCGGCCAGCAGGCGCTCTTCTTCAGGATCGGCGCCAGCGGCGACGGCCGGGTTTTCCTCGGGGGTGACGCGGCTCTGGGCGTATTGCTGACCCGAGGGGGAGACGACGGCGTAGGCCGAGGTGGTGCGGCGGTTGCGTTGGCGGCGTTTGCGCTCCTGGCGGCGCCGACGGACCTTCTGAGCTTCGGTCTCAGCCGGGGCCTCTTTGCGGCCGCGCTGCTCGACGGTCTCGCCGACCTCCATACTGAGCCAGTCATTGAGGTTGGGCGTGGCGCTGATGTCCACCAGACCGTCGTCGTCCTGGGGTTCAGGGGTGACGTCATTGATGAGCCCGCGCTCCTGGAGCCCCTCGACGATCTTGAGCGTCGCGGCGGCGTCCTGGGGGCTGTCGTCAACCAGATCCTGGATGGTGCGGTAGCCGTCGAAGAGGCGGATGATGCCGTTGACTTCGTCGGGCAGGTCGCGCAGGTGGTCGGCCAGTTGGCGGTAGTTGACCTCGTAGACCCGATCCATGCTGGGTCCGCCGCTGCGCGCGGCCTCCCACTGGTCGAGTTGGCGCATGCCTTCAAGCAAGAGGTCCTGGGTGGGCGTGCCGATCAGATCGCGACGGCGCACGGCGTCGATGTACCGGATGGCGTAGGAGCCTTCGCCCCAGAGCATCATGCGGTAGACCGCCTCGGCGCCGCGCAGCTTGCCGCAGGCGGCGTCGATGATGCGCCCCTGGCGGAAGTAGAGCACCCCGCGGCGCCCTCCCCGGCTCAGGTCGGCGATGCCGGTGCGGCCGTGCTGTTCGATGGCCTGGAGCAGGTCAATGAGGGTCATGTCCTCAAGGCTGCCCTGGATCTCTTCAGCGCCAGCGACGGCCATGAGTTCTTTTTTGCGCCGCTGCATCAAGAGTTGCACGCGGGTGGTGATCTCTTTGATGTAGATCGGCCGCGTCAGGAAGTCTTCGACCCCCAACTCAAAACCCTTGCGCTTGTCGTCGCCTGCCCCTTCGTTGGTCAGGAAAATGAATGGGATCGGCTCCCAGTCCAGGTTTTCCTTGATCCTGGCACAGAACTCAAAGCCGCTCATCCCAGGCAGCTCGGTGGAGCTGATGATGAGCCCAGGCAGGCGCTCGGCGTCTTCGAGCCACTCCAGCGCGTCGCGGCTGCGGTCGATGACCTGAACGGTGTAGCCAGCCTTCTTCAGGCTCAACTCCAAAACACCACGGCTCTTTGCGTCCGCATCCACAACCAGAATAAGGTCACTCACACCAGATTCTCCTGCTCAAATTATGCTCACCTGGCTCCAGCCCGCCTTTGCCAGGGTCCACCCACATTCAAAGCGCGCTTGCGACAATTTTGCTCACACGCCCTCAAAAAGGACCCAGCGCCTGCACCAACGATTACAGCGCATCTCAGCGTCATACCCGACAAGTCACCAACCTGCCTTTGCATGTCTCCTTGAACTGCCCCGTGAACTTCGGCGTCAACACTCGCCTTATCCAGCAGACCCACCTGGAAAACAGAGGGTCAAAGTCCCAAACGCTTCATCAAGAACTGTACCATCCCTGCGTCAGGACATTAACGGCTGCCCGCGCGAGAAGCTTGCACCCAACAACCGGGTGGGTCAAGGAGATGATGGACATCGACAACAACACTCACCGTGGCTTTCATTTCCCGCTGTCTGGCGGCGGAAAAAATCCAGGCCGTTGTGTGTAATCTTTGCCCCTCGATCACCATGGACGCGACCCTTGGCGTTGCGACACGGCGTTCCAGGCAAGATCCACGCAGCCATGACCCAGGGTCAGGGCACTGGGTCAAGGAGCGATGAGTCCGCCCGGACTCATGGTTACGTCGGCGCGGCGCCTTCTGGTTATTTTTGATGGTTCAGGCCCGACGATGTGACGACGGCGATCGATTTTGAATCGACGCGAAGGGGGACCGAAGGGCCGCCAAGTAAGATGCCCAAAGCCCATGATACGGTGCGCCCGTCGGGGAGATGGGCGGTTGCGCATCGGTGCGCAGCATCGCTGGAGATGGGTGCACAAGCGCTCATTCAGGCTTGTCGGGCTGAACGCCCTCGACCTTGTCGGGGGTGGCGGGCTTGATCTCGGGCGCGACGGGGGCCTTGCGCGGGGGCCTGGGATCGATTGGGGCGCCAGCGGCCACAAAGCGCATGGTGCCAAAGCGCTCGACGTTGTGAAAAGAGCCAAAGGGCGGCGCCCAGGCCCAGGCTTTTTGGCGCTGGCGCTTGCCGTCGGCCTCACGCGGGGCATCGAAGCGATAGAAATTGATCTTCCAGCTTTTGCCAGCCGTGGGCGCATCTCCGGGGATGTCGGCAAAGGGGATCTTCAACTCGACGGTCCAGGACTTGTCGGTGTCGGAAGGGTCGTTGGCCGTGCCATCAACGTGGACCGCCGAGACCAGCTTGCTGGTCCAGGCCTTGGCCGTGTCGATCTGTTCCTGACGGCTGCCCTTGCCTCGGCCCAACTTGGCCGCAAAGCGCGCATCAAAGATGACATTGTTGGGGGTGACCTGAAGCTCGATGTAATCTTTACCGTCGCCGTCGGGATCGATGAAGATCTCCACGACCTCTTCGGTCCAGGTCTCAGAGTCGCGGTCTTTGAGCGAGCTCCAGGCGTCGTTGTCCTGGGCAAAGAAGGCCAGGTAGAGGTTTTCGGCGTCGTAGAGGGCCTTGACCCAGGTGCGCTCCGCAGGGCCTTTGTCGCCGCGCGTGCCGCCAAGGTTGGCCGCGGCCGCCTTTTTGGACCACGCCTCTTCATCAAGTTTGCCGTCGATCGTCGGCGGGGTGCTGACGGGTCTGGCGTTGTAGAATTTTGGCTTGGCTTTTTTGGCCTTGGCGCCGCCTTTGGGGCCGTCGACCTTGATGGTGGCTGCCTTGATGCGGTTGGAGCCGTCGTGGGTGATCTTGTCTTTGTTGATCAACTCCAGGCGGCGGCTGGTGGCCGGATCCCAGAGCCCCACCCAGAGCGCGGCCTCTCCGCCAGGGTAATTGCCCCTGAGGCGGACTTTCTGGACGTCTTTGATGATCTGACCGGGTTTCCAGCGCGTGGTCTGGTAGAGATCGCGCACGGGGTGGTGGTCCATGCCCTGGCGCGCAGGGGGCGGGCCTTTGTGATCAAGGTGCACAAAGATCTGCCAGTTGACCTCCATGTCCGCCAGCGCCTTCCAATACCAGGTCAGCGTCACCTCCTGACCTGGTTTGGGGCTCTTGGGCTCGATATCGACGCCCAGAAACTCGATCTTGTTGCCAAAGTTGGCCGTCGAGGCGAACGCCACCGAGGCGGGAGGCTCAGTCAGGATCTGAGCGCGGACCTCTTCCCACTGGGCGTTGGTCAGCGTGGTGGTGGGCTCTTTGGCCTCCTGACAAGCGCTCAAACCGGCCGCCAAAGCCAGGACCATGACCGCCTGACGTGCGAGGGTGGTTTTCATGTCCTCAAGACTCCTCTTGCGCAGGCGCCGAGGCAAAAACGCTCTGCTCCCCCCTCGGGCCCTGCTCCCCATCATCGCCCTCGCCGCTGGAGGGCTCCCTTCGTTGTTGAGGCTCACCTTCTTAGACATGCGGGCATAAGGCAAGCGCCCAGGAGCGATTCATCTGATAAGCGCAGGTCGGCGCTGGGTTTTGTTGGGTGTTTCAATGGGCCCGTGTGTGCTAGGTTGTGTCTAGAGCCACCCAAAGCTCCCAACGGATCCATTGCGGCATCCGGGTGCAGACCGGCGCAACGAACGCCAGGGCTCAAGTCCACGATGTAAGCGATGATCGCGCTTCGACACCTTGTCCCGTTGAGAAGGTGGAGGTAAATCGACGATGGGTTCTCGAAGAAAACGCAAAGAGGATCGCCTCTCGGCGGGCGCTGGGAGCGTCACCCGACAGGCTCGCGGTGAAGTGGGCCCGGCGCTGGCCACAGCCAGGGGCCGCACCTCCAGTTCAAGCGCCCGCGCTGCAGTGTCGTCCCCCAGCCACTCGGCGCACTCTGCGGCGCCAGACACCGGCAAACACGCCGCCGTGGGCTCAGAGTCGTCTCGTCCGGCGCGCACGGGACCAGACACAGGCAAGCACGCGCGCGTGGGTCTGGTGACCAAGCAAACCGACGATGGCTCCTACGAGTTGGTCTACGAAGCCATTGAAGAACCCGGTGAAGACGAGCTGGCACAGGGCCCCGAAGCCCCCACGCCGCTGTGGAAACGCCGCGGGGTGTTGATCGGCGCAGCCGTCGCAGCGCTTCTCTTGATCGTCGGCGCCGTGATTGTGGTGGTGAGCACGGGTTCGGACAACCCCCGCAAGGTGGCCTCGTCTGACAAACCCAAAGCAGCCGCGGCGGCATCGGACGAAGACACCAAAGACAAACCACGCTACGAGTACGTCCCCCCCAAGAAGCCTGAAGGTCAGTTGGCCGATGGCGAAGGGGAAGACAAAGATTTGCCAGAGACGACCACCAGCGCCAAGGGCAGAAACCCAGGCGGCGCCGCCGATCCGGGCGACGCCCTCAACGCCCCCGGCCCTGGCTATGAGGGCGCCGCAGTCGCGCCGGCTCCCTCGGGGCGCACCCCCATGCCCAACGTCGACCTCAAACCGCGCATCCCGTCCATCAACACCGATCTGCGCCGCCCCCTTGACCCTCGCACGCGTGGGGCCATCAACAAGCGCTTCAAAAACATCAACCCCGCAGGCGGACCCGCCCTCGATCCCACCGGCGCCCCCATCGAAGATGGCGACGACGAAGAGGAAGGCGACGATCAGGAAGAGATCGACGGGGATGAAGAAGAGATCGATGGGGATGAAGAAGAAGAGGGCGAGGACGAAGAAGACGACGAGGAAGAAGACGAAGAAGGCGATGATGATGAAGAGGAGGAGGAGGAGGAAGAAGAAGGCGAAGGCGAAGGCGAAGAAGAAGACTGAGCCGCCCACACCCCACACGCCGCCTCCACAGCACACGCGGCGCACTTGAACGCGCCGCCCCCCTCTTCCCTTTTCACAACCCCCACACAAACTTCCCAGCGCCCCGACATCCAAAAGGCGCCGCGTTGTGCCCAGCGCACACCCGTGCCCCAAGACATCGCTCTGAACGGCGTCAGGCCCGTTGATGGCGGCTGGATTTTCAAGAGGGGGACGGCGCGGGGAAGAGCGCCAGGATGCGGTTCAGGTGGCGAACATCAGCCCGGCGATGTAAACGCTGACGGCCAGGCTGCAAACAATCACCAGGACGACGTAGGGCAGCGGCACATGGGCCACGCTCTCCTGCGGCTCTTGGGGTTGGTCTTGACGACGAGACAAAGCGCGCCAGTGCCTGAGCGCTCCCAACGGGCCGGTGCCAGAATCTTTGGCAGCGCGCCGGGTGGCAGGCGTTTGGGCTTGCATGGTGCTCTTGTTCAATGTCGGGTCTGTGCTGAAGCGTTTGGGGGCTCCCAGACTCATTGGCAGGCCTCGGTGCAATCGTGCCACTTGTGTTGATGGAGTGTGTCTACACGCTGGTCTATGCTCAAAACCAGCCTTTAAGAGCAGACAATCTCATCTTGCTTGATGCAAACAAGTATACCTTCTGTATGGCTTTCGCCACGCCAAGTACATTGATAAAAGCTTGATGGTCGGATGTAAAGGGATCTTTACGCTTGGAGTGACAAAAATCGTCAGTGCCCCAAAAGCACTTGGGGCGACGAAGGCAACCAAGGCCGTTCCTCACAGCCTTGGTTGGTCACTGAGGCACTGTGGCCTGAAGACCACAGTGGGTGGCTTCAGGAGCAGCCAGTTGTGGCACCGCAGGTGGCGCACTTGAGGCAGGAGCCGTTGCGCACGAGGGTGAAGTTGCCACAATCGGGGCAGGGATCGCCCTCATAGCCCTTCAGGCGCGCCATCTGGATGGTGTCGGCCAGCGCCTGGGTCTTGGCATGCTCGGCGGCCCCTTTGGGTGCCTTGGTGCCGTTGGAGACCCGCACGGTGCGTTTGCCGTTGGCGTACTCCATGGCCCCTTCGAGGGTCACCGGGTCGGCCGCAGGGGCTTCGGTGGTGGGGCGATGGTGATGGGCCAGGCCGCTCATGGTCAGGCCTTTGGAGACGTTGAGGCTCTGGCGGCGGCCGTGGCTGCCGGGCAGGTAGAGCACGGCGTGCTCGCCGCTGTTGACCCCAGCAGCGTCGGACTGCGCCAACACCGCATGATCTTCGGGCTCACCCTGGGTGACGCTGCCAGCGTAGATGTCTTCGGGCTTGACCTGCACCAGATCGGTGCGGCCCAGGTAGCTCAGACCCAACTCACGGAAGATGTAGTCGATGACGCTGGTGGACATCTTGATGTTGTCGTGGCCGGTGACCATGCCGCTGGGCTCAAAGCGGGTGAAGACAAAGGCGTCCACAAACTCTTCGAGCGGCACACCGTGCTGCAGACCCAGGCTGACGGCGATGGCGAAGCAGTTCATCAGGCTGCGGAAGGCGGCGCCTTCGCGGTGCATGTCGATGAAGATCTCGCCCAGGGAGCCGTCGTCGTACTCGCCGGTGCGCAGGTAGACCTTGTGGCGGCCGACCTGGGCTTTCTGGGTGTAACCGCCGCGGCGGTTGGGCAGGCGGCGACGCTTGGAGATGTAGCGATGGACGACCTTCTCGGCCACCTGCATGGCGGGCGCTTGACGATCGATCATGGGCGCCGCGGGAGGCAGCTCGGCGGCCTCCTCCTCACCGACGGTGTCCTCAAAGAGGTCGATGTCGGTGAGGTCGTCGGTGGCGTTGAGGGGCTGGGAGAGCTTGGAGCCATCGCGGTAGAGCGCCAGCGCCTTGATCATGTAGCGCCAGGACTCGTAGTAGACCGACTTGACCTCCTCGACGGTGGCCTCGGCGGGCATGTTGATGGTCTTGCTGATGGCGCCGCTGATGAAGGGCTGGGCCGCGGCCATCATGTGAACGTGCGCCATGAAGGGGATGTAGCGCTGGCCGTAGGCACCGCAGCGGTTGGCGCAGTCAAAGATCGGCAGGTGCTCGGCCTTGATGTGGGGCGCACCTTCGAGCGTCATCGTCCCGGCCACGTAGTCGTTGGCCTCGCGGACCTGCTGGCGATCAAAGCCAAGCCAGCCCAGCAAATCAAAGCTGTGGCTGCCAAGCTGCTCGTCGGTCAGACCGAGCGTGTCCTTGCAGAAGGCCTCGCCCAGGGTCCACTTGTTGAAGGCAAAGCCAATGGCGAACGACGACTCCAGCGCCTTCTCGACCGCCTCCAGCGCTTCGTCGGTGAAGCCTTTGGCGCGCAGCGACTCGTGGTTGATGTGCGGGGCGCCCTGGAGCGTCCCGGCGCCCTTGGAGTATTTGACGATGTCTGCGATCTGGGCCTCGGTGTAGCCCATCCGAGCCAGCGCCGGGGGCACCGACTGGTTGATGATCTTGAAGTAGCCGCCACCGGCAAGCTTTTTGAACTTCACCAGGGCAAAGTCGGGCTCGATGCCGGTCGTATCGCAGTCCATGATGAGCGAGATCGTCCCGGTGGGGGCGATGACGGTCACCTGGGCGTTGCGGTAGCCGTGCTCCTGACCAAGCTCAAGGGCGCGGTCCCAGGCGCGACGAGCGCCCTCGACCAGTTCCACCGAGCAGCGGCGCGAGTCGATGCCGCGAGGCTTGACGGTCAACCCCTCGTACTCGGCGTCGGCGGCGCTCCAGGCGGCGCGGCGGTGGTTGCGGATGACCCGCAACATGTTGTCCTTGTTCTCCTCGTAGCGCAGGAACGGACCCAACTGGGCCGCCAGCTCCGCGCTGGTGGAGTAGGCCACGCCGCACATGATGGCGCTGATGGCCCCGCAGATCGCCGTGCCCTCTTCGCTGTCGTAGGGCACACCGGAGACCATAAGGAGCGAGCCGAGGTTGGCAAAGCCAAGACCCAGCGTGCGGTACTCGTAGGAGAGTTCGGCGATGCGCTTGGAGGGGAACTGCGCCATCAGGACGCTGATCTCCAGCACGATCGTCCACAACCGGCAGGCGTGCTCAAAGGAGGGCACGTCAAAGCTGCCATCATCGCGCCGGAACTCCATCAAGTTCACAGACGCCAGGTTGCAGGCCGTGTTGTCCAGGAACATGTACTCGGAGCAGGGGTTGCTGGCGTTGATCCGACCGCCTTCGGGGCAGGTGTGCCACTCGTTGATGGTCGTATCGTACTGCACGCCGGGATCGGCGCAGGACCAGGCCGCAAAGGCGATGTCTTCCCACAACCCCTGGGCCGCCACCGTCTTGGCGATCCCGCCGTCGGTGCGACGGCGCAGATGCCAGTCCTCACCCTTCTCCACCGCGTGGATGAAGTCGTTGCTGAGGCGGACCGAGTTGTTGGAGTTCTGGCCGGCGACAGACACGTAGGCTTCGCTGGTCCAGTCGGTGTTGTAGGTCTGGAAGTCGACGCCGGTGTAACCCTGCTTGGCCAGCTCCATGACGCGGCGCACGTAGTTCATCGGCACCAGCGAGGCGCGCGCCTCACGGATGGCCGCGCGCAGACCTTTGTTCTTCTTGGGATCGCGGCGGTCGGCCTCTGCAACATCTTCATCGTGACAGGCGGCCATGACCTTGTTGAGCGCCGACTCACAGGCCTTCGAGCCCGCCACCAGCGCCGCCACCTTCTGCTCTTCGACGACCTTCCAGTTGACGAAGTTCTCTACGTCCGGGTGATCGATGTCCAGGCAGACCATCTTGGCCGCGCGGCGCGTGGTGCCGCCAGACTTGATCGCGCCCGCAGCGCGGTCGCCGATCTTCAAAAAGCTCATCAGACCCGAGGAGCGCCCACCACCGCTGAGCGGCTCACCCTCGCCACGCAGCGACGAGAAGTTGGTGCCGGTGCCCGAGCCGTACTTGAACAGACGCGCCTCGCGCGTCCACAAGTCCATGATGCCGCCTTCGTTGACCAGATCATCCTCGATCGACTGGATGAAGCAGGCGTGGGGCTGGCTGCGGCCGTAAGCCGTCTCGGAGAGGTGGGAGGTTCCTTCGCGCTCGTTGATGTACCAGTGACCCTGGGGCGGACCGGTGATGCCGTAGGCCCAGTTCAAGCCGGTGTTGAACCACTGCGGCGAGTTGGGCGCGGCCATCTGGTGGGACAGCATGTGGCACATCTCGTCGTAGAAGGCGCGGGCGTCTTCTTCGGCGTCAAAGTAGTCGTACTTCCATCCCCAGTAGGTCCAGCAACCCGCCAGGCGGTTGAAGAGCTGACGAGAATCCTCCTCGCCGCTGGTCCGCTCATGGGCGGGCAACAAGGCCAGTGCTTCGAGGTCGGGCTCGCTGCGCTGCAGCCACTGCGGCACGCCGTCCTCTTCCACCCGCTTGACCACACGCGGCACGCCCGCCTTGCGAAAGTACTTTTGCGCAAGAACGTCCGTGGCGACCTGCGACCAGAACTCGGGCACCATCACCCCCTGAGCCTGGAACACAATCGACCCGTCAGGGTTGCGGATTTCGCTCGTCCGGCTGACGAACTTGACTCCGTTGTACGGCCCTTGACCTGCCTTCGTATAGCGACGCGGGATCTGCACAGTCTATCCCTCCTAAATGGAATTTTTTGTATACTTCTATGGACAGAGAGAGCCCTTAACGGCCACGCAGGTGCTTGGTGACCGCCCCTCTGTCTTCTGACATTCACATGTACTCAGCTGCTCACGACATCAATGAGACAACGACCACGCCCAGGTGCCGCCGTATTGATGTGTCACAAGACTCAAAAAGCCCACATAGAGCCACAGCGTCCCGTCTTTACGACATCAGCGAACGCAGCTCGGTGAGCTAGTCGTGTCGGCCTTTAAAAAGGCCTTGTGCGAATCTCAGGAGCGTCCATTTCTCCCAATCCGCGACCCCTTGTTTTGAGGGGCAATATGTCTGGGTTTCGTCGGTCCCAGGTTGAGCTCATCCATGATGTCGCCCCCAATGTGCACCAAGTCACAAAGCAAAACCAACCCCTAATTTCTTGCCACAGGCCAACAAACCAGCAGCAGCCCCGACCCCTACGGACTCAAAAAAATTTTCTCCACACCCCGGAGTCAGTGTGTGCCAAAAACAAGATTTTGAACCCCGATGGTGTCTTCACCGTAAACACCGGGGTGGAGCGATAAATCTGTGACAGAGCGGATCTGTGCGCGCTGATTTTGGCCGATCCTCAGAACCATCCAAGCCCGCCACCAAAGCGTCACAGTGCTGTCACACAAGCCAATTTCAGGGGGCTTTTGACGTCGGGCCAACGTGGCGTCATCATGAATCCGGCGGCCAGCACAACCGCCGCCGACCTCCAGACATCATACCAAGGAAAGCTGGACCCCAGTGGTGTCAGCCCAAAGCAGCCGGGAGCCTGGAAGGACACGTGCGACAGACCACCCACACCCGCAACCCCCTCCTCTTGTTGGCCACCGCGCTGCTGATGATGGCGGCCGCGCTGACCACCTCTGGGTGCGGCGATCCGCAAACGACCTTCGCCAACCCTGGCCCTGGCCCGTCCGACAATGAACCCGATGACGGAGACAACAACAGCGTCCCGTGCACCAACGACTTTCAGTGCGCCGTGGGACAGAGCTGCTGCCTGGGACAGTGCCGACCCCAGGGCTCGTGCAACCTCTCGGTCTGCGAAGCCCAAAACGACGCTTGCTCGCTGTCAGGCTCCAGCGGCATCGAAGCCCAGGGCGACTTTTACTGCGCCCTGCTCAACGCCGACGACGGGCCCACCTGCCTGGGACAGTGCGAAAACACCTTCAGCCCCGACGTCTGTGCCCCAGAGAGCTACTGCCTGAGCGTCAACTCTGGCGAAGAGACCCTCAACGTCTGCGTCCCGAGCGAGTGCACCGCCCATGACGACTGCCGCTCCCAGGGACCCGACGGGGGCACCTGCGTGCCCTTTGGCAACCGCACCGGCTTTTGCTTTGCCGCTGGCGTCGCCCCCATGGGCGCCTCTTGTGGCGGCGGCACCGCCGATACGACCTGCGCCTCGGGGCTTTACTGCATCGCAGAGGCCGACGGCGCCACCTGCCAGCCTCTGTGTGACATGTGGCAGGGCGAAGACCCCTGTCCCACCGGGCGCACGTGCGGCTACCTGACCGTCGGCACCGGGGTCTGCCGCACGCAAACCACCACCGGGCGCCAACTCGACGACACCTGCGACCCGCTTGGAGCCTGGTGCGCCCCTGGCTCGCAGTGCCTCGACTTCCGCACCGGCGGCGAATCCCTGCCCGTGTGCACTGCCTACTGCCGCCCGCAGGCGCAAGACTGCCGCGGACAGTTTGGCGACAACCAGGGCTTTTGCAGGACCGTCTTTAGCGGCTCGGACGGCGAGCCCATCGAAGACATCGGACTGTGCCTCTAAACACCACCCCCACAACGGCATGAAACTCCACACGCTGCCCATCACGCTGCGCCAACTTCAGTACGTCTGCGCCGTGGCCCAGGAGCTGAGCTTCAGCCGCGCTGCGGTGCGCTGCGGCGTCTCTCAGCCCTCGCTCAGCGCCCAGATCGCAGAGGTCGAGCGCATGCTCGACGTCACCCTCTTTGAACGCAGCCGCCGGGGCGTCCTGATCACCCCCGCAGGCCAAGATCTGGTGGGGCGCGCCCGAATGGTCCTGCTGGCCGCCGAAGATCTGCTCGAAGCCGCCCGGCAACACACCGACCCACTGACCGGACCGCTGCGCCTGGGCATCATCCCGACGCTGGCCCCCTACATGCTGCCCGACATCGATCCCGCCCTGCGCAAGACCTTCAAAGCGCTCGAACCCAGGTGGATCGAAAACAAAACCGAGGTGTTGGTGGAAATGCTGCGCCAGGGCGAACTCGACGCCGCCCTCCTGGCGCTGGAAGCCGATCTGGGGGCGCTGGAACACGCGGCCATTGGCATGGACGAGTTTGTGGTCGCCGCCTGCCCCGATCACCCACTGGGACAGACCAGCGCGCCGGTGGACCCGGACGCCTTGCGCCAACACCGCGTCATGCTCCTGGATGATGGGCATTGCTTTCGCGATCAAGCGCTGGACGTGTGCGGACTGGTGGGGGCTGGGGAACATGGCTTTCGCGCCACAAGCCTGACCACGCTGGTTCAAATGACCGCCGCCGGGCAATGCGTCACGATCCTGCCCAACATGGCCGTGGAGATCGAAAACCGACGCCAACAACTGACCGTCCGACGCTTCTCAAGCCCCGCGCCGCGACGCACCATCGTGCTGGCGTGGAGACCAGGATCTCCCAGCACCGAAGCGCTCCAGCAACTGGCCAAGGTGGCCCAGAAGGCCTACCAGGCATGATGTGCCTTCTTATAATGATGAAGATTTAAAGTGCCGGTAAGACCTGGCGCCGCCCCAAAAGGCAGACGCATCATCACCGACGACCCGATGGTTTGCTGAGGGAGAGGGCCAGACCATGGCTTGAATCACACCAACGGACCTGAAGATCGTGCATGGTTCCAGATCCGTGGCCTTCCAAACTTGGACGACGAAAGAGCAGATACGCGGCTTGGAAGTCCACCGTACCTGGCCCACTCTCTCAGAGACCGCCTGCTCCCAAACGCGCAGACCGCTCCAAACCATCGGGCGACCACACCCACTGCCCGCTCTACCAGCGGCACAGGCGTCCGGTCGCCATGCGGGTGCCCAGAAGCTCCCTCCTGAACACCCGCACGACCGATGGGTGAAGAGTAGAGCCAACGCTTAAATAGCTCCAATACATAATAACTAATCGATAGATAGCATCAGACTATACAAAGAATACCAAGCAGCACGCAAAAAGCCGCCGACCCCGCGCCCACGCGGTCCAACGCCTCCAAAAGTGACGCTCAAGCGGAACCAAAGGCGAGCAGCCAAAGACGCTCGCCCCCTGCAAAGATCAGGTCTGACCCAGCAACTCTTCGACCTTCTGGGCCTCTTCGGAACCCTCGGGCATCACCCGCAGCGCGTCCATCAAGACCTGGCGCGCCTCCTGGTTCTTCTTCTGAAAGAGCAACGCCTGACCAAGACCCACCAACAACGCAGGCTGCGGCCCCCCTGCATGCACCAGTGCCCTGAAGAGCTCCTCGCCGCGCGCCAGGTTGGTCCGTGTGGTCAGGTAGAGGTTCGCGGCCAAAAACGCCGAGTCGGCGTCAAAGGTCAGCTTGCCCGTGTCGTGGTTGTACGACCACCCCAGGCCCACCGCCGTTTCAAAGTGCTCGATGGCGCTGGAGGTGTTCTCACGGGCAAGGTGAAGCTGGCCCAACAAACGGTGCAACCCGATCGACTTTGGATGCAGCTCCAGGCCCGCCTCCACCAACTCGACCCCGTTGTCATACTCGCCGCTGCGCAAGCAGGTGTGGCCGGCCAGCGCAAAGTTCACCAGCGCCTCATCGTCGATCTCAAAGGCCTCCTCGACCACACGCTCGGCCTTCTCCCAGCGTTTGAGCGCGCACAACGCCTCCACGCGGGCGTGGCGCGCCACCAACATGTCGGGCGCCTGATCCGAAACGTTGGCCAGCAGCCCCTCGGCCTCTTCAAACTTGCCCTGGTTGAGCCGCAACCTGGCCAACTCAAACTGCAGGTAGATGTTGTCTGGAGATTGCTCCACCACCGGCAACAAAAGCCCCTCGGCCTTGTCCCACTCCCGGTCGTTCATCGCCAGATAAGCGTGCTTGAAGGCCTCGGGGAACATGGCGTAGACATCGGCCTGCTGGGGCGGCAGCATGTTGAGCAGCGTGATGAAGATCTCATCGTCGGTCAACTGCGCGGTGGGCTGCTCGGGGGCAACCTGCTGCGGCTCGATCGGCGGCGGCGCTGCAGCACGCTCCTGGACCTGCCTGACCAACGCCATCAACTCCGCGCGCTTGGCACCGTTGCCCTCATCGACAAAGTCCAGCGCCGTCTGCAGATGGTCCATGGCCTTGTCGTACATCTCTTGCTTGAAATACCGCTGACCCTCGGTCATGTGCATCTCAAGCAGAGCGCCGTTGGCCTTGCTCAGCCCCTCCTCGATCGACTGACGGACCTCTTGGGGCGCGTCATCGTCGAGCTTGCTCTTGGCCTCAAGGTAGGACCCTCTGGCCCGACCCCATTCTTTGTTGGCCAGATAGGCGTCGGCTTTCTTTTTATAACCCTGCCAATCTCGTCCAAAGAGTGATCTGAAAAAACCCACGTTCTCCCCCTTTAGAACCCCAACGACGCCCGCGACAGCCACTCGCGCTGCCCCCAGACACCACCCACGGGCTCTGAAACCGTCGACCGCTCACCCTCTCCACCTGCAAAGGGTCTCGTGTCGCGGCATACGACGCGGCCAAAGCACCCCTCTCAAACGCCTGACCACCACGCAACACCGCGCCTTCGCCCTCACACACCCCACCTGCAACCACCCAAAAGGTTGGCTCAGCGGTGTGTGACATGTCCGGGGAAATTGCAGATGTGCAGGAGGTCATCGCCAGGGGGCTCTCGCCGGTCTTTCAACCACCAAAGCGCTGCCCAGGCGCGGCAGCGGCACGTTGAATGCCACCGTCGCCCAAACCCATCGGGGCGGCGCTTCAGGGTTTGTCTTCTTTGGCGCCCTCTTTGTCCGAGGAGGCCTTGCCTTCAATGTCTTGCTGGGTCAACTCCCCGGGCTGGGGTGGGGGCTTGTCCCAGGATGCTTCACACTGGCACCCGTCGGTGGGCGCCAGCGCCTTGTCAGGTTTGGCCTCGGGGCCTGCCGCGCAGCCCACCAACACGCACGCGCCGATCAACAGCCATGCCTTGATGACCTTCATGGGCAACCGTCCTGACCACGCTGATCAATGTCAAAGTACGGGTTGTAGCAGTACGTGGTGCTGAAGCTGTCGACGTCCTCGCCAAAGCGGAAGGACTCGCTGAGCGAGTAGGCCGGATCCAGCCACCACTGTCCAGCAGAGATCGCGCCGGGGGCTTCCCAGATGAATGGCATCTCGCCGCGGCTGTTGCTGTCGCTGCTCTCGAGCGTGGCCGGGTACTTGCGGTTTTCACCAGCGCCGGGGCGCTGACCCGAAGACTCGTGCGGGCGGTAGGTCGAGCGGCCGTTGAAGAGCTGATCGTTGCCGCTGATGTTGATCCGGCGCACCCACAGGTCCTCGCGGAAGTCCTCCAGCGAATAGGACTGGGCCCGGATGCCTTGCTCGTCAGTGCACACGGTCTCCTGACAGGTGATGCCCAGCTCAGGATCGCAGACGTTGGGGTCGTTGGCGTCACAATCAAGCTGGGACACCAGCGAGCCGCCGCCAGGGTAGAAGACGGCGCTCTCGTCGGGATCGCGGAAGGCTTCGGCGTCGTGGATGCACCAGGGGGCGGTGGAGATCGCAAAGCCCTCCGGGCGCCACAGCCAGTGGCAGGCGCCGTGGAAGTTGCGACCGATGTAGATCGGGGCCCGCTTGCCGTCCACCAGCGCTTCGCGCGGGAAGGTCAACTCGAGCTTGCCCTGGTTGCGGTCGTCGATGCCTTCGCCCTCAACGGCAAAGCCAAAGAACTGCGAGCGGTAGCCGGTCTCGGACATCACAAAGCGCAGATCGTCGCCGTCGCGCGCCAGGACCACCAACACCGCCGTCATGTCGTGCTCGTGGGTCTGGTTGGTGTTGATGTTGTGGTAGGCCGGGAAGTAGTAGAGGTACTGCACAAAGACGTGGGTAAAGGTCTCCATGACGCTGTAGTAGGCCCGCATGGGCAGGTCGGCATCACGGAAGGCCGCGCCGTTGTTGGAGGCGTTGAAGTCCCCATCAAAGTCGATCGCGGTGAAGAAGTCCGCGTCGCCGCGCACGGAGTTGGAGTCGACCTCCTGGTAGATCACCGGGGCAAACTCCTGGGCGATGCGCGCGTGCTCGGCCTCGGGGGCGACCGCCGTGGAGAAGTACCAGCGGTAGTCATCCGGCAGACGGTTGCCGCGCTCGTCGCTGTTCTGGCTGGTGACCAGGACCTGGTAGGGGGTGCCGTCGAGCAAGGGCGCGGTGGGCTGAAGCGTCACCACGCTGCCTTCCTGGCCAGCCACAAACTCGACCGTCTCCAGCGTGTCGGCGTTGCTCAGGACAATCTTCTGCTCCAGACCAAATGCGCGCACCGGCTCGCTGAAGGTGATGGCGATCAAGGTGTTGGTCGACACGCCGGTTTGACCGATGTCCGGCGAGACCGACACGACCTGGGGAGGCTCACGGTCGGGCTCGCAGTCTTCGGGGCACGACTCCTCGTCTTCGCTGGCGTTGCAGACGCCGTTGCCGCAGTCGTCGGGGATGTCGTTGTTGGGCGGCGGCGGATCGTTGTTGTCGTCGTTGTTGGGCGGCGGCGGATCATTGTTGTCGTTGTTGGGCGGCGGATCGTTGTTGTCGTCGTTGTTGACGGGATCGTCATCCACGCACAAGCGACCCACGCAGATGTCACCAATAAGACACTCGTTGTCATTGGTGCAGCTTCCATCGGGCGCCGGGAGATCGCACTGACCCGCCAGGCAGACCTGACCCTGTTCACACTCAAAACGCGTCGCGCAGGTGCTCTCCGAGGCACTTGAGCACGACATCAAGGTGGCGGCCACGCCCACGAGCGCCAACCACACCCAACCACTGGCCATCTTCATCCGCATCACAAACCTCACCGTCCAACTTCCAATCCAAACCACCCCAAAGACACTGTGAAGCACTGGTCCGTGTCCATGGACGCTTTGTGGTGACTTCCCAGATCATGCCCCGCACGGCGGCGCGGCTGGCCTCGAAGTCTAGGTGCACTTGCGCCCCAGGTCAAAGCGAACTCAATTCAGAAAGACCAGCGGGTCGCTGGCGGCCAAAACAAGGCCACACAGCACCGGACGGGCGTTTTCCACCCCGCTTGCACCAATTGATGACCCGCTGCGGTCGATAAAGATTGCCAGCGCCGCCCACAAGGCCCAAAATGGCCCTGGTAATTCTGGCTTAACCACACACACGCCGCATGAACCGGGCAAAGACCCACATCCCCAATTTCGCAGCGCCTTGCACCGACCACACGGACAGTCAAGGGCTCCTGCGAGGGTCAACCCATGCTGTGGCGTGATCCGTTTGGCTAGACCGAGTACCGTTTAAAAAGAGCCCTGCGAGGGCGAGAAATCACAGTCCAGTTCGAGAGATGCGAAAGGCTTGGAGTCTCGCCAGAGACTCTCAAGAGATGGCATTGAAAAATGGCATCTCTTAGACCTTTGGCATCTCTATAATCGAAGAGAGCACAGACGAACCGGGGGTTCGTCGAGCATCGACGACGAAGAAATGGGCTGTGAGAGCCGTCATCGCTGGCTCGTTTTGAGCGGGACTCAATCTAGAGCCACCAATCCAGGCCGCATTTGAGATGCGCAGCCAGGGCCAAAGCGCGCTTTGAAGCCCTGATCGCATGCCCAAACCCTCACACGCGGCCCACACACCAGGGATAGCACCCATGGGCGAACTCAACGTTCAGACCGCTTCTGACCCTCGCCATCTGCGCATCTTCATGCGCGCGCTGCTCAACGACCTGCGCGCGTTGGAGACCATGATCGACAACGACATGTTTGAGTCCGGCGTGCGACGCATCGGGGCCGAACAGGAGCTTTTTCTGGTCGATGAGGCCTGGCGCCCGGCCCCGGCCTACGAGACCATGCTCAAGGCGCTCGACGATGAGCGCTTTACGACTGAGCTGGCCCGCTTCAACCTTGAGTTCAACTGCGACCCCCTGACCTTTGGCGGCGACTGCCTCTCCAAGCTCGAAACCCAACTCTTTGAGCTCTACCGCAAGGCCGACGACTGCGCCCACGAGCGCGGACTGCACGCCATCATGACCGGCATCCTGCCCACGCTCCAGAAATCCAACCTGGGCCTGGACTCGATGACGCCCATGCCGCGCTACTTTGCCCTCAACGACGCCATGAACGCCCAGCGCGGCGGCTCGTACGTCTTTCGGATCAAGGGCACCGACGAGTTCATCAGCCAACACGACTCTGTCATGCTTGAGTCGTGCAACACCAGCTTCCAGGTCCACTTCCAGGTCTCCATCGACGAGTTTGCCCGCTTCTACAACATCGCCCAAGCCATCCTCGGCCCCGTCATGGCGGCCGCCACCAACTCGCCGTTGCTCTTTGGCAAGCGCCTGTGGCACGAGACCCGCATCGCCCTCTTCCAGCAATCCATCGACACCCGCGCCGTCACCCCTTACCAGCGCGAGGTCGACTCCCGCGTCAGCTTTGGCACCTCCTGGGTCAAAGAGTCCGCCCTGGAGATTTTCCGCGAGGACATCGCCCGCTTCCGCGTCTTGCTGGGCATCAACGACTACGAAGATCCCTTTGAGAAGATCAACGCCGGAGAGCCTCCCTCACTCCAGGCCCTCCGACTCCACAACGGCACCATCTACCGCTGGAACCGCCCCTGCTACGGCATCTCCAACGGCAAGGCACACCTGCGGATCGAAAACCGCGTCCTGCCCGCTGGCCCCACCGTCATCGACGCCGTGGCCAACGCCGCCTTCTTCTTTGGCCTCATGAGCGGCATGCTCGACACCTACGGCGACATCACCGCGCACATGGACTTCGACGACGCCAAGACCAACTTCATGGCCGCCGCCAGACACGGCCTCGGCGCCCAGTTCACCTGGGTCGGAGGCGAGTCACTGACCGCCAAGGAGTTGATCCTGCAGCACCTGCTGCCGATGGCGCACAAGGGTCTGGAGATCGCCGGGGTGGACACCGAAGACCGCGAGCGCTACCTGGGCGTGCTGAGCAAGCGCATCACCTCAGGCCAGACCGGCTCACAGTGGATGCTGCGCTCGCTGGCCAAGATGAAGGGCGAAGGCACCCGCTCCGAGCGCATGGCCGCCTTGACCGCCGCCATCCACGACCGCCAAAAGGACAACGCCCCCATCCATACCTGGAGCCCGGCCAAGCTCGAAGAGGCCGGTGGTTGGGAGTCCACCTATCAGCGCATTGAAGAGTGCATGAACAGCGACTTCTTGACCGTCAACGAGCACGAACTGGTCGATCTGGTCGCCCACATGATGCAGTGGCACAGCATCCGCCACGTCCCGGTCGAGGACAACGAGCACCGTCTGGTTGGCCTCGTCAGCCACAGCTCCATTCTGGGCTTGATGGCCCAGGGTCTGGACAAGCTCTCGGACAAACTCATCCCCGTGCGCGACATCATGATCAAAGATCCATTGACGCTCTCGCCCGGTAGCTCCACAGTAGAGGCCATTGAGCTGATGCGCGCCAAGGGCATCGGCTGTCTGCCCATCGTCCAGGACGAGCGGTTGGTGGGCCTGGTCACTGAGCGTGACCTGATGAAAATTGCTGGCATCGTCCTGCAACAGACCCTGCTGGCCCGCAGCCAGCGCTGACATCGACCTCTATGCACATCAAACGCCACCTCGGCACCTTTGGTGGTACCCCCGGACCCACGGTCATCTGTGTGGGGGGCATCCACGGCAACGAACCTTCCGGCGTCCTGGCCCTCGAACGCGTCTTTCGCGAACTCAACCGCACCCTGCCCGCCTTCAACGGCGAGCTGGTGGGGCTGGGCGGCAACCTGACGGCGCTGCGCCAACAAGCGCGCTTCTTAAGCCGCGACCTCAACCGGGTCTGGACCGCACAGAACATGCGCGCGCTCCACAACGGCGACCCCATCGATCCCGAACACCAGGAACAACGCGAGTTGATGGCCGCCTTTGAAGAGGCCGCCGGGCGCGCCATGGGCCCGATCTACTTCCTGGACCTGCACACCACCTCGGCCGACTCCGCCCCCTTTGTCTGCATCGGCGACACCATGCGCAACCGCGCCTTCGCCATGAACTTCCCCGTGCCCATCATCATGGGCCTCGAAGAGCAGATCGACGGCGCCATGCTCGAATGCATCAACAACCGGGGGATCACCACGCTGGGCTTTGAAGCCGGGCAACACGACAGCCCCAGCTCTGTGGACCGCCACGAGGCGGCCGTCTGGATCGCCCTCATCGCAGCGGGCTGCGTGGAGCCTCGCGCCGCACCCGGGCTGGCATCATTGCGGCGGACGCTGATCGAGGCCAGCGCGGGTCTCCCCCGCATCCTCGAAGTCCGCCACCGCCACGCCATCACGCCAGAAGACGACTTTGTCATGGAGCCGGGCTTTAAAAACCTGGCCCCCATCGACCAAAACCAGCTCCTGGCCCGCGATCGTCGCGGCGAAATCCGCGCTGAAGAGGCCGCCCGCATCGAC
>CAKZKQ010000698.1 GCA_937123825.1 uncultured Pseudomonadota bacterium
CCCGCCAAACCGCGCAAGCACGTCGACCCCAAAGCGCCCTTTCCGCTGCGCGACATGGGGGCCAAAGGTCTGGCGCCGGGGCTGACCCCGGAGGACATGGCCATCATCTTCTACCAGCTCCAGTACGACCCTGAGGAGCGCCTGCGCGAGACGGCCACCAAGAACTTTGAAGAGATGCCCGCCGAGATCGCCACCCCCGTGGCCTCGGCAGCCCTGCCCGAGCCCGTGTTGGACTTCTGCGCGCGACGGTGGCTGGGCAAGCGCAATGATCTGCTCGAAGCCCTCATCCGCAACCCTGTGGTGGCCGACGGCACCATCATCTTCCTGGCCTCAAAGTGCAGCGACCGCCTGGCCGAGATCGTGGCCGAAAACCAGGTCCGCCTTGAGCGCTCGCCGATGATCGTCGAGCAACTCTACAAAAACCCCAACGCCCACCAGAGCCTCATCGACCGGGTGCTGGAGTTTGTCCACCGCCGCAACCTCGACATCAACGGCCTGCCTGGCATCAAACAGGCCATCGCAGCCCTGGTTCAGGAGCAAAAACGCCCCGAAGAACAGTCCAAAGGCCCCGACGACGCCACATTCGCCGCCATCCTCAAAGGGTCCATCAAGCGCGGCGAGAAAGAGGAAAAAGAGGGGATCACCACCGAGAAGATCGAGAGCAAGCTCGACGAGTTCTCTGATCTCCTCGATGAAGCGATGGAGGACCAAAAGGCCGAAGTCGACTTTGATGAGCTGGCCAAAGAGGCCGAAGAGGGTGAGGGCGAAGAGGAAGAAGAAAAGCGCTACATGAGCCGTCAGGTCGCCATCCAGAACATGGGGATCTCACAAAAGGTTCGCCTGGCCAGCCTCGGCAGCCGCGAGGACCGCAGCCTCCTGGTCCGCGATCCCAACCGCCTCGTCCACATGGCCGCCATCCTCTCGCCCAAGATCCAGGACGCCGACCTGAAGGAGTTCGCGGGCAACAAAGACCTGCCCAAGACCATCATCAACTACATCGCCAACAAAAAGGGCGTCACCCGCGACTACGGCATGCTTCTGCGCCTGTGCAACAACCCCAAGCTGGAGCTGGCCAAGGGCATGCGCATGCTCAACCACCTGCGCAACAACGACCTGCGCACCCTCTCGCGCAGCCGCAACGTCAACCCCATGCTCGCCAAGGCCGCCAAAAACCTCATGCAAAAACGCCAGGGCGGCCGCGGCTAGACCGAACAGCGTTTAAAATGAGCCTTGCGGGGACGAGAAATCGCAGTCCAAGTCGAGCATCAACGGCGATGAGATGTGCTGTGAGAGCCGTCTTCGCTGGCGCGTTTTGAGCAAGACTCGGTCTGAACCAGCGAAGCATCATTGACAGCACCAGATGAAATGCTGAATTTAAACCTCAGTCATCTACATTTTTGTAGATAATACCCAAACGCGCTCTTCCCAGAGGTGAATGATGACCACCGATTCGGTCCAACTCTCAGCGTATGTGTCCGCCGCAACCAAAGAGCGCTTGGACGCAACTTCACGCGCTCGAGGCCTCAAGAAGGGACACCTGATCGAACAAGCGCTCTTGCATCATCTGGCAGCGCTCGAACAGCTCCCAGAAGGGTTCATCATCCCAGCCAGGATTGTGTTCGACGCCGAGTCGTTCAAGAGCCTCAGCAGCGCCATGGAAGCCAACACAGAACCCACTCAGGCGCTCAATGACCTCTTCAACGACGATTGAGTTTCGCAAGCTCTCAAAGAAGGACTCTCGGGCGGGGTTTAGCTGCGGCGAGCCTGAGCTGGACCTCTTTTTCCAGCGGTATGCCAAACAGAATCAATACCGCCATTACCTCGGCGTTACCTACGTTGGGGTTCAAGACGGCGTCATCCTGGGGTTCGCAACAGTCTCCCCCTGCAACATCGAAGCAGAAGCGCTCAGTGACGAGCAACGGGGCAAGCTGCCAGCCTACCCACTGCCCATGCTGCGGCTTGCCAGGTTGGGTGTCTCCACACATGCCCAAGGCAAAGGTATTGGCAAAATTCTGCTTCGGGGGGTCTTTGAATTGGCGCTCAAGATGCGCGACGACATGGGCTGCGTCGGCGTTGTCACAGACGCCAAGCCCAACGCCGTCACGTTCTACAAGCGCTATGGCTTTGAGGCTTACGGCATCCCCATTGAAGGCCGCTCAGTTGGCCCACCGCCGCCGCTCCCCATGTTCCTCTCCATCAAGACCATCGCCAAGGCCGCCGGCAGAACATGAGCAGCAGGTGCACAGCTGCCCACAGCCCATCTGCTCTTGATGGATTCAGGGCGCTTTATGGTGTCGGCATCTCTGAAATGGGAGGCACATAACCACGGTTCCAATGCGAAACCGAAGAACGTTCAAAGGATTTGGCAGACCAAACCACTCATCCAGCACCCCAAATGCAAACACAGCATGAAAAGGAAGGAGTGAAGGTCAGTCGACGTCGATGGCCATCATGGTGCCAAGGCGCTTGAAGCCAAAGTGCTCGTACATCGGGATCTGGTCCGCGCCGCACCCAATCAGCACCGAGCCGCACCCTTGCTGGCTTGCTTCAACAAGCAAACGCTCCACCAAGAGCCTGCCCACACCCCTGCCCCGCGCTTGCGGCACCACAAAGAAGTCTTCCATCAAGCCAATGGGCGAGGTCCGGTAGGTCGAGAACCCCACCGTCAGCGAGCAGATCCCCAGCACCTCGTCGGCTTGCCGGGCCGCAAAGAAGACAATCCGCCCCTGCGCCACCGCCTCTCCCAGGCGTTCCTTGGCGGCTTCATCAAGCGGGGCCTCTCCGGCGTGGGTCAAAAAGCCATCAAGAACGTCAAAGAGCCCCAAAACATCGGCCCCTTCAACGGCCCCCACCACAATGTTGGAACCTTCAGGCGATGTCATGGAGCCCTCTTATGAAATGGTCGGTGAGCGAGTCTTCAGGGCTGCTGGCGAGCCCCAAAGAAGTCGGCGGTCAACGGGCGAACCTCGTTGCCCGCGTCCAGGCGCGCGTCCCACTGGCAGCGGGCCTCGGCGGCGCCCAGCGTGTCGAAGTAACGCTCAAACTGACCCGGCGCGTAGGGCGCAGGCTCTTCAACAGCACAACCATAAGCGATGATCTCGCCCTCAGAGTCGGCCTCAAAGGTGCCCATGGTCAACGCCGGGAAGTCCTGCGCGTTGCCCACGATCAGGTCCACCAACATGCCCTCAAACTCGCCCAGCGCCTCGGTGCAGCCGTTGAAGACCACTTCGTTGAGCAGGAAGTCCTGCTGGGGATCAAAGAGGTCGTCGGCGATCTCGCGGCAATCAAAGAGGGTGCCGATGGCCTCGCCCAGCGTGTTGACCTGGGGACCAAAGATTTCGGGCAGAATCAGCTCTTCAAAGAGCGCCAGCAGCAGCGCGCCGTAGTTGAAAGTGAAGCTGTGGCGGTCAATCATCAGGCGGTCGCCCTCGGCGGTGCCCACCAACAAACCCGTAAAGTCACCCGAGAGCGCCCCAAACTGCTGCAAACGCTCGGTGCCCAGCACAATCCGGCCACACTCGGGCGGATCGTTGACGCCGCAGTCCAGGTCCCAGTCAATGATGATCTGACCGTAGCGGTGGTGGTTGACGTCCGCCAGGAAACCCTGGCTGTCGGGGTCGGCCGTAAACTCAAGTTGACCACCCAGGGTAAACTGCGTCACTGTCTCATAGACCTCACCGCCGACCGCAAAGACGCGCTGCACTTCGGGCGGCAAGACGCCCTGCAGGAAGCTGTCGATGACCTGGGTCAACAGACCGCGGATGCCGGGGATGATGTTGAGGACGTTGCCAATGAGGCCGTCGTCGTTGGGGTCGTTCTCGTCGCCCAGGAGCAGGTCCACCACCAGGCTGGCCGGGTCGGTGAAGAGCTGGCCGATGATGTTGATGTTGGTCCGCCACGGCTCGGGCAGCGCGTCGGTCAAGTCCACGCGGGTTTCGATGTCGAAGGTGCCCTCCAGGCGAGGACGGATTTCGTCCATCTGCACGGTCACTTCGGTGTCAAAACCGTTCTGAATCAGCGGCGCCTCGTCGTTGCAACCCCAGGCCGCGCGGGCCTCGTCGGCGATCAAACCCATGGAGACCACGGTGTAGCCGACGCCGTTGGGCAGGTTCACAAAGCGCGCGTCGGGGATCGAGTCGGGCTCGGGCAACACGTCAAAGGTGTCCAGCGCCGGGGGCAGCGCCGTCGGGTCGAGATCTTCGCAGCGCGTGGTGGCGTTGAAGAGCCGCACCGAGACCAACGCGGGCAGCGTGGTGCCGCTGTACTCGGTGTGGACCACGTAGGCGGCGTTGTCTTTGGGCTCCACGCGGATGTTGAAGAAGACCGGCTCGGCGTGGAAGGCCGAGACCTTCAGACGATAGGCCCCGCGGGTCGTGCCCGAGGTCACCGTCGTGCGGGCCAGACCATCGCGGTTGGTCGGGGCGCTGGCAGGCGACAGCTCCATGTCCTGCACGTTGCCCTCAAACTCAAAGGTGATGTCCGAGCCGCGCACCACATCGCCGTTGGCGTCCACAAGGCGCACTTCCAAGGTGGTGTTGTTGATGTAGTTCATCCCCACATCGGCGCGGCCGATGATCTCCAGGATGTTGCGGTCGTCGATCGGCGGCGCAAAGGTGGTGTCATCGGGCACCGGGACCAGGGTCTGCTCGGGAGAGTCCAGGTCCACCGCAGCGGGCGGCTCGGGCTCCTGCTGCTCGTTGTTGAGGTTGCCGTCAGGGACATTGTTGTTGTTCCCCTGACCGCCAGCGCGGCCAAGCACACCATCGGCACAGGCGCCAAGCACCAACACCAGGGCAATCAAAAGCAATCGGTACATCATCATTTTACTACTCTCTTGGCTCGCCGGGCCAAAAACACCCCTGACGAGACCCAAATGGCAACTCTTTGAGCTGGCGACCAGACGCGCGCTGACGTCCAACCGCGTCGCAAGGCTCAGATGCCGCTAAACCCAACGCCAGCAGAACCTAGCAGCTTGCGTCAGCAAATGGGATGAACGCCCTTCCACCTCGCCGTGACCGCTCTTGACGGTGCAAAGCAGTGGAAATCATCCCTGCGGGCACTGGAATCCGTCGTGTGAGAGACCTTCGATGCGCTCGACTGAGGTCCCCGGCGTCCTTGCCAACCCTGAAATGGGTTCATTTGCTTACACGACCTGAATCGGTCGGGGTTTAATCACTCCGGATGGGTATTGTCAAGACTCATCTTTGCTTCCAGGTCCGGGAGCATATAACCTGTTCCCATCCGGTGCGCGGCCCCAAACTGTCGACGTCCGCGCCTGGGGAAAACGGATGTTCCTGATTTCTTCACAAGGGGGTTTTTTGACGATGCGCACAACGCTGATGAGATGGCCGCTGGTGGCGGCATTGGTGGTCGGACTGCTGGCCCTGGGCGCCTGCGGCGATGATGACAATGGTGGGGATGACCCTGCCAACAATGAAGCCAACAACGACACCAACAACGATCAGAATAACGAACCCAACAACGAGCCCAACAACGAGCCCAACAACGACGTCAACAACGACGGCGGCGAGGCGGACACGAGGATCCCGGACGGGGACTACCTGATGGGCATCAGCGTCGCGCCCCTTCAGGGGCTGATCCTGCCGTTTTTGGTGACGATTGACGGCGAGTCGATGGACGACGGCTCGGGGACCTTCAAGACCGTCTCATTGAGCGCCATTGGCGACAACGGCAACAGCGACGTGTTGGGCACTGCCACCGACGTCGCCGTGGACGCCGAGGGCAACTTCAGCTTCACCATTGAGACCATCAGCCTGCCCGCCGAGTTCTCTCCCACGGGCGGCGAAGTCGAGCTTCAGCTCATCGTCACCGGCAGCATCCAGGGCACCGAGGCCATGTGCGGCGACATCGCCGGCGAGGTCACCACCTTTGGCATTGGCCTCGACGGCAGCACCTTTGGCGCCATCCGCGTGGACCCGGTCGGTGGTCAAGAGGCCCCGGCGGCCTGCGAGGGTGAAGGCCCCGAGGAAATCCCGCGTCTGGCCCCCGATGACTGCCCCGAGGTCACCATTGGCCGCAACAACGACTTCCCCTCTGCGGGTGAAGGTGGCCGCTCCTTTGAGCTCTTTGGTCCTTCGGACGCGGCGGATCTGGGCGAGCTGCCCATCATCTTCATCTACCACGGCTTTGGCGGTGACATTGACGGCATGAGCGACGGCGCCGGGCTCGATGTCCTTGCCGATGACCTTGATGTGCTGGTGGTCGTGCCTCAGGGCCGCGACGTGGGCGGCACCCCGGGGTGGAACGTGGCGTCGCCCGAGAGCGAGGATGTGGCCTTCTTTGACGACATCCTGACCTGCACCAACAAGTCCTTCCCCATCGACCAGGACCGCATCCACTCCACCGGGATGAGCAACGGCGGCCTGATGACCGGCGTCCTGACCGCCGTGCGCAACGACGTCATGGCCTCGGTCGCCCCCATGTCTGGCGGCCTCTTCTTTGACTACACCGCGCCCTTCGACAACAAAATCCCTGGCCTCATCATCTGGGGCGGCGAGGCCGACGAAGCCTTTGACCAGGACTTCAACGCGCTGAGCACCAACCTCATCGCCGACTTCCAGGCCAACGACCAGTTTGTCATCCTCTGCGACCACGGAGAGGGCCACACCTTCCTCTTTGACTACTACAACTGGATTTTCCGCTTCTTCGTCGACCACCCCAAGGGCACCGTCCCCTCCCCCTACGCCGAAGAGCTGCCCGAGGTCTTCCCCGACTTCTGCCAGATCCCCTGAATCTGCGCAGCCCAGGCACACACCACGCGGTATGCCGCTCCTGAAACGGAGCGGCATGCGCTGGGCGTGGACTCGTCTTCACCTCAAAATCTATGTGTGCACCGGATGAAGGTCCTGGGGTGAGATCCGCCCCAGGACTTTGTAGAAGATCCCTGCGTGGGCGATGCGCTCGGCGGGGTTGGTGGCTGTGGCGCTCTTGAGCAGCGGCCCCAACGGGCTCTCCATAAGCCACGGCGCCACCTCCAACTCACCATCCACATGACGCCGCAAGCACTCAATGGGCGACTCATCGTCCACCGGGGACTTGCCGGTGAGCATTTCAATCAGGATCAGGCCCATCTGGTAGACATCCACCGCAGGGCCGACCTTTTGGGACGAGATGTATTCGGGAGCGGCGTAATGGGGTGTGACGGGCGGGCTGACGCTGACGGTCATGGGGTCACCCTGGCGCGCCACGCCAAAGTCGAGCACCACCAACGCCTCGCGGTGGGTGCCCGGAGCGGTCAGAAAGAGGTTGGAGGGCTTCAAATCCTTGTGGACGATCCCTTGCTCGTGGGCCACCCAAAGCGCGTCCAGCGCGCAGCGGACGTGTCTGAGGGCACGCTGGGGCTCCAGAGGGCCGTTTTGCTCCAACTCGTGGCGCAGCGTGTGGCCCTGGAGGCAATCCATGACGATGTAGGGCTTGTCGAGCTTGGCACGCTTGCCATTGACGTCCACCATCATGCGTTTGCGGATGGCGCGCATGCAGATGGCGTTGGGGTGGCGGATTTTGGCGGCCGCGCGCCCCTCTTTGATCAGGCGCCGCTCCAAATTGTGCACCAGCGTGATGTTGGACGAGACGTAGCTGACCACCTTGAGCGCCACGGGCGCCTTCAGATCAAGCTGGGTGGCTTTGTAGACGCGCGCCACACCGCCCTGGCCGATGATCGACTCGATGCGGTAGCGGCCATCGACGACCGCCCCTGGCAAAAGCACGTCCTGGATGTTCATAAGGGCTTGTCCAGAACGCGGATCAACTGCAAACAAGGATTGTGAGCGTCCCAGAGGGTCGGGAAGACTTCCAACGGGACAAACCCCATCGACAGATAGAACTTGCGCGTCAGGGCATAGTTGGGGTCCTTGGAGTCCCCGCTGACGGTCTTGACCTGGATGAACTCAAAGCCTTCTTTGGCCGCCCACCCAAACGCCCTGTCCATCAACGCGCGCCCCACGCCCTTGCGGTGATGCTCACCGAGCACCCCCATGACGTAGACCTCGGTGGCGTGCTGACCAAAGTGCTTCAGCGACACAAACCCCACAGTCTGCCCATCTGCGCGGGCTTCAAAGGTGGGCATGGTCTTGACGGCGTTCACGTAGTCGACGATGGCGGACTCGATGCCAAACCAGTCGGGCAACGCGCGCAAGATGGCGTCGACCTGCTCGCCGCGTCCGGTCAGCGGCCCCACGACCTCAAACTCTGGGCGCGGGGCGGTCATCAGGCCGGCTCCGAAGGCTTGTTCAGCAACGCGTCTGCGCGGCCAATGATGCCCCGAATCAGGTCGATGAACTGCTCTTCAACGGTGGCCACGGTGGCCTTGACGTCGCTGTGGTCAAGACGCTCGGGCTCCATGCCAGCGGCGGGGTTGGAGATGCAGCTGATGCCGACGATGCGCATGCCGGCGTGGTTGGCCACGATGGCCTCGGGCACGGTGGACATCCCCACGGCGTCGGCGCCCATGACGCGCAGCATGCGGATCTCCGCAGGCGTCTCGTAGCTGGGCCCCATGACCCCCACGTAGACCCCCTGCTGGAGCGCGATGCCCTTTTCGGCGGCCACGGCGTGGGCCTGCTCGCGCAGCTCCGGGTCGTAGACGTAGGTCTGGTCGGGGAAGCGCGGGCCGAAGTCGTCCTCGTTGGGGCCGATCAGCGGGTTGTTCCCCGTCATGTTGATGTGGTCGGTCAAGAGCATCAGCGTCCCGGCCGGGAACTTGGCGTTGATGCCGCCAGCCGAGTTGGTGATGATCAACACCTCCACGCCCATCTGCTTCATGACGCGCACGGGCATGGTGACCTGCACCAGGTCGTGGCCCTCGTAGGCATGAAAGCGCCCGGCCATGACCATGACCGGGATGTCGCCGCTGCGACCGATGACCAACCTCCCGGCGTGTCCCGACACGGTCGTCTTCACAAAGCCGGGGATCTCGGCGTACGGCGTGGAGGTGGCGTCCTCCAGCGACTCGGCAAAGGCGCCAAGGCCCGATCCCAGAATCAGCCCGATCCTGGGCCGGTACGACGTGCTGGCCAGCACGCGCTGCGCGCCTTCATTGGCGCGCTTCAATACTTCACTCATTCAATAATGCCCCCTAAATGGGCCGCTGGCCCTCAGCCAGCGCCCACAGGCGCCACCGCCCGACAGGGTTCTTACACAAGAATCCCGGCGATGGTCGCGGTCATAAACGCGGCGATGCTGCCAGCGATCATCGCGCGCAGACCCAGCTTGGCCAGGTCTTTGCGGCGCTCGGGCGCGATTGCGCCCAAGCCGCCAATCTGAATGGCAATCGAGCCAAAGTTGGCAAAGCCACACAGCGCGTAAGTGGCGATCACCACCGAACGCTCCGACAGAGCAATCTCAGCATTGCCGATCATGCCCGCAAGCTCGATGTAGGCCACAAACTCATTGATGACCATCTTGGTCCCCAGGACCTGGCCAATCTCGTAACAATCGCTCCACGGCACGCCCATCAACCACGCGATCGGGAAGAAGACGTACCCAAAGACGACCTGAAGCGTAACGCCCTCAAAGCCCATCAGACCAGTCGCCCACACCAGGACGGCGTTGAGCATCGCGATGAGCGCCACAAAGGCCAGCAGCATCGCCGCCACGTTGAGCGCCAGGGTCAGACCCTCACCGGCGCCGCTGGCGGCCGCGCCGATCACTGTCTCCTGGCTGTCCTCGTCCTGGGCGTCGGGCATCTCCAGCTTGCCAAACGTCTTGGGCTCTTCGGTCTCGGGGTAGATGATCTTGCCGATGACCAGCGCCGCAGGCGCCGACATCACGCTGGCCGCGATCAAGTGACCGGCGATGTCGGGGAAGAGGCTCTGGAGCATGCCCACGTAGGCCGCCAGCACGCCGCCGGCCACCGTCGCAAAGCCGCCGGTCATCACCGTCATCAACTCCGACATCGTCATCTCTTTGATGAAGGGCTTGACCACCAGCGGGGCCTCGGTCTGGCCCACAAAGATGTTGGCCGACGCTGAGAGCGTCTCAGCACCACTGGTGCCCATCAAACGCTGCATCACCCAGGCAAAACCTTTCACGATGAACTGCATGATGCCCAGGTGGTAGAGCACCGACATCAGGCTGGAGAAGAAAATGATCGTCGGCAACACGTTAAACGCGAAGTTCACCATCGCCGGCTGTATCTCGCCCTGATGTATAAAACTGCCAAATAGGAACTTGGAGCCTTCTGTGGTGAAGCCCAGTAGCTTTACAAAGAGGTCATTGGCCAGATCAAAGGCCGCGCGCCCCCCTGGCACGTAGAAAATCGCGGCGGCAAAGACCACCTGCATCAACGTCCCCACGCCCACCAACTTCCAATTGATGGCTTTGCGGTTGTTGCTCATCAGCACCGCGATGCCGATGAAGGCAAAGACCCCCAGAAACGACACCGCCCGGCCCATCAAACCCTCGGTCCCCGAGGACTTGCGCAACACGCTGGCCTTCTTCTCACCACCGGCGTCGGCCTTCTCGCCGCCCTCAGCGGCCTTTTCACCCGCGGGCTTCTCCGCCGCCTCGCCGGTCTTCTCTGGTGCAGCGTCACCATCGGCCTGGACCAAGACCTGTCCAGCGACGGGAATGGGGCTGCGCGTCTGGCGCTCCTGGCTCACCATCGCACCCACCACCGTCAACACCACACACAGCGCCACCATCATCAGCGACAGCCACTGCACACTGCGTCCCACCGGCGTCGCCAGGCGGTCCTGCCAGCGCCTCTTGTGCTTCATTTCCACGTTGAGCGCCCTCCCCTCGTCTCAAAAAAGGCTCTGCTGCGCGCCCAACGCGCCCAGCGCCCTCACCATCTCAGGCCACTTGCCTAAAAACATCGCCCCGCGCACCCATCGGCGCAGGCCAGAGCACGCCCATCAGCCCGCACAACGGCGCAGCACTGCTTGGACAAACCCCAAAGCGACCATCAAACGGTCGTAGTCGACACCACGGGTCTCTGTCAACCTCACCGGACACCAAGCCACGGGGATCCAAGCGCCGTCAAAGGGTTCCAATCATGATGAAGGCCGTTCAATCAGACGACACAGGCCCGCTGGCCATTGGCGCTCAGCGCGGCTGGCCCTGGCAGGGCGCGTCGTTGCAGGGATGGATGATGGGGGCGCCGTCGCTCCAGAAGGCGTCGATCTGCTCGATCCCGGCGGGCGTCTCTCGCACCCCCTGATGCACGACGTTGCCCGCCTCGGGGAAGGCCGCGTTGATGCCGGGCAGCGGATCGATGCCAAAATCAAACTCGGTCAGCGCAGAGCCATCAAAGGGCCCAGTGACCTCCTCCATCCCGGGCACATCGCGCGGGGCGGGCGTCATCAGCGACAACCCAAGCGCGCGGGCGTGGAGGTGCGAGGCGAGGTTGGGCACCATCGCGTCGCCGATGCCGATTTGCATCAAGACGCGGCGCTCGGAGGGCGCGCCCGCAAAGGTGTCCTGAAGCACGTGGGGGGCGTAGGTGATGGGGTCGATGCGGTCAAAGCCGGTTTGCAGCGTCGTGGCCCACTTCTGGGCCTCCAGCGGGTCGGTGACGCGCGTCTCCAGGATGTAGTAGAGCGGCAAGAAGGGCAGCGCTCGGAACATGATGAAGCTGAAGGCGCCGCCGCCGACCCCCAACGCCGCCCGCTCGATGTGCGGCGACAGGCTCAGGTAGGTGGCGCCCAGGATGTGCCCGGCGCTGATGCCGTAGAAGTAGAGCTGGTCGGGGTCGTAGAGCGGGCGGCCATCTTCGTGCTGAAAGGCCTCCAACTCCAACAACGGTCCTTTAACGGCGTAGGTCGTGGCGATGGCGTTGGCCATGGCCTGGTGGAGCCGGTCGGTGAAGGCCAGCGACTGGCTGGGCGCCGCCGAGATGTTGCCGCCGACCGGCACGGTGTCCGCGCTGCTCAGCCCCCACCAGTCCACCGCGATGACCACAAAGCCAAGGATGTCGGCCAGTTCAAAGATGAAGTTGTTGATCAACTCGTTGCGGCTGCTGAAAAAGCCGTGGCCAAATTGCACAATCCGCACCGGCCCGTCGCTCTCAAGCGCGCTGTAGGGGATCAAGGCTCGAAATGGCACCTCAGCATGACCATTGGCGATGACCTGACCGTTGGCGTCGCGCACCAAAGGGGCGTTGGGCTCCTCGTCGCTCTCAATGTAGAGCGGCACCCTGAGGGTCCCCTCGACGCGGCGCGCGGTAAATTCGGTGGTGTCCAGGGTGAGTTCGGTGATCGTCACTTCGGGCGCGGCTTGCTCGAAGCGCTCCATCAGGTCCGCACGCATGTCCAACATATCGCCCGCGACGTTCTCCATGCTCTGGGTCGTAAACTCCCAGGCCAACACCAAACCCTCGCGCTCCAGGCCAAAGTCCGCCAGAACGGGAAAGACGGCCTCTTCAAAGCGCTCAGCCAGCGGCTCCAGGACCGGGTCCCCGGCGGCCTGACCGTCACGCAGACGCCGAAAGCCCTCTGGCGCCTCAATCTCGGCCCCAGATGCATCGCTCAGGCCCTGAATGGCCACCACGTAGCGCGTCTGGTTCTTGAGGCGGACCATGGGGCGCATAAAGAGCGCGCGCCGCGCCGTGTCCTCGGTCAACCCGTCCATCTCGGCAAAATGCAGCACCGGCTGACCCGTGTCGGCCTCGATGAGCAAGGTTTTGCTCGACGGCTCTAAAGACGCGGTCACGTCCCCGGTGTGAGACACCAACTCGGACGCATCCACCCCTTGCGGGAAGAGCGCCATGATGGGCGAAATGTGCGAAAAACCATCGGCGGGATAGAACGAGGTGATGTCGATCAGCTCGCCGTCGTCGGTGATCGGCGCCGCCTGGCCGTAAACCACGCGCTTGCCGCTGGGCATCTCGGGATCGTCCTGCAAGAAGACGTCTGAAGGGTAAGGCAGCAAACAATCCACATCGGCCGCCAACGGGTTGCACCCCTCGGGGATCTCCAGCGGGTCCAGCGTCCCGGTGCCGGCGGGCTCTTTGGTCTCCTCAGAGCACGCGGACACCCCCATCAACACACACACGACCATTAAAAATCTGGCCAGCGGTGGATGCTTCACAAACGCAGCTTTGATCATGACGGCCTCTAACGCACTCTGGGCATTGTGCAAACACACCCTAAATCTCGAAGGGAAAGTCGAACTCGACGCCTCGCTCAAGGACCACGAGGTAGATCAAAGTGGGGCCTTCGAGGGCGACAAAGTCGTGCCGGGTGCCGTCGGACATGCGGCGGACATCGCCAGGGCCGACAATGGTACCATCGGAGTCACGGAAGGCGCCCTGAAGGACCATGACGATCTCTTCGCCCAGGTGGGTGTGCTCGGGGAAGAGCGTGCCGGGCTCCACGCTCACAAAGCCGACCAGCGCGGCTTCAAGGCGCGGCCCGCCCTCAAAGTGAACCAGCGCAGTGCCAGGGGCGGGGCCAGGGACCCAGCTTGCGGGGTCGTCGAGGCTGTCGAGGAGCGTTTTGGCGCGCGCAGCGACGTCTCCGATGAGGTCGGCGACGGTTTGCACAAAGTCGTCAAAGCGGCTGACGCCCTTGGTGGCCTCAAGGAGGCGCTCCAAGCCGCCAGGCGGCGCGGGCAGCGACGCGGCGTCAAAGGCCAGCATGTGGAAGTCGTCTTGCATCCGGGCCAGTTCGGCGGCGGCCTCTGGATTGGTGCGCACCAACTCCTGGGCCTGGGCCAACTCCTGACCTTCGAGCAGACCCAGGGCAAACCCTGTGAGCAACGCTTCGGTGTGGTCTGTCACAGTCCACCTCCCTGGCTGCTCACCAGCCCGCGTCGCAGCCCTCGCAGGCCTGCGGCTGCCCTCGACTTGACCGTCCCCAGCGGGATGCCCAGCGCGTTGGCGATTTCGGAAGACGACAGCCCTTGAAAGTAGCTCAGGCGCAGCACCTGACGCTGGGCCTCGGGCAAGGTCCCAAGGGCCTTGTGGAGCCTGTGTCGATCGGGAGACACTTCGAGCAACCTCTGTGGACCGGTGGACGGCGCGTCGGACAGGCCCACATCATCGAGCCCCACCGTCCGCGAGCGGACGGCCGACTTGCAGCGGTCCAGGGCGCGGCTGCGCAAGCGCATCATCAGCCACGTCCTGACGCTGGCGCGCTCAGGCTTGTAATCGCCCGCTTTGCGCCACACCTCCAAAAAAACATCGTGGAGCAGATCTTCCGCTTCGCGCTCCTCGCCCAACATACGACGCGCCACCGAGAGCATAAGCCCGGCGTATCGGTCGTAAAGCGCAGAGAGCGCTGAGCGATCCCCTTGTGCGATCGCTTTCACCAGCATCGCATCGCTCATGTCATTTGCCGCTGTCACAAGCCACCTGAGAATGTCCCGACAAAGACACGCAAACCCATCAAAACCATGATCTGCCCACACACCCTTGGTCTGATGCCGTCGCCGGCCAGGTGAAAGGACAGTCTGTTTGCGTGCTCTGAACCTCCCTATGGAGTAGCAGGACTGTGGCCCCAACGTCAACCCCAGCATCCCTTCAGCCCTCCTCGACGCCGTCATCAACGGCATCGACAACCGCTGCCGCCAAGACCGCGCACGGCTGCAGGCACGGCACTTGATCAGACGCCAGCACCACCTGTGCGCCCTGACCTGACCAAACCGGGATCGCGGCACACCTTGAACAGGCGCGCGCGTCTCCCGCTGCCATGGCGCGCGCATCGGCGCGCACCAACGGCTTTAAAACACCACTTTGGCGGTGCGCATAGACGTCCCAAGGCACCGTGGCGCGCAGACCCTGGCTGGCCCAGAGTGCCTGCGCGGTAATCGCGCCGGGCACCATCGCCTCCAACGCCCTGGCCGCCAGCGCGTCACCCAACGGCCCCAGGCGCCACCCTGTGGGCATGTCCAGACCCAGGCTCAAGACCCGGTGCGAGCCATCGTCGCGCTTGCGCAAGCGCCCCAAGACCTCGGGCAACGCCGTCGAAACCCCCGGCGCAGGCCCTTGCTCGCGTCTGGGACCGATCATCACGCCGCGCAGCGAGCGCCAAACCCAAAGCGGCCCCAAACCTGTCCCCTCTTCGTCCAACCCGGCCATAAAAGACGCCACACCGGGAAACGGCCTGGGCAACTCCAGGCCGACCGCGCGCCACTGGCCTGCGCTGGCCTGCTGGACGCGGTCAAGGATGATGTTGACCATCTCAGGGGACGTCCCAACGGGCTCGGCGATGCGCAAACGGCCGGGGTTTTGAGGGTCGTACTGAAGATCCTCGGGGATGGTCTGCGCGGTGTGATAACCCGGCGCGGTCATCATCGGCACCACCACCAAAGGTCCCGAAAGATCGAGCGCCTTGGAGACCTGGGGCGCGTCGTCGGTGTAGAAGGTCTCCACGGCGGCAAACGCGTCCAACTTGCGCAGCTGCTCGGCGCAGGCCTCCACAGAGGCGCGCGAGCGCTTCATCCTGGGGGTCCCGTGGCCAATCAACGCCAGAGTCCGATCCGCGCTCCCCTCCGGGCACACCGCCGCCGCCCGCTCAAGGACCACCTGCACAATCCGGCGGTCCGTGCCCACCGGTTCACACATGATCAGGCGCTGGCTGTCGGGCGTGCGCACCCAGGGGCCAAGCTCGCGGGGCAGCACCTTGGAGGTAAAGTAACCCTCGGCCATAAAGAACGGCACCACATAGACGTCGTCCTCGGTGATGCCCTCAAGGACGCGGTGGAGCTGGGGCTCTTCTTTCCAAAACCCCACGCGCACCTGGGCAAAGCACCCCAGGCGCTCAATCGCACCTGCGTGCACGCGACAGGGCCACCCCGAGTCGGGGTTTTGATGGGAACCATGGGCCAGGACAACCAGCGCGCTCATTGCACATTCCTTATAGATTGGGACTTTGCTACACTCTCGCTTGACGACACAGAAACCCCGGTGGATCGCGCCACCTGGTGCCCCTGGCCCCTCTGACATGGAGATGCCAGGGCGCCGTGGCCAAAAGAACCCCCTTCAAGCCCTCAATGTCAGGGCCGCGGCTTTTGTTAAACCCTTTGCCTCAACACATCACCATGGTTTGAGGTGATCATCGGCGCGAGGGCCACCACATGTTGATGCTTAAAGATACGCACCAAAGCTCGATGTGGATCGCTTTTACTTTGGGAATTGTATGCGTGGGGAGTGTGGTCTGGAGCGGATGCACCACCACAGTGGAGAGCAACCTCGGCGCCCCGATCAAGGACCGGAATGATCGGGACGCCGTGGGCACTCATCATGATGCCCATGAAGATGAAGAAGTTGCGCAAGAACCGACAGATATTGTCGAAGATGTGTCTTTTTCGAACCCGGACACCCCAGAAGACACCCCAGAACCTCCCATTGACGCCCTGGCTGACGCGGTCGATGACATTTCGATGGGCGAAGACACTTTTTCACAGCCCGACGCAGAAAATCCCCCTCCTGGCCCTCCAAACCCCATCCCCAACAAATTTGGCATTGGACTCGTGGGTCCAGGCAGCACCCAGCAACTGGATCTGACGGCCGAGCTTGCAGGTCCAGGGGGACACATCAAGCTCATCTTCCCCAACATCACCCGCGACACCCAGGGTCCGGAGCAAGGCTGGGTGGACGCAGTCCGGGGCGCCTATGACCGCGACCTGGTCCCCGTCATTCGCATGGGGCCGCCCTGGGGTGATCGGTATGTGCGCGATCAGTCCGACGATCCCCAACACCTGCAATACGGCGGCCTGTGCACCGCCTACCGGCGCGTGACCGAAGGACTCCCCATGCGCGATGGCTGGCCGCTGTGGATCGAGATCCACAACGAGGCCAACCTCTGCTACGAGTGGGCCTGCCGCCCGGGGAGCGTCGAAGGAAACTGGATCGAGTACCAGCAGACCGCCCGCGAGTACGCCTCCATGGTGCGCGACTGCGCCGACGCCATCCACGGCATCGGAGACAGCCGCATCGGGGTCATGATCGGGGGTCTGGCCCCTGGCGGCACCGTCTCGTGTCAATGCGGCGGCGATGGATTCAACCCCGGCATCACCGCCCTGGAGTTTATGCAGGCGATGCGCGACGGGGTCCCGGACGTCTTTGAGAAGCTCGACGGCTGGGCCACCCACAGCTACCCCGCCTCCAACCACGGCTACGGTTTCTTTGTCCCCTTTGAACAATCGCGTCCCGGCCTGCTCTTCTTTGAAGAGGAGCTGCGCCTGATCGGGCGCGACCTGCCGGTCTTCATCACCGAGACGGGGTGGAGTTCAGACTTTGGCTCACGCGATCAAATCGCCGATTGGACCGCGTCGAGCTACCGCGAGGTCTGGCTGCCCGATGATCGGGTCCGCGCTGTGATGCCCTTTCAACTTCAGGATGGCGGCTGGGAGAGCTTTTCCTGGGTCGACGGCGGCGGCAACCCCTACCCCGTCTTTGGCCGCGTCCGCGACCTGCGCCAGTCCCTGCCCTGAGCGCGCCGCGGCTCCATCTCTAATCGCATTTTAAGAACGCGCTGGGGCGGCGCGTGCGGGCGCCAACGCCCGAAGGTCGCCAACCACACCGGGGACGGTGTATGCTTGGCGGCGGCATGACAAACCATACCCAACGACACACCGTCTGGTATCCAACATACCCAGGGAGCGAGCTTTGAGCCACGCGCTGAAAACAGACTTCTATCAACTCACCATGATGTACGCCTACTTTGCGGCGGACATGGGCGGTGAGGTCACCTTTGAGTACTTTGTGCGCAAGCTGCCCAGGCGGCGGCGCTTTATGATCTACGCCGGGCTCCAGCAGGCCGTCGAATACCTCCAGGGGCTGGGCTTCAACGGCGATCAGATCGACTTCCTGCGCCAGACCCCCACGTTTGCCACCGTCGGGGACGCGCAGACCCGCGAGCGCTTCTTTGAGTGGCTGCGCCAGTTCAAGTTCACCGGCACCGTGCGGGCCGCGGCAGAAGGCACGGCCTTCTTCCCCAACGAGCCCATGCTCCAGGTCACCGGCGACCTGCTCCAATGCCAGCTCATCGAAACCTATCTGCTGAGCATCATGAACTACCAGACGCTGGTGGCCACCAAAGCCGCCCGCGTCCGCCTGGCCGCCGGTGATCGAACCCTGATCGACTTTGGCACCCGGCGCGCACACGGCCCTGGCGCGGGCGTCCTGGCGGCCAGAGGCGCCTTTGTGGGCGGCTTCAACGGGACCAGCAACGTCGAGGCTGCCTTTGAGATGGGCATTCCGCCCGTTGGTACCGCCGCCCACGCCTACACCATGGCGTTTGAGCAGGAGGAGGCCGCCTTTGCGCACTACCTCAAGACCTTCCCCGAGACGACCACGCTGCTGATCGACACCTACGACACCATCCGGGGCGCTCACCGCGCCGCCGCGCTGGGCAAGGGCGTCAAAGGGGTCCGGCTCGACTCTGGGGATCTGGGCGCGTTGGCGGTCTCTGTGCGCAAGATCCTGGACGACGCGGGCCTGCCCGACGCCCGCATCGTGGCCAGCAACGACCTCAACGAGTTGAAGATCAAGGCGCTGGTCGGCGCTGGCGCCCCCATCGACGTCTACGGCGTGGGCACAGAGCTGGTCACCAGCCGCGATGATCCGACGCTCAGCGGCGTCTACAAGCTGGTCGAAAAAGAGGTCGATGGGCAACGCATGCCCGCCATGAAGCTGGCCAGCTCCAAACCCAGCTACCCTGGACGCAAAGACTTCCACCGGGGATACGACGCCCAGGGGAGGCTCTGCGCGGGCATCCTGACCCAGCACGGCGAAGCCCCCGAGGCCGTCGCCGGTGTGACGCGCACCGAGCAGATGCTCCAGACCGTGCTTGAGGGCGGCAAAGCGGTCGGCGCCCGGCCTTCACTAAGCGACATCCAGGCCAACACACTGGCCAACCTGGAGATGCTCCCACAGACGCTGCGGGCGCTCGACGGCGCGCTGGAGGACCACCCCATCGGGTTCCACGTCTCGCCCCGGACCCACAAACTCATCCAAGAGTGCCGCGCACGTTACAAAGCCGGATGATCTCTGGTATCCAGACCAGGGTGGGATCGTGTCCCAGGGCCGCAACCCCCACCCCACCCATGCCCCAAACCGGGCAGGGACAAAGGCCCCAACGTCGACCATTTCGGACCGTCTCCAAAGACCTCGAAGGAACACGCCCATGCTGGGAACCGACCCTTTGAACCCTCCGCCCCGGCTGCGCCTGGGCATGGCGCAACTGAACTTCACCATCGGCGCCTTTGAGAGCAACTTCAGGCTCGTCGAACACGCCGTCTCCCAGGCCCACAAGCACAAGGTCCAGCTTCTGGTCTTAAGCGAGCTGGCCACCTGCGGCTATCCCCCACGGGATCTGCTAGAGCACAGCGGCTTCATTGACCGCAACGCCCAGATGCTGCACCGGATCGCGGCGCTGAGCACCTCCAAGCTGGCCATTGTCTGCGGTTACGCCGAGCGCTCGGGCCCTTCTGCCGTGCGCCCACTCTACAACGCTGCGGCGCTTTGCCACGGCGGGCGCGTGGTGCACCGGGCCTTCAAGACCCTCTTGCCGACCTACGATGTCTTTGATGAGGACCGTTACTTTGAACCGGCGCCTCCTGAGACCATCAAACCCTACCGGCTCTTTGGGGTCCGCCTTGGCATCACGATCTGCGAGGACATCTGGACCGACGATCGCCTCCTGCCTGGGCGGCGCTACCAGACCAACCCCGCCGAGCGCCTGGTCAAAGACCACAAGGCCGAACTGCTGATCAACATCTCGGCCAGCCCCTTCACGCTGGGCAAAGCGGCCGCCCGGCGCAGGCTGGTCGGTCAGATCGCACGGGAGCTCAAAACCCCCCTCATCTACGTCAATCAGGTGGGCGCCAACGACGAGTTGATCTTTGATGGGCACTCCATGGCCGTCAACGCCGATGGCTACACCGCAGGACGAGCCAGGGACTTTGCCGAAGACTTTGTGGTCATTGATATGGACCGCACCGGCAAGCTCTGGCGAGTGGGCGAGAGCCTCGCACCGCCCAACGCCGAAAACGGCCTTGAAGAGACGCGTCGTGCCCTGGTGCTGGGCGTCAGGGACTATCTTTATAAAACGGGCCACCGCACCGCCATTGTGGGTCTGTCGGGCGGGATTGATTCGGCGCTGACGGCGGCGATCGCCGCCGAGGCGCTGGGGCCAGAGCAGGTCACGGGTGTGGCCATGCCCTCGCGCTACTCCTCCCAGCATTCTTTGGACGACGCCAAGGCGCTGGCCCAGAACCTGGGCATCGCCTACCACGTGGTGCCGATCGAGCCGGTCTTTCAGTCCTTCTTGACCACCATGGCACCGCTCTTTGGCAACGCCCCCGCCGATGTCACCGAGGAGAACCTTCAAGCTCGCGCGCGTGGGACGATCCTGATGGCGCTGTCCAACAAGACCGGCGCGCTGGTGTTGACCACGGGCAACAAGAGCGAGTTGGCGGTGGGTTACTGCACGCTCTACGGCGACATGTGCGGGGGGCTGGCGGTGCTCTCCGACCTGCCCAAGACCCTCGTCTACAACCTCTCCCACCACATCAACACCCTGGCCGTGCACCAGGAGCGTGTCGCGCCCATTCCCCAGTCCACCCTCACCAAGCCGCCCAGCGCCGAGCTGCGCCCCGACCAGCTTGATCAGGACACACTGCCGGACTACGCCGTGCTGGATCGGATTCTGGAGTTGCACGTCGAAGAGTTGCGGTCGGTGGACCAGATCTGTCGCTTGGAGGGTTTTGAGCCCGCCGTGGTGCGCAAGATCGTGGGCATGCTCCACCGCAACGAGTACAAGCGCCGTCAGGCGGCCCCTGGTTTGAAGATCACCACCAAGGCCTTTGGCGTCGGACGCCGCTTCCCGGTCGTAGCCCGCCTGGAGATGTAATACCAAGCCCTTCTTCTGGGGTTTGGGATTGGTTCAGCCCATGCCCGCAAGACCACGCCTGCCCCTTTGGGGACTGGTGATTGGGCAAAGGGGATAAAAACGCAAAAACCCCGCGGTGAAGTTCACCACGGGGTTTTTGTACTGATGTGCGTGTGAGAGCGTCACGCCCTCAAGCAACTTCAGCCCTTCTCGACCTGCTCTTTGAGGAGCTTGCCGGGGGAGAAGCTGGCGGCGAACTTCTCGGGAATGTCGATGACGTCGCCGGTGCTGGGGTGACGACCCTTGCGGGCTTTGCGGGTTTTGCGCTCAAAAGTACCGAAACCGGTGACGACAACTTTGTTGCCGGCGCTGATGGTGTCGGCGATGGTCGCAAAGACGGAGTTGACAACGGCTTCCGCGTCGCGGGAGCTGACACCAGTGTCTTCAGCAACCTTTTTGACGAGATCGTTCTTATGCATGGCTCCTACTTCCTCCTATCGACCCGGAACATCCATTGCCCCGGAAAACAAGACAAAATGGGTTGAGGTATTGCGTTTGTCTGAGCCACCAACACCCTAAACATCGGCACCCAGCAAACGCTCAATTCGGAGCGACAGTAACGCTCCGATACACTCACGTCAACGCCTAATCGCGCATTTATGGCGCTTTAGGGCGTTTCCGAGTCGATTTTTCGACCTGAACAGTGATTTTTGGGCGTTTTTTCCCACCCTGCGACCCACCCCAGAGACAACAAAGCCCCAAGACAACGCAGCGCCTTGGGACTTTGTATGATCTCCACAGCGGGCCATGGAGGTGCCGAGGCCGTTAAAATCACCCGGAACTGTTCAGTATGCAACGATATAGAAATTCACGCGCCGGTTGTGATTGGTGGGTTTTGGACCGCGATGACCCACGCCCGCCACCTGCAAACGATTGCCGGCGACCCCTCTGCGCATCAACTCCTGACGCACCGACGAAGCGCGCGACACACTCAGCGCGCGCAACCGCTCCGGATCATCCTCCTCGCCCAATTCAGCATGGCCCACCACGCGCAGCGACACGTTGGGGTTGCTGGCAAGACGAGAGGCGATGCCATCAAGCTGTGAGGCGTCGGCCAACGACGCCGCCCCCGGCTTGAAGTGCACCTGGTCTTCAAAGGACACCTCTCGGATGACGTTGAACTCCACACGGCGGTTGCGGGCCTTGGAGCGGTTGTCTCTGCCTTCGACCAGGGGCTTGGCCGAACCAAACGAGGCGATCTTCAGGCGCTCAGGGTTGACGCCCTTGCGCACCAGGATCTTGTGCACAAGCTCGGCCCGCGACTGGCTGAGCTTGTCGACCTTGCGCTCGCTGGCGTCGGCGTGTCCTTCGACGGTCACCATGGTCTCAGGGTTCTCCTTGAGCCACTGAGCCATCACATCAATTATAGAGCGTTGTGTTCGCGTCAGACCCGACTGATTGACGCCAAAAGCGATCTTATCAGCCACCAGGACCTGGTAGCGCAGCACCGCAGCGCCGCCGTCGTCTTCGGCCTGGACCTGCCCCGCACCAACCACCAGCATGCACGCCAGCGCCATGCCTGCCAGGACCTTCACTCCCCAAAACCTTGTGCTCATCCCTCAACCCTCCCTGTCGAAGCGTTCTCTCTCTGACACCCTTGAAGTTAACTGGCCCCACCGAACAGAGCAATACTGAACCTAAATTCAATATTACATTTACCCACACGAACCTTTTTTCAACACCAATTAAACTATAGTCCATTTTCTCCAAGGACCACAAGCATAACTGATACCAAAACATGAAAAAGCAGCCCACGGCGAGCACACCGAAGCGCCCTTGGACTTTGTGTATGGGGTATCGGCACAAACGCCCGCGACATGACACCAGGCCCATCTTTAAAACGGGCTGCGCTCAGGGGGCGTCGGCGGACTCTTCCTGGACCGCAGGGGTGGTCTCGGTGGGCAACTCAAAGCCCGAACCAATGATGCCGCTGGCCAACAAAACCAACACAGCCGCGGCGCTGAGCAGCATCAGCACCACCACACCCAGAAGCGCCATCAAAAAGAGGCTCGTGCGCTTCTTTCGGGGGCTCTTGATTGGAGACGGGGCTTGTGGAATGGGGGCCGCCATGGCCTGGGACGGTGAGGGGGCAGGTGTGGCCGCCGGGGGTTTGGAGGTCGGTTTGCGGCGGGCAACCTCCTGGAGCGGTTCAACACCACCAGGCTCGGTTTCGTCAGGGTCTGAGGCGTCCTCATCAAGGGCCCGCATGTTGACCGTGGCGTGCAGCGGGGGGCGCTTGCGCTCACGGTGGGTCAGGTCTTCAGGCTCGGACTCCTCGGCGCCCATAAAGTGAGACTTGTCCATGGGGACGGTGCTCTTGCGCGCCGGGGCGGGTCGCGAAGGCGAGTCAAAACCCTCTGGTTCGGTGGCCTCACCGCCGCCTGGGGGAGGCGAAAAGTCGACGATGGTCCCCGTGCGCGCCTTGTCGGGCTTCTTGGGGCTGTCGGGTGGTGAGAAGTCGACGATGGTGGCGGCGTGATCGTCAGAATTGGACGCCGGGCCTTTCATCCGCCGCAGTTGTCCAGAGGGGCTGGGCCTCGCCATGACAGAGGCGGCCTGTGAAGCGATCTGATCGAGCCGTGGCAGATCGGTGGTGGCGCCAAGGTGCGGGAAGGAGCCCGAGTTGGTCATCAACGATGCGGAGCCACCCTTGAAGATCTGGGGGGACTCGGTGGTGCTGCCAAGCGCAGCCGAGAGCCCATCAAAGCGCACCCCAGAAGACGGCAAGGTGGCGTTGGGGCTGCGGTGACGGATGGGTTGGACGCGGTGGTACTCGACGACGTCGGCCGAGATCGCCGACAACGCGTCACGCAGCGCACCCGCGCTCTTGAGCCTCCGGGTGTGATCGGCGCTGAGCGCCCGCGACACGCAAGCCCACAGCGGGCTGTTGCGGATGGACTCGGGGATGTTCAACTCGCCGCGGCAGTGGCGCATCATGCTCTCCATATCGGAGCCTGCGTCCACCACGGGCACACCACAGAGCGCCTCCACCAGCACCAACCCCATCTGATAGACGTCCAGCGCAGGGGAAACCACCTGACTTTGAACATACTCAGGGGCCAGGTACTGGGGGTTGCCAAAAAGTTCGCCGGGGCTGGTCAGGCGAGCCTGGGAGGCCATGATGTGCGCCACCCCGAAGTCCAGCAGCTTGAGCGTCTCCACCTGGGACCTGGGTTCAACCAAAAAGAGGTTGTCGGGTTTGATGTCCCTGTGGATGATCCCACGGGCGTGGGCAGCCTGAAGCGCATCAAGGCAGCGTACAAAGAGCCCTATGGCGCGCTCCACCTCGAGCGGACCGTGGGCGTCAAGCTCCTGACTCAGCGTGTGGCCACGCAGCAACTCCATGGCGATGTATGGCTGGCGCCCCTGGGCCAGACCAAAGTCAAAGACCCGCACCACATCGGGGTGCTGGATCTGTGTGGCCGCCCGCACCTCGCGATCAAAGCGCTGCTCAAAGCCATCCCGAGGCTTGATGTGGAGGAGCTTGAGCGCAATGGCCTGCTTGATGTTGAGCTGGGTGGCCCGATACACGACAGCGGCTTTGCCATGTCCGATGATCTCTTCAACGCGATAGCGCCCCTCAAAGAGGGTCCCGGGGGGGAGCGTTGATGTTGGTGTGTGCTGGGCTTGGTGCGAGGTCATAGCGTCTTTGACGCTCCAAAGTGCTGGTTGCGGTCCTCCTTAAAAGATAAAGCAGGCGTCACAATGCGTCAATGACGTTCGCAAACCAGCAATGGGTCACGAAAGTCGTCAAGGAGGGCATGGATGCATGGCTGGCGGCCATGCATAAACCACCCCGGAGCTTATGGTCACGCTGTGCGCCTGTGCATACACGCCTTGATACTGTCATACACTGACACCTTCAAGGTCACACATCGATTGCCACCGATGTGGCAGCACAATGCTGCCGTGGCCAGAGCAAAAAAGGCCGAAGCT